>JAAYUL010000028.1 GCA_012517675.1 Clostridiales bacterium | reverse complement strand
TGAAATCGGCCTCGCTTACGGCGCGGCGCTCGGCGCGGCAAGGGCGGCCCTGATGGAAACCACCTTTAAGATTGAAACCGAAACCGTCCTCTTCGGCGAACAGTGCGTTCTGTGCGGCGGCGTGACCGCCCTGATGCAGGCCGGCTTTGAAACCCTTGTGGAAGCGGGCTATGCGCCGGAGAATGCCTATTTCGAGTGCATTCACGAAATGAAGCTGATCGTCGACCTGATTTACCGGGGCGGCTTCGCGCTCATGCGCTACTCCATTTCCGACACGGCGGAGTTCGGCGACTACGAAACCGGCAAGCGCCTGATCACCGACGAAACCAAGAAGGAAATGAAGAAGATCCTGAGCGAGATTCAGGACGGCACCTTCGCTTCCAAGTGGATTGCCGAAAACAAAAACGGACGCGCGCACTTCAGCGCATGCCGCCGCATCGCCGCCGGCCACCAGCTGGAGGAAGTGGGCAAGGAGCTGCGCAAAATGTATGCGTGGAACAACGATCCGATCGACTAATTGCAGTCTGAACGGCATATATTTTTAAATATTGGGATTCCGTTGTTTTTATTTTTAAATAGGGCGGCGGAATCCCTTTTTATCGAAGGGGGCTTTGAACATGTGGGACAGAAGAATCATTAAATCGAACGCCAGAATCGCGCTGAACGGGCGCTACTGGACGGCGTTCGGCGTCTGCATTCTGGCGGCTTTCATTACGTCTGCGTTTTCCCTGATCACCACGCCGCTCACAATGAGCTACGAGAGCATGTTACAGGACTTTGAGGGGAATCTGGACGCCATTGTCGCGCAGAGCGGGCTGGTCAACCTGCTTTCGCTCGCGAATATTTTAATTATCATCTTTGTCGGGATTCCTCTGACGATCGGCATCGCGCGCTTTTTTATTCAGAACCGGTTCGGCAGAACGGACTTCAGCCTGCTGTTCAGCGGTTTTCGGCTGAATTACATGGGCGCGCTGGGCGCCTTGTTCGTCACGTATCTGTTCATCGGGCTCTGGGCGCTGCTGCTGATCATCCCCGGCATTGTGAAGGTGCTGCAATACTGCCTGGTGCCGTATATTCTCGCCGACAACCCCTACATGCCGGGCAGCCGCGCGAGGGAACTCAGCAGGCATTTGACGGACGGGGAAAAGGGCGGCATTTTCGTGCTGTCGCTTTCCTTCCTCGGCTGGATCATTCTGGCGCTCCTTCCGTACGGCTTTATTTCCGCCGCGGTGCGTTTTTTGAATTTTGAAGGAGCCGTCGTCTGGGCCATTGGGCAGTCGATTCTGGTTACCATAAGCGTTTCCTTTGTGTCGCCGTACATCAACGCCTCTTTCGCGGAGCTTTACATTTACCTGCGCGACCGGGCCGTTCAGAGCGGGC
The DNA here is from genome assembly GCA_012517675.1 of Clostridiales bacterium. Taxonomy (GTDB): domain Bacteria; phylum Bacillota; class Clostridia; order Oscillospirales; family Acutalibacteraceae; genus Caproiciproducens. The sequence goes on along the minus strand of JAAYUL010000028.1, from coordinate 3,822 downwards.
AGATCAACCCGGCGGAATTCGGCCTGGTGCCTCCTCCCGCGCCGCCGGCCGACCCGATGTCGCTGTAACCGCCGCAAAACGTCCGCTATATTTTTCTATATATTATAAATTTATGTATTTGAATTCTGCTTTTAAAGTATTATTATTGATAAAAAGCGGAAAGATCAAACGGTCTTCGGACAGAGTAATTTTCTACACAAGGCCATGCACAAGTTGGGGTATTTATATCGGGTGTTCTTCTTTCAGCATTATCTCCATACTTAGGAGCTACGATAGCAGCATCCATTGTTGCCGGTTTTGGTTCCGCATGAACGGGTATCGCGTTTCTATTACCTGATGATTATGTTTATGTTATGATGCATAAGCGTCAGCGTGAAGTTTATGTTGCAGGTGAATTTGCGTATTTCCAGACAGAAGTTACGGTAAAAGCTTATATGCACAGAAACGGAAAAAACACATATCTTGGAACTGATATAAGAATCACGGAAGGCAACTTACCGGCAGTGAAAGAGAGCTGATGGAACCTTTTCAGAAAGAAGCCGAGATCTGAAAAGCCATCCAAAAATTAAAGAAAGCATGATTGCTGCTGCAGGTGCGGTATTATTTGGCGTCAGCTTTTACATAAACCCGAAGCTCGCTTTTCCGATGGCATTTATAACCGTTCCGATGACGGAAAACACTTTGGTGACGGACATTATTCGTGAATGCAGAAAACAGCGTCAATTTGCGTGGGGGCAAAAAAACGTCCGGAGGGATATCCTTGCTCTTTTGCTTACGATACTTTTCACATGGGGGAATTCTTTATTTTTTGCTTCGGGTCAGATTCGAAAATTTTCATTTGATTTAAAAGTCATGACCACCGTAAAACGGACGGCTTGAATACTCGTCGTTATTCCCGCCGATCCAACCAAAAAGCAGCGGAGCCGTTCGGTCCGCTGCTTTTTGGTATAAAAGAAAGGGAAATACAAAAGGTACCCTTGCACGCTTATTTGCCGGTCGACTGGATGAGCTTGACGGTCGCGGTAAAGCTGTTTCCTGTCTGAGAATTCGTCACGCTGAGCGTTACGGTGTCGCCCGGCTTTTTGGCCGTAACGGCGGAGGTGATTACGTTCTGGCTGGTCACGCTCTTGCCGTCGATCTTGGTGATGATGTCGCCCTTCTGGATGCCCGCGTTGGTCACTTCGCTGCTGGTAATGGAGGCAACGTACATGCCGGTGGGCAGATTGTAGAATCGGGCCGTGACCGCATCGATGAACTGGCCGGAAACACCGAGTACCGCCCGGTCTTTCACATAACCGTACTGCTTGAGGTCGCTGATGATCGGCTGGGCGATTGAAATCGGGATAGAGAAGCCGAGCCCTTCATAGCCGGTCGCGACAATTTTGGAGGAGTTGATGCCGATTACCTGGCCGTACATATTGACCAGCGCGCCGCCGGAATTGCCGGGGTTGATCGCGGCGTCGGTCTGGATGCATTTCATGGTGTAGCCGGTTTCGGAATTCGTGATCTCACGGTTGAGCGCGGAAACGTAGCCCACGGTCACGCTGGAGTTGAATTCCAGGCCGCCCGGGTTGCCGACCGCCATGACGGTGTCCGCAACCTTCAGGTCGTCGGAGGAGCCGAATTCCGCCGCGGTCAGGCCTGTCGCTTCGATTTTAATGACCGCGAGGTCCGTTACGCTGTCGCTGCCGACCAGCTTGGCGGAGTAGGTTTTACCGGTGGAAAGAACCACCTTCAGCGAGGTCGCGTCTTCCACCACGTGGGCATTGGTAATAATGTAGCCGTCGGTCGTCGCAATAATCCCGGAACCCTCGCTCGCCGGGGACACCGAGCTGTCCTCTTCCGTGCTGTCGGTCGTCGCGGTTCCCTGTGTGTTGTTGTCGTCGCTGTTTCCCTGCTGGCTGCGCTGCGTGGTTTTACTGCTCTGGCTCACCTGATAATTCTGGATGCACACGACCGACGGAACCACCTTGGCTGCGATTTCCTGAAGGGTCAGCTGCCCCGTTGTCGTGCTGGTGCTGGTGGTGGAACCCACCAGCTTGGTGATGGTGAACGCCGCCGTCGTGCTGTCGGAGGAAGTCGAATTCAGCTGAATATACCCGTTGTTCACCAACGCCGTGAACCCGGCGATGGAGCCGCCCGAGATTATGACACAGACCAGGACGGCGGCAACCGCCTTCATCAAAAATTTCTTGATTCCGCGCTTTTTCTTCGGCGTCTTCGCTTCCGGCGCGGGCGGATGCTCCCAGGAGTAAGTCGGCGAGGTCTGCTGCGGCGCGGCGTAATGGTAGGTGCTGCCCTGCCATTCGGCCTGATTTTCCGGTTTCCCCTCGTACGGCTGTATGGTGTTGTTTTCCTTGTTGTTTTCCTGATTGTTTTCCTGATTGTTTTTCTTATCGTCTGCAAACGGATGAAACATATCATCATTTCCTTTCGCTTGTAACTCGCAATGTGTTATGCTGTGATTTTATTATGCTTTTGTTATGTGAAAACGATGTGATAGCCAGTTTATATTTGTATGACATTTTTTGAAAAAATATGTAACATGATTTTGTCCGAATTATGAATACAGCGGGATTTTTTGGGTTTTTCTTGCGTCGGCAAAACCGTTTGCGTTACAATGGAAAAAACGACGGATGCGGAGGGACTGTGCATGCAGGGTTTGATTCATATTTATTGCGGAGAAGGAAAAGGGAAAACCACGGCGGCCGTGGGGCTTGGGGTGCGCGCCTGCGGCAGCGGGATGCGCGTGGTTCTGGCGCAGTTTTTAAAGGGGAATTCCTCCGGCGAACGGCGGGTCCTGGAACGGCTGCCCGGCTTTTTCCTGATTCCCGGGCCGGAAAGCGTAAAATTCACGTTTCAGATGACCCCGCGTGAAATGGAGGAGGCCCGCCGGCAGTCCGGCGCCATGCTGCGCGCCGCCGTGGAAACCGCGCGGCGCGAAACCTGCGGCCTGCTGATTCTGGACGAGGTGTTCGGCGCGGTTTCCACCGGCGTGCTTCAAGCGGAGGACGTGCTAAATTTCCTGCGCGGCAAGCCGGAGGCGCTCGAAGTGGTGCTGACCGGGCGCGACCCGGCGCCCGAATTTTTACAGCTGGCCGACTACGTTTCGGAAATCCGGAAGATCAAGCACCCTTACGACAGAAAAGTTCCGGCAAGAAAAGGGATTGAATATTAAACGCCCAGGAGGCGGACGAAAAATCGTCCGCCTCCTGGGCGCCATCCCCAGTACTCGAAAAACGGAACGGGAATTTCTCCCGCTCCGTTTTTTATTCCCCGCCCCGGCTGGAATCACACCCGTTCGGAACGCTGCGGCGCCCGCTCCCCTTCCGGCAGCCGACAATCGCTTCCAGATTCCCATGGCGGAAGCCGCGGAATATGTTGTTGCCGGTAATCGGGCCGCTTGCGCGGAGCGCCTTCCGCTTCCCGCCGTTTGCAAACGCCGAAAACGCCGCGACCAGCGGCACGGTAAGAATGACGCCCAGGCTTCCCGAAATTCCCTGCATGATTTCAATCCCGATGTTGTAGGAATTGATGATCTGAAGATAGGGCAGGTCATACGCATAATTGGTGACCAGCGTGCTGACCGCGCCGCGGTGTCCGCAAACCGCATTGCCGAAGTGATTGAAACGGAGCCTTCCATCGAAGACCCGGAACATCCGAAGGCTTTCCGGCAGGACGAAACAGGCTTTGTCACATTCCGCAATGTCAGCTTCCGTTACCACGGGGCGGACGAAGATGTTCTGCACGACGTGTCCTTCACCGCAAAGCCCGGGCAGACGACGGCGTTCATCGGCTCCACCGGTTCGGGCAAAACCACGC
>JAAYUL010000027.1 GCA_012517675.1 Clostridiales bacterium | reverse complement strand
TCCATTCTGTACGGATTGATTCTGGTAATCTTCCGTCTATCTTAATGAGCAGGAGTGACTGAAATGCCTACCCGAACCGGGAAGTACACGCTCACCATGAACAACGGCCCGACCATACTGGGGTTTGCCTCCGTGGCGGGGAAAAAAGAGTCGGAGGGGCCGCTGGGGCACCTGTTCGACCATTGCCACACCGACACCACCATGGGGGAGGAAAGCTGGGAAAAAGCCGAAAGCCGCCTGCAGAACGAGGCGGTGAACCTCGCGCTGGGGAAAGCGGGCGTGAGCAATACGGAGATCGACTGCATTTTCGCGGGGGACCTGCTCAACCAGTGCATTTCCTCCACCTTCGGCCTGCGCGGGCTGGACATCCCGTTCCTCGGGCAGTACGGGGCCTGCTCCACCATGGCGCAGACGCTGGCGATCGCCAGCGTCTTTACGGAATCGGGCGCAGCGAAACAGACCGTCGCGGTGACCTCCTCGCATTTCTGCTCCGCCGAGCGGCAGTTCCGCTTCCCGCTGGAATACGGCGGGCAGCGCGCCCCCACGGCGCAGTGGACGGCGACGGCAGCCGGCGCGATTGTCATCGGCACCCAGCAGCCGAAGCAGGGGGCGAAGATTACGGTGCAGGCCGTTACCTTCGGGCGGATCGCGGACCTGGGGATTAAGGACGCGGCCAACATGGGCGCGGCCATGGCGCCCGCCGCCGCCCAGACGCTCACGGATTTTCTGAAGGACACGGGCGCCTCCCCGCAGGATTTCGACCTGATTCTGACCGGCGACCTCGGTCTGGTCGGCAGCGAGCTGATGGAGGAGCTGCTGGAAAAGGACGGGATCAAAATCAAGCCGGTCCACAACGACTGCGGGCTTTTGATTTACGACCGGGTGAAACAGGATGTCCACGCGGGCGGCTCCGGCTGCGGCTGCTCCGCCTCCGTGCTGTGCTCGCTGATTCTGCACCAGCTTTCGCAGGGCGAGCTGCACAAGGTGCTGTTCCTCGCCACCGGCGCGCTGATGTCGCCCACCTCCTCCCAGCAGGGGGAAAGCATTCCGGGCATTGCGCATCTGGTTTATTTAACGGCGTAATGTCTCCTCCGCCCGGGCGGCGGGGAAGGGGCCGCGTTCCGTTCCCGGAAAAATAAAAGCACCCGGCTATGCCGGGTGCGGTTGAAACGGTTCGGGCTGATTACCGGTTCAAAAACTTTTCCATCGGGGAGATATCAAGGCCGTCGCAGGTGCGCAGGAACGCGTAAAGCTGTTCCGCGATCCGCCGGACGCCGCCGCCGGAATCGCTTTCCATATTGAGCGGCATGATCGGGTCGTGCACGCTCATGCGCAGCAAAAACCAGCCGTCGCCGTTCTGCTTCCCGAACGAAACGCGGATTCCCTCGCGGTTGTCCGGGGCGATTTCCCAGCCGGGTTGGCGCTGCGCGTACTGCTCCAATGCCGCAATGACCGCCGCGCCGCATTCGCGGAAGTTTTCCCGCGTGACCGGCAGACGGAGCTCGACGGCTTCCGCCGGCTCCGCCAGCGGCTCGAGCAGGCTGTCCAGCGTCTTGCCCTGCGCGCGCAGCTGCGCCATTTTGATGATGATTTTCGTCACCAGATACGCGCCGTCGTCGAGGAAATAGTTTTCCCGCAGCGCGGCGTGGCCGGAGGTTTCGATCGCGAGCGGGCAGTTCACGCCCTCCGCGTTCAGGCGAAGCGCCTCGTTGATCACGTTTTTGTAACCGCGCTTGAACCGGTGGTGCTTTCCGCCCAGCGTCTTTTCAATGTAATCCTTCAGGCCGCTGGAGGTGATGGAATCCGTCACGACCGTGCCGCCCTTGTTGCCCTCCAGCGCGATGGCCGAGGCGATGGCGACCAGGCGGTTGCGGTTGATTTCATCGCCCTTCGCGTCCACGGCGCCGCCGCGGTCCACATCGGTGTCGAAAATCACGCCCATGTCCGCGCGGGCTGCCACGGTGGCGGCGCAGACGGAGCGCATGGCCTCCTCGTTTTCCGGGTTGGGAATATGGTTGGGGAACCGGCCGTCCGGCTCCAGGAACTGGCTGCCGGCGGTGTCCGCGCCGAGCGGGTCGAGCACGTCGCGCGCGTAAAAGCCGCCCGCGCCGTTTCCGGCGTCCACCACGATTTTGAACCCGGCCAGCGGATGCTCATAGTCCGGGGCGTTGACCGCGCGGCGGATCATGTCGCGCAGATGTGCGCCGTACTGCGCCATGTAATCGACCGGTTCGCAGGAACCGGCCGCCGGGGCGGGGGTGTCGCCGTTCTGGGCGTGCAGAAGAACGGCTTCAATGTCGGGCGAATCGAGGCCGCCGTTCCGGGTGAAAAATTTCAGGCCGTTGCGGTTGAACGGATGGTGGCTCGCGGTGATCTGCACCGCGCCGTCGCAGCCCAAATCGACCGTCGTCATGAACATGGAGGGGGTGGAGGCCAGCCCGCAGTCGAGCACGGCAGCGCCCGCCCCGGTCAGCGCGCGGGTGACGGCCGCCTGAATGCGTCCGGCGGAAATGCGGGAATCATGGCCGACGGCAACCCGAAGCTTCGCGGGGTACTTTTTGACCGCTTCCGCCAGCCAGAGCGCAAAGCCCGCCGCCATCTTTTCAATGACCTCGTCGGTCAGGTTCACTTCCTGACCGGGCACGCCTTCGCTTGCCACGCCGCGGATGTCCGTGCCGCTTTTAAATTGTTTCCAGAACTTTGTGAGCATATCTCCATCCCTTTCTGTTGTTCCATATCCTTCATTATAGCGGTTTGCCTGCGAATTGTAAACGAGGTGCGGCCATGGATGACCTGATTACAGTCAGTAATATCTATAAAATATATAACCAGGGGGAAACGGAAGTCCGCGCGCTGGACGGCATTTCGTTTTCGGTCCGGCCGGGGGAGTTCGTCGCCATTGTGGGGCAGTCCGGCTCCGGAAAATCGACGCTGATGAACATCCTCGGCTGCCTGGACACGCCCACCAGCGGCGAATACTGTCTGGAAGGGCGCAATGTCGCCGGGCTGGAGGAAAAAAAGCTGACGCAGATCCGCAACCGGGAAATCGGGTTCGTGTTCCAGGGGTTCAACCTGATTCCGGGGCTGGACGCGCTGGAAAACGTGGAGCTGCCGCTGTTTTACCGGGGCATTCCCCGGGAACGGCGCAGAGCGCTGGCGCAGTCCGCGCTGGAGCGGGTCGGCCTTGCGGGCCGGCTGCGCCACAAGCCCGCCCAGATGAGCGGCGGGCAGCAGCAGAGGGTGGCGATTGCGCGGGCCATTGCGGCGAAGCCGCCCATTGTGCTTGCGGACGAACCCACGGGCAACCTCGACTCGCGGTCCGGCTCGGCGGTGATGGAGATTCTGCGCGCGATGAACCGCGAGGGCCGCACCGTGATCCTGATCACTCACGACGACCGGATCGCCGCCTCGGCGGACCGCGTCCTGAAAATTCATGACGGGCGGCTGGTCAGCCGGTAAACCGCTCGTCCACAATGGAGCTTCTGAACCGGGGCAGCAGCCCGCGCCAGTGCTTCAGGTGGGAAAAGCAGTACTGGTACATGTCGGAAATGGCCAGAGCCTGCGTTTCACGGCTGATAAAGTTCACCCCGCGCCGGGGCTTGAAGTAAAGGTACATGGGAAAGCTGTCCTCCGGCGTGGGCTGAAGGTAAGCGGCGTGCAGGCGGCGCGCCCCCAGCTTTTCGTAAAAGGCGATGCGCCGTTTCTGCGTTTTGGCAAGCGCCTCGTTCCCGGCGGAAACGTGCTCCACCGAAAACATCAGGCCGTCGAACGGTCCGCAGTATTTCCGGTACAGCGCGCGGAACAGCGCCTGTCCCAGCCCGCGCGCGTGGTATTCCTTCAACACGGCAAGGTAATCCATCCAGACGATATTGCTCTGTTCCACAGAGCATAACAGGGCGTACCCCAGAAGCGCGCCGTCCGCGTTCCGCCGGTAAAGCGCGATGCGGTATTTCCCGTTGTTCAAAAGACGTAAAAATGTTTCATACCGGTACACCTCGCAGGAAGGAAACTGTTTTTGCAGGTCTTGGTAAATCGCGGGGAAATCCTCCGCGGTACCCATTACGATGCCGGCCTCCGCCGCCTGTTCCATTTTAAGATCTCCAATCCGTAATATTATATGAAATTGTGATATATTATAACACGGAGGAAGCGTGTATGGCAAATATGCTAAAATTCACTGAAAGCGAAAAAACAGTGGGGAAAACTTTGTAAATTTTCACCCGGGGCGCTTTGTTGACAAACCGCACGCGCATGTTATAATGAAATCAGACCGGAAATATTTATGGAAATTTTGCCACATTTAAAGGAGGAATACTTATGGCATCTACGCTGAAGCTTCATGATGTAAACGTACCGGATTTTTTGAGGGTACTGGACGAATGCGAGGGCAATGTTTACCTGGTAACCGATGAAGGGGACCGGTTGAACCTGAAAAGCAAGCTGAGCCAGCTCGTTGGTCTGACAAAGCTGATCGAGGGCGGCAAGATTGCGGAAGCGTATATTGTATGCGATAAGCAGGAGGATGAATCCAGGCTGTTCCGCTTCAATCTTTTCCGCGAAGGCAGCAAGGAAGGCGAAGAAGAAAAATAAGGCCCGCATTGCCTGAAAACTGAAAGCCGCCCGCAGGGCGGCTTTTTTTATACCACCGCCCGGAAAGGAGGAGGTTTTTTGTTTTGCAGACATAAAAAAGCGGCTTTGCCGCGGGCGTTTCTTCTGGCCGCGGCGTTTCTCGCCGTTTTCAGCCTGTTTGGCTGCGACGTACAGCCCGCGCAGGGGAACGCGGCTTCCGCCCCGTCCGCGTCCTTTGCGCAGAAGAACGAAACGCAGGTTTATTTTCTGGATGTGGGGCAGGGCGACTGCGAGCTGATCCGGCTGAAAAGCGGGCAAACCGTTCTGATCGACGCCGGAACGGGGGAAACCTCGGCGCGGCTGACCGATTACATCAAAAACCTCGGCGTGACGCGCGTCGACCTTTTGATCGCCACCCACCCGCACGAGGATCATATCGGCGGAATGGCGCAGGTGGTGCGCAGCTTCCCCGTCGGGAAGGTCTACATGCCGAAAATCGCGGATTCGCAGGTCCCGACGACCAGCGTTTATGAAAAGCTGCTCACGGCGATCCGGGACAAGGGTCTCACGGTCAGCCAGGCGAGCGGCGGCGACGAAATTTACAGCGCGGGGGACGAGACCATGCGGGTTTTCGCGCCGAATTCGAGCAAGTACAGCGGCCTGAACAGTTATTCCGTGGTGGTAAAGCTGACATGCGGCCAAAAAAGCTTTTTGTTCACCGGCGACGCGGAGGCCGACAGTGAAAAGGAAATGCTGAAAAAGGGCTATGACCTGAAAAGCGACGTGCTCAAGTGCGGCCACCATGGCAGCTCTACCTCCACCAGCGCGGCGTTTTTAAAAGCGGTCGGCCCCGGCGCGGCTGTGATCTCCTGCGGGGTGGACAACGACTACGGCCACCCGGATGCCGCCGTGGTTGCGCGGCTGGAAAAAGCGGGCGTCGCTATTTACCGCACCGACCGGCAGGTCACCATTTTGGCCCGCTGCGACGGAACCCAGATCGAATTTTCCACCGGGCTTCCCTCTGTTGTGGAAAAATAAAGCAGGCAGCAGGCGGCCGGTTTCGGCCGCCTGCTTTTTGGTTTGTTCCAAGCTGCCGAAAGTCCCGCGTTCTCCCGTTTGGTTCCGTCTGATCCCGTCCGAGGCGCAGGGATTTCGTCCGGAGAGCGGTTCAAACGGCAGAAGTGAAAAAAATTCGCCGCAATCTGAAATACAATTACGGGAAAGAAATATTTTCACGCAGTATTATGGTAAATTATGTTAATGTGGGACTTACTAAAACGTTTTAAAAATGCGCCACAGGCAAAAAATACCATTCAGGCACGGTTCCGTCTGCCTCTTTGCGGCATGTTCGGTTCAGAAACCGGCTCCTGAAAATACAGGAACAGAGAGAGCAGGTTGCTCCGAGATGAAAAAAGCAGCGCGAGATTTATGCGTTTTCAAAACACCCGCGGTAAAGGCAGGCTTCATTCTTATTTCCATACTGGCCGTGGATTTTATGGTGCTTTTCGCAGGGGGGACCGAATTTGCGTTTACGCATTTGATGTATATCCCCATTATTTTATCCGCTTTCTTTTTCGGCATCAAGGGGGCGATTGTGGCCGCGCTTTTGGCCGGAATATCGCTCGGGCCGTGGATGCCCGTCAATGTGAAGCTGGGGGTCATGCAGAGCAGCGGCGGATGGGCCCTTCGAACGGCGATTTTTGTTTTGACCGGCACGGTCCTTGGGGATTTGATGAGGCAGATCAGGATAAATATGGAAACCCGCCTTCAGCGGTCATGGATCAACGAGGACACGGGTTTGCCGAACATCAAAAAGCTTAAAATGGATATCGACGACCGGATTCGGAAGCGGGAAGAGTTTTCGCTGGTTGTGGTTCGGATTACAAATCTGGACCATATCAACCGGTATGTCGACTACCGTGTGGGTGAAAAAGCCGTCTTTAAAGTGATCGGCAGTCTGGAAAGCCTGATGGGCAGGAATGTCTATTCCGTGTTCCCGAACGAAGTGGCCGTTATCCTGCCGGGTTACGGTTTAGAACGCGCGTACGCGGCGGCAAGGAAGTTTCAGGAGTCTTTTCAAAAGCCTGTTGTCATCGGGAAGCTGCCGGTCAGCCTGATCACGAAATGCGGTATTTCAAATTATCCGCTGCACGGCGGCGACCCCGTCGACCTGTTTAAAACCATGGGAAGAACGCTTGACCAGGACCGGTTCGACGGGCAGGGGATCGCGGTTTACGACGATTCCGTTTCGCGGAAAAACAAGGAAAAATACGAAACGCTCATCGCCCTTTACGAGGCTTTGAAAAATGATGAGTTCACCCTGGTGTACCAGCCAATTTTCGACCTGAACAGCAATAAAATCGCGGGCGCCGAAGCGCTATTGCGGTGGGAAAACAGCCGCAATATGAACACGGCGGAATTCATTCAGATCGCCGAGGACGCGGGGATTATCGGGGAAATCACGAAATGGGTGCTTGAAAATGTAATCTGTCAGCTGAAAAAGTGGCAGGAACAGGGCGTGAAAATCAAAGCGTCCATCAACTTATCCCCCAGGGATTTAAAGAGCGACGTCATCCTCCGGCATACTGAAAATTCCATGCAGACGGTTGAAGCCGGCCGGAATATGCTGGACTACGAGCTGACGGAACGGGTCCTGATTGAAAATATCAGCGAGGTTGAGGAGCTGCTGCGCCGAATCAGAGCGGCGGGCAGTAAAATTCTGCTCGATGATTTCGGAACGGGGTACAATTCCCTGATCCAGCTGATCCGGCTGCCGATTGATTGTGTCAAGGTCGACAAGGCCTTCATCGATCATATCGACAAAGAGAGCTGCCGGATCCTGATCCAGGAGATCATCAGCACGGCCCACCAGCTGGGCAAGGAGGTCATCGCCGAAGGCGTGGAAACGGAGGAACAGATGCTGCTGCTGAAAAAGATGAAATGCGACCAGATTCAGGGATATTATTTCAGCAAGCCGCTTCGGCCGGAGGAATTCCGGGAATTCTGCGTAAGCTTTGACCTGCTCAATGTCTGAGGACGCGGATCGGCAAAATGAGATTGGAAGATCGCCCGTTTCAGCATGAGCCGGAGCCGCGAAACGGGTGCGTGATGATCAAAGCTTGAAGGAAGTGCGCAACATGAACATTCTGGTAAGTGCCTGCCTGTTGGGCGTGCGGTGCCGGTACAGCGGCGACGGCTGCGAAAACACGGCGGTCGCCGCGCTGCGGGAAAAGCATCATCTGATCCCGGTCTGCCCGGAGCAGCTGGGCGGCATGCCGACGCCGCGCGCTCCGGCGGAGCTGAAAGACGGCCGCGTCCGTGACCGCGAGGGCCATGATTTTACCGAGCAGTTTGACTGCGGCGCGCGGGAGGCGGCGCGCCTTGCGGAGTTTTTCGGCTGTGAAGCGGCAATTATGAAAAGCCGCAGCCCCTCCTGCGGGTGCGGCAAAATTTATGACGGCGCCTTCGGCGGCCGCCTGGTGCCCGGCAATGGCAGGACGGCGGCGCTTCTGCTGGAAAAAGGGCTGAAAATCTACACGGAAGAGGACGTTGCCGCCCTGCGGAAAAACCCCTGACGGGGAAATGCTCCGCGCGGCGCGGCGGCACCCCTGCTGCACGACAGACCGGGGCCTCGGAACGAGTTCGTTCCGAGGCCCTTTATTTTTCCCGCACAAACAGGGGGAAAAGCGATGAAACGTCCGGCGCGAAAACGCGCGCTCCCTCGCGCTCCATCTCTTCTTTTTTGCCAAAGCCGTACAGCACGCCGATAAAATCGGTCCCGGCGTCCCGCGCGCCGGCCGCGTCGTAGTGCGTGTCGCCGACCATTACCGCGCGCCGGGGCGGAACGCCGCAGGCCCGCAGCGCGGACTGGATCAGCTCCTTTTTCCGGCTGCTGTGCTCCCGGCCGTCCGGCGCGGAAACATAGCGGAAAAAAGGGGTCAGGTGAAAATAGTCGAGCACCGGCAGCGCGATGTTTTCCGGCTTGGAGGTCGCCACGGCCATCTGCGCGCCGGCGTCCTTCAGCTTTGTCAGCAGCTCGGGAATGCCGGGGTACGGCTTGTTCAGGAACGCTTCCCTGACATTGTAGGTTTCACGGTACAGCCGCACGGCGGTTTCCGCCTGCTCGGCGTTCATGCCGCAGAACGTGGTGAAGCTGTACCAGATCGGCGGGCCGATAAAGCGGCGCAGCGTTTCATACGGGGGAACGGGAAGCTCCATTTTGCCCAGCGCGTACCGGATCGCGCCCAGAATCCCGGGCTCCGAGTCGGTGAGCGTGCCGTCCACGTCGAAGATGATCAGATCGTAAGCAAATTCCATACCGCACCCGTCACGCGTTCAGGCGCGACTGCGCCTTGGCGGCAAAGCTTTCCTTTTTGACGCTGACGCGCTCGTGCGTTCCCGTGGCGATCAGGCCCGCGTTGTCGTACGCCTCCAGCGAAAACCGGTAAAACCGGCCGTCCCGCTCCGTCAGCCGCGCGGTGACCGTCACCCTTCCGCCCAGCGGGGTCGGGTTCAGGTGCTCCACCGTGATTTTGTAGCCGACGGTGGTGTAGATCTCCTCCAGGTCTTCCTGGGCCAGAGCGGCCGCGGTCCCTTCAAAAAAGGCGGCCACCATGGGGGTGGCAAGCACGCGCACGCTGCCGCTGCACACGTTGACCGCCAGCATCTCCTCGGTGACATCGTATTCACGGGTCAATTTTGTTTCTTTCATTGTTTTTTCCTCCTGCCGCATGATATAATAACGAAAGCTGCTTGTCCTGCTCTCCGGCTTTTGCCGGGAGGACAGGCCTGAAAATTTCACATTCGTGATTATTATAGCATACCCCGGCGGCAAACGGAACAGCCGCCGGGAAACCGGAGGATAAAATCATGGGGGAAAAAATCCGGCCGTCGGCCGCGCGCGGGCGAATCCACACCATGGACGAGCTGCGCGGCTTCGCGGTGTTCTGCATGGTGTTTTACCATGGCTTTTACACGCTGGCTTACCTGTATCACGTGCAGGCCGGCATGGTGCTCCTGCGCTTTTTTATGCCCGCAGAACCGTGGTTCGCGGGGCTTTTCATGCTGATTTCCGGCATCTCCTCTGACCTGTCCCATTCCAACCTGGCGCGCGGCTTCAAGCTGTTCGGCGTCGCCCTCGCGGTCACGCTGGTCACGTACCTTGCCGTGCCAGAGGACCTGATCGTATTCGGCATCCTGCATTTTCTGTCGGTCTGCATGATTTTGTACGGGCTGCTCAAGCCGTTCGCCGACCGGTTCCGCTTTTCCTGGGTGGCGGTCGCCGCCTGCGCGCTGCTGTTCCTCCTTACCCGGGGCGTTCCGCTGGGGTATGTCGGGCTTTCTCCCCGGCTGGGCGTGCTGCTGCCCGGCTCCCTTTCCCAGGCGGGCTGGCTTTTTCCGCTGGGGATTTACGGTTCCGACTTTGTGAGCGCCGACTATTTCCCCCTGTTTCCGTGGATTTTCGTGTTCGCGGCGGGAACGGTGCTCGGCAAGCTGGCCGCGCAGGGGAGGTTCCCCGCGTTCCTGTACCCTTCGCGCGTGCCGTTCTTTTCCTGGATGGGCCGCCGCGCGCTGGTGATTTATCTTGTCCACCAGCCGGTGATTTACGGCGTGTGCTGGGCGGTTTCGGAGCTGGCAAAGCTCCTGCGCGGGTGAATTTGCCGTTTATGCGGAACGATTCCCGCGCGGGTACGGAAGCAGACTATCATTTCAGATTGAAAAAGAAAGGATCCTATACGCATGGACTTTGTTCAGACGCTGGCAAACCAGTTTCAGTTACAGCAATGGCAGATTCAGAAGGTGATCGAGCTGATCGACGAGGGCAACACGATCCCGTTTATCGCGCGCTACCGCAAGGAGGCGCACGGTTCGCTGGACGACCAGACACTGCGTGAAATATCGGAGCGGCTCGAATACCTGAGGTCGCTGGAAAAACGCCGCGAGGAGGTCGCCGAACTGATCGCGGCCTCCGGCAGCATGACGGACGAAATTTCCGCCGCGCTGGCCGCCGCCGCGACCCTGTCGGAAATCGACGACGTTTACCGCCCGTTCCGCCCGAAGCGCAGGACCCGCGCTTCCGTGGCGAAGGAAAAGGGCCTGGAGCCGCTGGCGGACGCGATCTGGGAACAGAAAAGGAACGTGGTTCCGGAGGAGCTGGCGCCGGCTTACGTGAACCCGGAGCTCGGCGTGGAAACCGCGGAGGACGCGCTTGCCGGCGCGCTCGACATTCTGGCGGAACGCATTTCCGACGACGCGGGAATCCGCAAAAGGCTGCGTGTGGTTGCCATGGCGCAGGCGGAGCTGGTTTCCAAAGCCGCGAAGCCGGACGAGGATTCCGTTTACGCGCAGTATTATGATTTCCGCCAGCCGGTGAGCAAAATCGCCGGGCACCGCGTGCTTGCGGTGGACCGGGGCGAGCGCGAGGAATTCCTGAAGGTGCGCGTGGAGCTCGACCGCCCGAAGGGCCTGAACATTGTGGATTCGGTGAGCGTTTCCGGGGAAGGGCCCTGCGCCGAAGCGGTGCGCCGCGCGGCGTCGGACGCTTACGACCGCCTGATTTTCCCCGCGATTGAGCGCGAGGTGCGAAACGCGCTGACCGAAAGCGCGGCGGAATCCGCCATCCGGGTGTTTTCCGTCAACCTGCGCCAGCTGCTGATGCAGCCGCCGGTCAAGGGGCGCGTGACCATGGGGCTTGACCCGGGCTACCGCACGGGCTGCAAGGTCGCCGTGGTGGACGCGACGGGCCGCGTGCTCGACACGAACGTGATTTACCCCACCCATTCGCAGGCGAAGGTGGAGCAGGCAAAGCAGGTGGTTTCCGGACTGATCCGGAAGTACGGCGTGCAGGTCATCGCCATCGGCAACGGCACGGCCTCCAGGGAAACCGAGCTGTTCGCCGCGGACGTCATCCGCGAACTCGGCACCGGCGTTTCCTACATGGTGGTGAGCGAGGCGGGCGCCTCCGTTTACTCCGCGAGCAAGCTGGCCGCGCAGGAGTTCCCGGAGTTCGACGTGACGCTGCGCAGCGCCGTTTCCATCGCGCGCCGGCTGCAGGACCCGCTGGCGGAGCTGGTGAAAATCGACCCCAAGGCCATCGGCGTGGGGCAGTACCAGCACGACATGCCGAAAAAACAGCTGGAAGAAGCGCTCGGCGGCGTGGTGGAGGACTGCGTGAACACCGTGGGTGTCGACCTGAACACCGCGTCCCCCAGCCTTTTGGAAAAGGTGGCGGGCGTCTCCGCCGCCGTGTCGAAAAATATCGTGACGTACCGCGAGGAAAACGGCGCGTTTTCCTCGCGCGCGGAGCTGAAAAAGGTGCCCAAGCTCGGCCCCAAGGCGTTTGAGCAGTGCGCGGGCTTTCTGCGCGTGAGCGAGAGCCGGAACATCCTCGACAATACCGCCGTCCACCCCGAATCATACGACGCGGCGAAAGCGCTGCTCCGGCTGTGCGGGTACCGCGAGGACGACGTGAAAAACGGCAAGATCGCCGGCCTGCGCGAAAAGGTTTCCGCCGTCGGCGAGGAAGAGGCCGCAAAGCGGATCGGCGCCGGGGTGCCGACGCTCCGCGACATTGTGACCGAGCTGCTGCGCCCGGGCCGCGACCCGCGCGACGAGCTGCCCGCCCCGCTGCTGCGCACCGACGTGCTCGGCATGGAGGACCTCAAGCCCGGAATGGAGCTGACCGGAACGGTGCGGAACGTCATCGATTTCGGCGCGTTCGTGGACATCGGCGTGCATCAGGACGGGTTGGTCCACATTTCGCAGATCTGCGACAAATTCATCAAGCACCCCGGCGAGGTGCTCAAGGTGGGCGACATTGTCAAGGTCCGCGTGCTTTCGGTCGACCTGAAAAAGCAGCGCATTTCGCTCACCATGAAAACGGAGAAAGCGTGAGCGCACTTGCGCGCCGCGCCGGAAACCGATATAATAGCAATATATCTTGAACATTTCGCCCGGAAGGGGCACGACCCGTTTGCGGATCATTTTATTTCATATAAAGAGGGAAACAGCAATGAAGCTTGGTATTGTAGGTCTGCCCAACGTGGGCAAAAGCACACTGTTCAACGCGATTACGAACGCGGGCGCGCAGTCCGCGAACTATCCGTTCTGCACCATTGAGCCGAACGTGGGCGTGGTGGCCGTGCCGGACAAGCGGCTCGACTGGCTGGCCGACCTGTACCACCCGGACAAATACACCCCCGCCTCCATTGAGTTCGTGGACATCGCCGGGCTGGTGAAGGGCGCCTCCAAGGGCGAGGGGCTGGGCAACAAATTCCTGGCGAATATCCGCGAGGTGGACGCGATCGTCCATGTTGTGCGCTGCTTTGTCAACGACGACATCATCCATGTGGAGGGAAGCATCGACCCGAAGCGCGACATTGAGACCATCAACCTGGAGCTGATTTTGTCCGACATGGAGGTGCTGGACCGCCGCATCGACAAAACGCAGAAGATGATCAAGGCGGACAAAAAATATCAGGGCGAATACGAGTTTTTCCAGCGCGTCCGGAAAGCGCTGGACGCCGGAAAGCCCGCGCGCAGCGTGGAGTGCACCGAAGACGAGGCCGCGCTGCTTTCCACCGTTTCGCTTTTGACCAACAAGCCGGTCATTTACGCGGCCAATATGAGCGAGGACGATTTCAAGGGCGGCGTGGAAAACAACCCGTATTTCAAGACCGTAAGGGAAATCGCCGCGCAGGAGCGCGCGGGCGTGCTGCCCATCTGCGCGGAGATCGAAGCGGAGATCAGCGGCATGGAACGCGAGGAGAAGGAGCTGTTCCTTGCCGACATGGGCCTGACCGAATCGGGCCTTGACCGCCTGATCCGCGAGTGCTACACGCTGCTGGGCCTGATTTCGTACCTGACCGCCGGCCAGCCGGAGGTGCGCGCGTGGACGATCACGCGCGGCACCAAGGCCCCGCAGGCCGCGGGGAAAATCCATTCCGACTTTGAGCGCGGCTTTATCCGCGCCGAGGTGGTCGCGTTCGACGACCTGAAAGACTGCGGCACCATGGCCGCCGCCAGGGAAAAGGGCCTTGTCCGCAGCGAGGGCAAGGACTATGTGATGAAGGACGGCGACGTCGTACTGTTCCGCTTCAACGTGTAATTTCCGTTTTTTGTTGGGAACAACAGGCAGCCGGCCGCCCGAAACCCGGGCGGCCGGTTGCGATTGCTTTCGACGCATGGCGGGCTGCGATTCTTCACAGAATGTTAAAACAACGGCGGTTGCGCAACGTTGGCAATGCATGTATAATAATACCAATCCCTCCAATGACGGGGGAGGAAGAACAATAAAAGGAGGATTTTTTCATGGAATTGAAGGGCAGTAAAACAGAGGCAAACTTGCTGGCGGCGTTCGCCGGGGAATCCCAGGCAAGGAACAAATACACCTACTACGCTTCCAAGGCGAAAAAGGACGGCTACGAGCAGATCGCGGCGATTTTCGAGGAAACCGCAAACAACGAAAAGGAACACGCGAAGCTGTGGTTCAAATATCTTCACGGCGGACAGGTCGGCGCCACACCGGAGAATCTGGAGGACGCCGCGGCCGGCGAACACTACGAGTGGACGGAAATGTACAAGCAGTTCGCCGATGTGGCGGAGGAAGAGGGCTTCACCGAAATCGCCCAGACCATGCGGCTGATCGCCACGGTGGAAAACAGCCACGAGGAGCGTTACCGCAAGCTGATCCGGAACCTGAAGGAAGACATCGTGTTCCAGGCGGGCGAAGAGACCGTGTGGGTCTGCCGCAACTGCGGTTATATCCACATCGGCAAAAGCGCGCCGGAAATCTGCCCCGCCTGTAAGCATCCCCAGGCGTATTTCGAGCGCAGGGCGGTCAATTACTGAGAATAAGGCGGATTTTTACCAGGCCTGTTACCGGATTCCCGCAAAGCGGGTTCGGCGTTCGCGCTTTGGCGCGCGCCGTGCCGCATTGCGGGAATTTTTTATTTTGCGTGGGAAAATCCGATCAGTTCCGGATGATCTTTGAAATATTGCCGTTTGATGTTTTGGCGGATACGATTTTGCCGATCACGATTTTGAATGTGAAAAGGTTCATGAAAATCACCAGGGCGTTAATGGCGATCAGAATCAGGTACCAGTATCCCTCCGGGCTTTGGTGAAGGAGAAATTTCATCGCGGATAAAAAGGCGATCACCGAAATCAGGCTGGACGCCAAAATGCCCCTGAGGGTTTTATTTTTGATATAGGCAAAAAGGGAATGCGCGATCTTTTTTCTCGGCAGGCCGTTTAAATAGAGAATCATTAAGTCGCGCGACAAATTGTTGATCAGCGACGACGACAGATAAATGATCACAAAAACATGGAAGAGGAAGAAAGCCACAAACACGGCGATCATAATCCACAACAGAGTGTTGGCGTCGGCCACCATGTTTTCCAACCCGTTGGCCTGATACATCGCCAGCGCGTCGTCGTCGGGAGCGACTGCATATAAATTTTTCACCACGCCGTATACGTTCTGCACTTTATCCACCCCGAGAATATAGACCGGCTGCACATGCTGGACAAAGGACGCGGGCAGGTTTTTCACGATTGCGGCATAGGTGTTTTCCGTCATAAAGCAGGCGTCGTGCAGAATCATGGGGGCGTTGTGCGGGTAGTTCACGGTTTTCACCTTTATGCCGATCGGGTCGGAAACCGTATAGTTTTCCGCGTTCGGGTACGAGTCCTGCGGAAAGTAGATACAGTTGTCCTTCATATTGGAAATGCCGACATAATACGAAAACCTGGGGTCAATCGCATAGACGCCGCCCCCGCTTTGCTTTTTCAGCGGATCGCTGACCGACAAAAACAGCGGGCGGCATTCGCTGGCGAACACGACGTGATTGATTTTCCGAATCGCTTCCATATCATAACGATAGGGGCTTGCGCTTTTATTGTTTCCCTCAAACAGAATCAGCGACAATTTGGTGCTGTTTAAGATTTCATTGGAAATTGTCTGCACGGCAAGCATGGAAACCTGAACCAATGCGTTCAGGATCAGGACGGAAAGAAAAACGACCGCCTGTATCAATGCGTATCTTTTTTTGTTTTTCATGTCGGAAAAACCGAAGAGTTGATTACGCATTGATCTCCTCCATATTGTATACCGTGTCCGCTGTTTCCATGATTTTTTTGGAGTGTGAAACAATTACGATCGTGGTCGGCTTCTGCCTCAGCAGCTTGACGGCTTCCATCATGTAGCGGATATTATCGTCATCCAGGTTGTTGGTGGGCTCATCCATCAGGATCAGTGCATACGGGAACAGCATCAGCTTTACAAAGGCGGCTCTCTGCCGTTCGCCGCCGGACATGACGGAAATGTCGGCGTTGAGAAGCGGCTCGATATCCAGCAGTTTCAGGCAAAAGTCCAACTGCCGGTCATCAATTTTCTGATTTTTTATATCGGCGAATATTTTCAGATTTTCCAGCAAAGTGATGTTTTCAATAAAGGCGAGCTCCTGGTGGAAATATCCGATTTCCTCATTCCTCAGCCGGTCGATGAATTCATTGTTGTCAAAGTTCACGGCTTGGTTGTTGTACCTCATTTCACCGCTGTCGGGCCGGTACAAAAAGTTCATGATATTGAGCAGCGAGGTTTTTCCGCTTCCGCTTTTTCCGTAAATCAATGTGATTTTATTTTCCGGTATCGTGATATTGATGCCGCGAAGGATGCTTTTTCCGCCGATGGACAGGCAGATGTTTTGCAGAGATAATTTATCGCAATCCATTTGATCTTCCCTCATTTAACATGTTTAGTATGTTGGTATAATAGACGCTCGCTTCAAAGTCATAATTTCCCCGGTCGGAGCAGTAGCCGTAATCGCATTCCTTCGATTTGATATAGGTTTCAATTTTATTTTTGATTTCCGTGTCGGCTAAACCGTTGTCCAGGATCAGCCCCGTATAAAAATTCAGGATAACATCAAAATCGTCGCTGTTTTGGTATTCGAGGATCTTGAGATGCTCCAGACTGCTCTTAACAATATTCTTATTGTTTTCAATATCCATCGAAGCCAGCTCCGACAAAATATCACCGCTGTCGGTTTTAATCCCGTCAATTTTCACGTTGTTCAGTTTATATTCGTAGTAATGAGACAAACTCCAGTCCCGCGTTGATTTTGGCAGGGAAGCCGCCCCGCCTGTGCTGTAATCCAAATTCAACAGGCCGCAGGACAGCTTAATGTAAAATTGCGCCGCATAATTGTCGGCGCGTGTGTTCTGCTTCTGCGTATTGATGATATTATACAAAGTTTTAAGCTGCTGTTCCGACAGGTCGTTCGATGTATCGGCCAGAGCGGTCAAATAAAAAGCCAGATTTCTCGGGCTTGTCACATCATAAACAACCCCCTTGTAAACCAGGGGGGAATTCAGTGCCGTCGCATTGAAAAAGGAATGGTCTGATGTCGGCAGATGGAGACAATGCTTCATATAATTTATGTTTTCAATATAAACGGCGGCATACATTTCCGACTGTGCCAGCATATATTTCTGATTGATCTCCTGCATGTAGATATTATAAATTTTACTGATTGCCGTATCCGAATCAGTCATTTTGTATTGATCGATATATGCCAGACAGGCATTCAAGGTGAGAATTTTGTCCGGATTAAAATGCAGATCTTCCGAATCATTTTTTACGGTCTGAATGACTTGGTCCTTTAACTTCAGTGTTTTGCCGTTATGCAGAAAGTTGTCATTCATTTCCTTGTAAATTTGCCCGGAAATGGAACTGTCGGAGTTTGCCGGCTTGAAATTTTGGTATTTCTTTTTCACCGCGTCCGTTAACGCGGAATCGTGAATGGATGCAGCCGTATGGAAAGCCAGAAAATAATCACGCTGCACGCTTTTTTCATTCAGCTGGTCCAGCAGCAGATTGTTTTTTTTCAGAATCAGTGATTTTAAAACGGAGAAATAATAAGGGTTCTCCGTTTCGGTCAAATGGCTGACGTTGATTTTGTTGCTTGAATATTCATTTTGCAGGGCGGCCGTTAAAACGGGGGACTCCTTGGGCAAAAATCCATATATGCATATGGAATTTGAACTTCCCTGTTCATAGTAATAGCTTGACAGGGTCTGCTCAAAATGACTGTTGATGACCGGGTGGTTTACTTTATTTAATCCGGCTGTACTGCTATTGTTACATGCGGAAGAAAAGCATATGATCAATAAAACGCTGAAAAACAGAGCGCACTTTTTCATAGCATCACCTTATATGAAAAAACAGTGTGAATCAATAAAAAATCAGCCGTCCACAGCTTGATTTCCTCTTTTGCGGTATTTTAAATGTTATGTACCGGTATTATTGAAAACTTCCGGTCAAATATGTGCTGTGGTTGAATAATAAGAATTTCCGTATCTGAATGACGACGTAACATCCATCCCCACGTACAGGCACAGGCCATTGCCATAAACGCGCCCGGAGGCATTCGCGGTAGAACCGTATACCGTAAAGCTCGAACCCGGGCTGGAGCCGCTTCCGGACACACCGGCGCCGTAAAAAGTCACGCTTCCGCCAACGCTGTAAAAGGACCAGGCCAGATGAAGCGCGTTGTTTGTTTTGGCTCCGGAATAAACGCCTTGAGCAGCCCAGTTCCCGCCCCCGGAAAAATCCGACCAGTAAGGTAAATCCGCTTTCGCATACAGTGTGCTTCCGTTAATCGACCGTGTTTGTACCACACGCCATGCAAATGTGCTCATTGCGGAACCAATGGCAATCATCATGCACAAAGTGAAGCAGACAATCATTCGCGGCATTTTTTTTGACATGTATTTCACACCTTTCTTTTCGGCTGCGGACGGTTTGTTTTATGAGCGGTGAACCGGTTTTCTCCTTGCTTTCAGCAAACGAATGGAATTCTGGTCATCCGATATAAAGATAGCTTGTTTCGTTATAGAATGTTTGAACAGAAGGGAAGATCAACCAGTCTTTTTCCGCGTAATGAACGGCGGTATATCTATAATCGTATCCTGGTGTTACGTTTGTGATCGATTCGTAAGCGTAGGTAGCGCTGTTGTACCGGTAGGTGCTCCAGACTTTGACATTTACCCATTGACTGTTTTGCCATCTCTGGAGCTTAATATCCTGAAATCCGATTTTATTGAGGACCTCCGTGCCAATGGTTCTGGCTTCCAGCCTGATTGTATTGCCGCCGTCGTGATATAAAGCCAGGCTTACGGAGCCGATCAGTCCCACAGCCATTGCGGATACCCCGCCGCCGCTGCCTGTGGAGCCGGTGTTATAAATTCCCGCCGCAAAGTCAGGGTCTGCGGAAGCGGTTCCCACCGTTGGGGTATTTGAGTTTCGCGTATCTGCGTTTACATGGACCGCGGGCATGGGGATAAAACAAAGGCAAAAAACAAAAACAATCAATACGGACGTGACTTTTTTTAACATATGTATCACTCATTTCTTTTAATTTACGGATTCCAATATTTGGACCGTGCGGTTGTAATCAAGAGTGGAACTGAAATTGTAAACGTAATCCCCCTCTTGGAAAATCGAGGTCCATTTATTGCTGATTTCCGTTAAATAGGCATCTTTGCCCTTTATTTTTATTTTTTTTACAGAGGGTTCGTTATCCGGAATTTTTATTTCGGGCATATGGGAGCGGTCGGAATAGCGCTCAATATAGATCATAAAGGAGTTCTTTCCGTCACCTAACGTAATGGAAACGGTCTGGCTGTTTTTGAACTTTTGCGGTTCGAAATTTTCAATTTTAAAATTCTGCGGCAGTGATTGGGGCAGCATGGGGAACAGGTTACAGGGAGCACAGTCCTTCTTTAATGTCCGGCAGATTGCATTACTGTCAGTCATGCGGTAAGAAGAACCGGGATCAGCCGAATCACTAAAATTAAATCCGATATATCCGTTCCCAATTTCAACGATCCGGTCGAAAATATCTTTTCCGGTGGCGTAGGCCAGAATGGAATTGGCGGACAACAGCATCGCGATTGCAAGAGATGCGGCGACGGCAGGTTTGAAAATTTTCGAGTGCGCCAGCTTTTTGTAGACCGGCCGTTTCGCTTTTGCGCGTGTTTTGGCTTTTTGTATTTCCTCTTTCGTGTTAACACTGTCAAAATATTCTTCTCCCGCAAGCCAGTGGAGCGTTTCCATATTTTCCTGAATCAGGCCGCAGTCCATTTGCTCGTCGGATTTTCGGAATTCATCATAGATTTCCACCAGTAATTGGTTCGTTATTTTTTCACGGTCAAATTCAGTACTGTTCCAGATATCTTTAAAGTTTTCACTTTTTTTTCCTTCAGATCCCATTCAAAAACCTCCTATATGGTTGTCGCAGAAAATAAAAATTTCCCCGCTATTATTTTTTGAAAATTAAAAAAATGTATAAAAGCACAAATTTAAAATCTATAATTGTACATATCAACGGTAATTTCGGAAAGAATCCATTTCAAATTTTAATTTTGCAATTTCTTTTTTCAGCTTGATTTTAATTCTGTAAAGCCTGTTGGATGCTGCTTTATATGTAAGCGCATAAATTTCAGCAATTTCGTTTAACGATAAATGGTCCTGGTAATACAGGCGGTACAATTTAAGTTCATCTCTGCTCAAACAGGCGACCACTCTTTCAGCATATTTCTCTATATTGATGCTTCGGTCGAAAATCCGATCAAAATCCTGATTGTACGTCAAGGCAGGATTTCCCCAAATGGCGTGATTTTCTTCCTCGGGAAATGTCAGAATCGTGGCTTTTTGTTTTTCCATGCACCGCCTGTATCGGTTGATGTAATTGTCTGCTGTTCGATACAGCCAGGCCCGCGGAAACCGTATTTCAGAATCGGCGGAATATTCAAAAAAAGCTGCGAATACATCTTGTGTGCATTCTTCGGCTGTGGGCCTGTCGAAGTTTAAATGATAACGGCAATAAGCCAAAATTTCAGTATAATACTGTTCCGCTGCCTCATCCGTCGCCTGCAATTTTTCTCTTTTTTGTTTATGAAGCATGATATTCCCCCTTTTTCCCGACAATTGCATTCCCTGATTATTATATAATTTCCATATTTGCCCATATCATCATACAGTATAATTCTCATTCGGGAAGTTTTCAAGAGCTATTTTGATGTGAATTTTGCGCTGGTGCGGGTCTGCCGTGAAAGGGAAGACGGGATTTGCTTTTTGGAGGAGGGGGGACGCGCCGTTTGTCGACTGTGATATAAAACGGCAATTTGCACTTGAATATTTTGTAGTTTTTAATTATAGTATTATTACGTTTCTTTTTTTAGTGTCTCATGTAATCGGCTCATAGCGCAAATTGTGGGGAAAATAAAAAGAGAATAGAGTTCTTGTTCTTTCAGTTTGAAAAGGTACGCGTTTGAAAAACACTTTTCTGCCGGGTTTCCTTTCCCCCTGCGCTTTGTGGGAAAGCTGAGCTTTCGAGCACTGAGGAACCGCTTTCCAAGAACAAAGGAGGATTTGGAAAATGATCAGGGTTATCATTGCCGATGACGAAATAAACGTCTGCCGGTTGATCCGGGGGCTGATCGACTGGGAATCGCTCGATATGGAAATCGTGGGGACCGCGCACAACGGTGTGGAGGCGCTTGAAATGATTCAATCCCTCAATCCGGATCTGATGATTACCGATATCCGCATGCCGGGATACGACGGGCTGGAAATGATCCGACGGGCCAAAGACATCAAGCGGGATCTGGATTTTATCATCATCAGCGGCTACCGCCATTTCGAGTACGCGCAGAACGCGATCAAATACGGCGTGAGCGACTATCTGCTCAAGCCGATCAACAAAGAGGATTTTATGGTTTCCCTGAACAAGATGCACGACCGGTATCTGCGGCGCACCGAGCGGATGAGCCGGGAGGAACAGCTGAAGAAGCAGCTGCAGAGCGACGCGGACAAGCTAAGGGCCGGCTTGTTCACCGAACTGCTGAACAGGGGCGCGGATACCTCGGGGCTGACGCTCGAAACGGTGAACGAAACCTACCGCTACCATTTTCAGCCGGGCCTTTTTCAGGTGTGCGCGGTAAAAATCGACTGCGGGTTCGACGACCAGTACCAGAAGGCCATCCCCATTTTAGGCGACAAGGCGGTGCGGATTTTCGACAGCCTGCTGCGCGGCGACTGCTTTGACATGGGGCTTTTTTTGCAGGACAGCACGGCCTGCTGCCTGCTGAATTACGACGGGGAACGGAAAAAGCAGCTGCGCCGGCATCTGAAAGCGGTGCTCGATGAACTGATGATGCAGAAGGCGGCGTTCGAGCAGTTTGAATTTACGCTGGGCGCGGGCGCGGCCTGCGGCGATGTCGGCGGCCTGAAAAACGCCTTTCAGACGGCGCGCTGCGCGATCGGGGAAAGACTGGTGCAGGGGACGGGACGCCTGATTGAGGGAATTGCCGCTGATGACTCGCCGCAGAGGGTGGAAGCCCTTCTCGCCGAGCTGAATAAACCCCTAAGCGCCGCGCTGGAGGTGCTGGACCGGTCGGCGGTGCTCGGCGCTCTGGAAAACCTGCGGGAACGGCCGGAATGGAAGCGGCTGAGCGGTCTGGAACTGCTTTCCCTTTCGGAGCGGATCTGCGAAATGTATCTGCGGCGCCTGCGCGACCATCAGATCGCCGTTTGCGGCGGTGATGAATTATACGAAAATTTCTGCGCGCGTGCCGACCGCTGCCGCTCGGCGGAAGAGCTGTTCCGCTTTCTTTCGGAGACCATCGGGGTTTCGATGGACCGTATCATCGAAAGCAGGAAGCAGGCGGACGCCAAGCCGATCCGGCTGGCCAAGCAGTACATCCGCCAGCACTACATGGAGCCGGTTTCGCTGGAAGAGGTCAGCGGGGTGGCGGGGTTCAGCCCCAGCTACTTCAGCACGCTGTTCAAAAAGGAAAGCGGCAGCAGCTTTGTGGATTATCTTTGCGAAATTCGCATGAACCGGGCAAAGGAGCTGCTGCGCGAAACCAATCTGAACATTTCCGCCGTCTGTGAGCAGGTCGGGTACAGCGACCTCAAATATTTTACTAAAAATTTTAAAAGATGCACGGGAATTAAACCGAATGAATACCGCAAGCTTTATTCATAACAGGGCGGTGAAGATATGAGAATCTGGGATACCAAATATATTTCAGGCCGCGTGGCGTGGCTGACGGCAATCCTGTTCGTGCTGCTGACGGCCGCCGTTCTCGCTTTGACGGCGGCCGCGTTCCGTCTGGGGCGGTTCCGGGTCCCCGCTTTGTGCGGCTGCGCCGCGACCGCCGCCGCCGCATGCCTGCTCTACCGGTGGGTTTACCGCCCTTACCGGGAAAGCGCCAAGGTCTTGCAGCTGTTTGCCACCGGGTACACGCTGCACGGCCTTTTTGACCAGCGGCTGCCGCTCAGCCCGGAAATCGAAGGGGTCACCCGGAAGGTGTGGGAAATCATAACGACGGACGAGCTGATCAGCGCAACAAAGAAGCAGGCGCAGT
>JAAYUL010000026.1 GCA_012517675.1 Clostridiales bacterium | reverse complement strand
TATCGACTCATAAAAGCTGATAATTCAACACATTTTTGAGCATTTTTCTTTCACCCAATGGGTGAAAGCTGAATTTTGAAGGAACGTATATTTATCAATGCTTTGAGGGTGGTTTATAAAGTACTGACGTAGAATCTCAGTCCTAATTATTATTGGTAATTTTCTTCCGAAAACAAGAAAGAATTCAACCGTCGGTATCCGCACAACATGGAGCATGAAAAATGATGAAACTTGGTCTCATAGCAATCGATTTGCTGGTAAAGCACTGGTTATATCAGGATTTATCATTGTTTTGACATCTGCTTTTGCGACTGCGCCAAAATGTACGGCTAGTGCCAGCCCTTTGTTCAAATTCAACTGGTTCTGGCTTAAAATCATCTGGGATGATATTTTTTTCTAGAACAATTATCTTTTGTTCCTGTAGCTGCTGAATTTCAAAGAAATCTTTCTGGAAATACAGTGCCAACTCCGAATTTGATACATCTTTTTTGAACTTTCGGCGACGTAATTTCCCATATTTCCTTAAGTTATATTCTTTCCAAATAATCAAGAATGCAATTTCAATTAATATTACAATTCCAGTAATATATAGTAACTGTTTTGTTTCAAGAAGCATCGCTAGATTATAGATTTTATTTTGATAAAAGCTCACACCAAGATTCATTGAAATAAATCCATAGGTGACGTAACCTAAGAAAACAAGTATATAAACCCAAGCTAACATTGTAAAAAATACTTCTATTATTCTCTTCCACCAAATCTGTTTGCCCCTGATAATATGTTCCCTTTTCTTCGTTTTTACTGTTTTATCAGTTTTATCAGGTGTTAAATCATCCTTTATACGATCTGTTTCTATTTTTGCAGCAAGTGCTACATTGTCGTCTCGCTCCCTATGAATCAAATTAGCATTTTCTTCTGGCTCATCCGAAGTATGTATTCCCCTGTCTGGGCTTTCCCATCTCGCAAGTTTTGATCCTTTTCGTATTTGGTATGCTGAAGGAAGTGCAAATAATGATACAACTCCACTCACAACCCAATAGATTAGTGGATACCATGCAGCGGTTAAAAAATTACGTAACATCTTTTTATCGTATTTTTTCTCTAAAAGAATGGCTACAAAAAACTGGATCATGCACACAATCGATAGATACTGTGATTTCCATATATACGTAAGGTAGGATTCCATTCCAAATGAAAACTTTATAAGTTCGACAAAGGTTAATAAAATCCATAGAATAACCCAAATAATAGAAAAGACTTGTTCGAGGTAAACAGGAAATAATCTCCTCTTTCTCCAATTCATAAAAATGTCTGCATGACGAATCATAACTTCTAATCCACCCTGCGCCCAACGTTTTCGTTGCTTAAACAATCCAACAATTGTCTCTGGAACCAACATCCAACAAATAGCTCTTGGTTCATACCTAATATCCCAATAGTTCTTCTCTAATTTCCAAGTTACTCCAATATCTTCTGTTATAATGTCTCGATCCCAGAGTCCACAGTCCAATAGGGCTCGTTTACGATATGCCACAACAACTCCCGAAACGGTCATGACTTTTCCCCACATACGCTGGGTCCTTTTAATCAAGGAAATAATACTCGCATACTCACTTAACTGTATTTTAGCAAGTAATGAACTTCTATTTCGAATACGTGGATTCCCTGTTACAGCCCCAACTCTCTCTCCCACATTTGGATTAACAAAATGAGGAATCATGTAACGAAGACAATCTTTATCCAAATAAGAATCTCCATCCACACACATTAGATATTCTCCCTTTGATGCCATTAACCCAAGCCACAAAGCATTTGCTTTACCAGCATTTTCCTTCAAATTAATAAATCTAATCTTATCATCCTTCATAGCACAGCGCTCTAGTATTTCAGGGGTTTTATCTTTACTACCATCATTGATTAACAGAATTTCAAAATCCGGATAATCAATCTCAAGTAATTTGTCAATGGTCAATTCAATCTGATCTTGTTCATTATATGCAGGTACTAGGATACTTACCTTAGGAGTGCTAAATAAAGGTAATGGCTTCTTGATTTCAATTCTGAAATAGTAGATTATACTTCCAATCACCCAATAAAGACCCATAGTTACAGGATACCAAAATACAATGTATTCAATAATCTTCAAATTATTGAATACAATATTAAAAATAAAATCCATTCAGTATCCCTCCTAAGATTAAATAACAGTAATTGTTACTATTATATGGATCTATCGTAACATACTGAACAAACTTCGTAAATACTGGTTAAATACAATAATTTTCCTGTTTTCCTAGATTTCTTTGTAGAATAAAGCATATTTATATGTTTTAGGCAAAATCTCCAGGAAGGCGCAGACGGTGGCGTTCAAACGCGGCGTTTGACAAGCGGCTGCGTTTCTGCTATCATCGGCTACACCCATCCACGAAAGGAGAATCACGATGGAAAAATTCATTCCCTTTGAGAAGCTCTCCAAGAGGGAGCAGCAAAAGAGGAACGCCGCACGGCGCGGCAGTTGGTACGGGCTGAACCCCGTGACCCGCAAGCCGGAAAACTCAAAAGCGTATAACAGACGAAAGGCACAGAAATGGAGTGATGGCTCCGGTTCTGTGCCTTTTGCGTTGAGTTCGAAAAATTTGCAAGTTGACTCTTAAAACCGCCTAAAAGTCTGCAATTTTACTTTGAGGGAGCATTACAAATAGACTGATGAAAAAAATAATCAAGAATTGTATTAGGTGCAACCATGGTTTCCGCATCAGAGCCGGGAAAAGAGAGGCTATTGCAGTAACTTTCCTTGAAAGCTGAGCAGTTGTCCATCTGGCGCGTTAAAGAGAATTCCAACTTTATCTCCCGTCACAGTGACTTCAAATGGGATGTCAAGAACCATATCATCCTCAGTTACTTCCGTCTCCAGCGCCATAAACCCCACATCGGTCATAATAAAGCGGAAGGTTCCTTTTCCGCGATAATCCACCTTGACGAGCGGCGCCAGATCGATTCCATTGTCGGGAGACGGTTTTTCGGAATCGGCCGGTTCAAGAGTAAATTCCACTTTTGATACAAGCTGAAGCATTCCGGCGGCAGGCATGCTGCCATCGGATTGCTTGACTCCGATGGACTGAAGCATTGCCTGACCTTTGAAAACGTTATTGATCCTTTCCGCCTGCATTTCAAAAGTCATCGTACAATTGGTGCCATCCTGTGCGGTGACATTTTCCATTTTATCGCTGATCTCTATCTTTGCTCCGTCGGAAGCGAACATTTTTTGCGCCTGAATTGTGATAGGGCAACTCGCCTGTACACCGAAGGCACCATTCCGCTTGGCGGTGGCTGTCGTTTGGCCTTTTGCAACAGCGGTCACTGTGCCATCGCTCGAGATGGTGGCAACATTCTCGTCCTCAATTGTCCAATGAACATCCGTAACAGATTGTTCTGATGCATTTTGGCATACAAGGGAGGCAGTCTCTCCAACCGAAAGCAGAAGTTCCTCAGGCTGGATGTGAATCGATTCCTCTTGCGCGGAAGAGGAATCGGGCATTGGCGTAGAATTGCCAGTTCCGCAGCCTGTGAGCAGCACAAGCAATAAGAGCAGTACGGCTGATTTTTTCATGGCGTCATTCCTATCCTGTTTTTTATTGATGCTATTGTCCAAACATCATGACTGTTACATCCGTACCGGCATTGCCGTCACACAGCTCAATGTAGATCGTTTTGACGCCGTAGCTGAATACAATCTCCATAGAGTAGTGGCCGCCGTACTCGCCCTCCTTTACGGAAAAGTCTCGCATTCCTGAAAAATGCTGGCGATACAATGGACCGATTTTATCCAGCCATAACCCGTCTTCGGTATAACTGAAAGTCGGATTCGTGAGTACATTCTGCTCATAGCAGTCGAAAGGTGCAGTTAAGGGTATGAAGCCATTTGGGAGCCACAGACATTGGCCCTCCAGTTCGGTTGCAAAGCCACTCGCCCCCGCAATCCTGTTAAGCGCATCCTCTGTCAGCGTAATTCCCGTCATTTGGGTGCCTTGACGCGCAGCTTCCGTCCAATTATCGCTGCCTTCCGGCTGCGGTGCGGTGGAATAAGCATACTCCGCGCGGCATAAGGCAAGGCTCTCCTCATAAACGCGCTCGGTTTGCCCACCGCTTCCAGTGAGCTTTCCCTCTAATACGCCCCCAAAGCTGCTTCCCGGCAGTTCAACGAAAACGGTATCACCGGCAGCCGTAAACAATAGGTTATTGCCCTCGCAGTTTACCGCCGCCATATGCGATAGGGATGAAGTCTGCATACTTCCCATTTGGCCTCCGGCCTTTCGATAGGCCGCCTCGTCAAACGGCAGAAAGTGCAATTGGAGCGGAGTTTCAAATACGCTGCAGTTCCCTGTCAGGGATGCAGCCCCCGGATATGCGCCGACCTTTTCCTCGATACGGGATAAATACAGATTGCCGGCAAAAGAGTCCCCATCCTTTTTGCCAAGGAACAGCATCTGCCAACGATCCTGCAGTTTCTTTACCTCTGGACTAAGCCCTTTGTCATTGATAGATAAGTACGCCGCATCTGTTTTTGCCGGAAGCAGGGAAGCGGCAGGCAGGTTTTTCATTTCACCTTCCACAGCAGTCACACTGAGCTTGTGAAAGTACAGATAGAGTTTTGCGTGATTATCAGTTACGCTTAGAAGATAGGGAATCTCCTGTACCCCGGCATTCTTTTTCAAAAAATTATAAGGAATTCCAAAATCGAAGGTACTGGTAACGGTATACTGTTCCTGTCGGACGAGTGTGAGAAGTGTACCGTAAAACCGTTGCCCCATGTCGTTTTCCGCCAGTTTATCCAAGGCGGCTTTTGCTTCTGTCCGCACCTCTCCAGGCGATGGATGGGAAAATGTGCTTTTGTAGGAGAGCACGATATATCCGTCCGGCTGCTTTTTTTGTGAGGCTTCATCATAGCCCTGTGGAAATTTACGGGTGATCTCAACATCTCCGCTGTATCCGTCGGCTTCTTTTAGAAAGGCGGCCAACACCTTGCAGACGCCCGGTTCAAAGGTTGGAGCCATGTTCTGCGGGTCTATGATGCTGGCATCAAATACGAATGCCGTATTACCGGACTTTTGACTTACAGGCAGATTGCTGCTCGGCGGCGCTTGAGAGGGACTGACCTGCATAGAGCCTATGCCGGGACCGGGCTGCTCACAGCCGGTCAAAAGCAG
Organism: Clostridiales bacterium; assembly: GCA_012517675.1. Taxonomy (GTDB): domain Bacteria; phylum Bacillota; class Clostridia; order Oscillospirales; family Acutalibacteraceae; genus Caproiciproducens. Next base: position 7,593 of record JAAYUL010000026.1, on the reverse strand, counting down.
AAGCAGGCATAGCGCAAGAGGGAAAAACCCCATCAAAACTTTCTTTCTCATAAACACCGCCTCCAGTTACTACTGTACCTTGAATTTGATATTGCTTAAAATGGCCGTATAGTCGGCAGAAAGAGAATCAAAGCTCTCTGCACTATCGCCGAAGGTAATTACATAGGTTTTGTCCGCAGCAAAAAGATAGACATACAGATACTTCATGTTTATATTACTGACAGAGCAGGTGAAGGTCAGCGATCTGGCATCCTTTTCATCCACCGTGAGCGCCTCAACCTCTCCCTGAACGCTGACGTTATCAAAGGATTTTTTGTAAATTTCAAGCGCCTCCTTCACCACATCATCCAAGGTGGTGCCGGAGAAAGGTTCTGCTTTCACCATAAAGCTTGCGGTGCCTTTCATGTAGTGAACCGGCAGAACCGAGTCTTCATTTTTTGTCCATCCTTCGGGTGGCGTAATTTCAACTGTCACGGTACCCGCTTGTTTCTGTTGAGATGCCGCGTCCTCTCCGGTTTCGCTGCCCGATCCCCCCGCTTCAGTATTCGGAGCGGATGTAGACTGGCCGGAGGCTTCCGGCGAAGGTCCCGAGCCTTTTTGCCCGCAGGCACATAATGAGGCAGCAATCATGAATGTTAAAATCAATGTTAAAAATTTTTTCATAAGAACCTCCCAAAAATTAAAACAACGTTATTGAACGGGCTTTGAAACAGTGATCGTAAAGGTTTCTTCTGTATATTGGAGAGTCACGCCAATCCCGTCTGCGTTTTTCGCTCCAAAAGAAATACTGCCATCGGCGTTTGCTTCAAAAGGTTCCTGTGTAAATTCTTCTTTTACGATTTCATAATAGGCTGCGGCATCGGCTTCTTTCACCGATTCCAGCGATACCATGACATAATCGGAGCTGTCCAAGACAGCGGTGATCGTTCCTTCTTTGAACTCCGGAACGCTTTTCGCCAGATCGGATTTTGGCCACTCGTTGCCGCCCGTTGTGAGTGTTTCGCCGTTCTCACCCGTGATGGTCACTTTGTCTCCATCAATATCCACATCACCGCCGCCGGCGTCCTCAAGCACTTTCTCCGCGAGCGCCTCTCCGGCTTTTTGCTCCAAATTCTCTTTCACTCCGCACCCGGCGAGCGATAAAAGCAGTATAAATATTAAAAAGCAACCTATCAATTTCTTCATACAGATCCTCCTAACGTTTTATGATGAAAATATGATCCATCTCACTCAGATGGAAGTTCCGCCTTATTTCAGAATGGTAAACCTTCCGATCAGAGGCAGTCGTTTTGCTTTCCCTCCAAATCCATTGATGAGGCCAATAATACCCAGCGCCAGAACAACCACCCCGAAAATCGGCATCAGCATCCACCCGACAACAGGGATGACCCCCAAGATTACATCCCCCACTATGGCTGTGATCAGCAACAGTAAAGACTGATTGGCGTGAAATTTTGCATACTTGGATTCAGGGCAAGCCACCAGCGGCAGGAAAAAAAGCAAATAGGAAAGTCCTGCCATGGTCTTGCCTTTTTCAATGTCCTCCGCGGGATAGGTGTCTTCCTGAATCTGTGCAGCTCCCGATCCCGTTACCGCTTCTTTATTTTCAAAATTGTCTTTTTGCTCGGTCATCATCATTACCTCCATCGTTTCAATGTTTGATCAGCCAGCAGTCTTACGTAGGTTTTCAGGGCCATTTTGTCTGTCATGGCGCCTGTGTGCCTTTTCCGTTGATATTGCGGTAGTTGATAATCAGCTCCGCCCTGGATCTGACACCCAATTTTTTGTAGATGTCCGTCATATGAGTATTTGCTGTGGAGTATTTTACCAAAAGCTGTTTCGCGGATTCTTTTAAGGTGAATCCTTCCAAAAGAAGGAGGTACAGCTCATATTCACGGGGGGTAAGCTGAGAAATCCGCTCTCGTTTTTCCTCTTCTGCTATTCCGGGTGTGCCTGCAAAAGAAGGGGGATTGCTGTTTTCGTCTGTTTCATGCGGCGAGTCAATCTCTTTTTTAACAGTTCGCCGCTGACCGAAAGCGCCCCGTTTTTTAAGCTTTTCAAATAATGCCACTCTTTCATCTCCCAAATGCTGTATATGAAGAAGCAATATACTTTCCGCCGAAACGGCCGCCGATGCTTGTCAACAGCGCATTCAAGTCTGCAGTTGGCTTCCGCAGCTGCCGCAGAATTTCGTTCCGGGAGGGTTTTCTGCTCCGCAATTCTTGCACTTGTGCTGGACGGGCGCACTCATGGACGCTCCACAGTGATTGCAAAAGCGTACTCCCTGCGCGTTTTTTTCACCACACACGGGACAAACTGCCAGTGCCAAAGATGCGCCGCAGTTGCTGCAGAATTGACCCGATCCGGCAGGCTTTCCGCAGGAGGGGCAGACCACCGTCTTGCTTTCCAGCTTCCCTTTCCAGACGGTAGCGGTTTCGGCTACCTCGTCGATATTGCGGCGCATGGCCTCTGCCCGCGCTTTCGCCACCGCCACCTCCTGCCGGGGCGCGCAGTCGGTGCAGAGCGTTTCATCTTCGTTGTAGCAGGAATCACACACCCACTGATGACAGCCGTGGCAGCGGTGAAAATGCCGCTGTACTTCATTTTGGGCTCTTTCAAAAGCCTTCTCATGCTCCTTCTGCCATTCGGGGCTCATACCGTCAAATCGCTCGGAAAGGATATCTCCGCCGCGTTCCAGTGAGTAGGCGAGGTCGCTCAATTTGCCGCCGAAGAAGCCCCCCAGAGCGCCAACCCCGCGCGCAAGGCCACTCAATCCTCTGTTCTTTTTATAAGTCTCGGATTCCACGAAGCTGCTTTTAAAACCGTCTTGACACAGGTCACAGTAGAAAGTGAACTGGAATCCGGCTTCCGTGGAGTTGTCTTCAAAATTCCTGGTGAAAGATTGCAGCATAGGTAGTACCCTCATTTCTTCCTTAATTCGATTTTTTTCCCGCAGGCAGTGCATTTCGTGTTTCCAAAAAATTGCGGTGCGCCGCAGCGCGGATTTGGGCAGCGAATCATCAGTGTTCCACCGCATTGCTCGCATCTGTCCTGTACGAAAGTCTGTTCTCCACAGTTGGGACAAGGAACAGCAAGCGGCCTGCCGCAGCTGGAGCAGACAGATTGGCCTTTTTGGATGGGGCGCAGGCAGGTGGGGCAGAGATACCCAAAAGGGCTTCCGCTTTGACAGGCGGGGCAAAAACGTGAATCCGACTCAATAAAGGTTCCGCAGTGGATGCAGGGCTGTTTGTAGCTCGCCATGCTCATACCTCCTGCTTTGCACCGCATTCACCGCAAAAGCGTGTGCCGGGCACCAAAACCGCGCCGCACTTTGGGCAATTGAATACGCCAAGCTTCACGCCGCACTCCTGACAGAACTTTACGCCCTCCAAATTGCGGTAACCGCATTGGGGGCAGACGCACTGCTGCTCCGTTCGCTGTTCTGCCTGCTCCTTTTGTTTCTTTTCCGCTTGAACCGCTTCCAGCTGGGCCTGGGACTCTGCAATATTCGTCTGCACCAACTGAAGCCTACTCTCTAACTCGGGGAAACGGCCCTTAAACTGGGCCAGCGACTGCCTGCCTATGTCGGCGTAAATTGCGGTTTCCTGCTGCTGCAGATCGCTGAGATCCGATTGCGCGCTCATCAGCTTCACGTCCGGATCATCCTGCGGCATAAAACCGGAAAGCCCTTTCATGAGTCCGCCAAACAAATCATTTGCCATTTTGATTCTCCTATCTGAATTGTTTTTTGTACTGTCATTCTGCATAAAAAAATTCCTGCTGCCTATTCATTAACACGCATGACCGCAAAAAAGCTACGCCTCATTAGAACTAATGAGGCGTAGCTTTCAGCTATATTTACGTTAGTTATTTAATGTCAACTGAACAAAGGCTGTTTTTCCTGCGGTAGCATCAATAGCGTAAAAAGTGCAAGTAACCGCAAAAGGGCGCACTGAATCTTTTTGAGGTTCAGCACCAAAATGGACATAGCGACGCTGTGGGCGATGGTTTCCCGCAGCTTTGTCATGATCAGCCCCAGGCCGCACTTGCGCTTGGCCAGGCTGAACCGTCGCTCCACTTCCACTCGCTCACATTCGTCCAGAAAATCCTGCGTCTTGTTTCGGACTTCGTCCTTCTTCGGCCTGCCCAGCGCGGGACCGGAGAGCCGGATGCCGTGCTCCTTACAGAACTGCAGGTTCTCCCGGTTGCGGTAGATTTTATCCGCCAGAATCCGATTGGGGTAATGCCCCTCCCGTTCACGGAATCGCTCTGCCATCGCCGGCAGGTTTCCCGCTTCGTTGTAGGCGTCAAAGGAGAAGCATTCCAGCCTTGTCCAACCGTTCACTACACTGATGTCCAGCTTCGCTCCAAACTCTACGGGTTTTCCAGCCTTGCCCCGCACAATGGGGCGGAGAAATGGCTGGCTGACGCTGACAATCCGGTCCGGAACCGTGTGGCAGCGGTGGTCGTACATGTACTTCTGCTGCGCATAGAGCGTGCGGATCGCCGCAAGCCGGTCTGCTTTCCGTCTGGAAAGGGTTCTGCCCAGAGCAATCTTTTCGTCGATAGCGGCAAGGTTTCGTGCCAGATAGCGCAGCTGTTTCCCAACTGCTTTGTGGATCTTCTTCGCCGTTTTCTTACGGCTGCGGCTGAACTGAAGATAATTCCGGTGCGCCTGGGTGCGGTAAGTGCGGGGCTTGCGGCCATCGGCCGGATCGTGCAGCTCGTCCAGTATTTTTTCTGTGTTCTCACGGGCCTCGTTGAGCAGCGACGCGTCCTGGGGGTAGCGGATGTTAGACGGCGCGCAGGTGGCGTCCACAATCATAGTGCCGCTGTTGCCGCCGTTTCCACGGTCGTCGTCATCGTCGTGACGGTGCTCACCTTTTCGTGCCGCGGATAGAATCATCTCGTTAATTTCGCCCAGGATCTCCAGCGTCAGACGCTTGCGAAAATACACCATCAGGGACGGGTCAAAGGGCAGTCTGGAGTCGTCATAGCCCGGATAGCCGCAGAAATACTGCACATACGGGTTTTCCTGAATCTGCAGGGCAGTTTCTTCATCTGAGTAACCGTACTCCGCCTGGATGATGCAGGCCCCCAGCGCCAGGTGCAGCGGCTTGGCTACGTTGCCTTTCCGGTTGGTAAACAGGGCGGCATAGCGCTTCTCGATTTCCAGCCAGGGAATGGTCTGCGCCTTCTTCACCCAGCGATTGTCCTCCTTCAGATGCATCCCCACCGGCTGCCTGAAATCCGCCAGACTGATCTGTCCGTTGCTGTATTTGTACATCCCATTCACGACCTTGTGCAAGCTTTTGGGCCGGTTCCGGCCTTTTTCTTACTCTTATTATACCAAAAATCCGCTCCAAAGTCTTGCACTGCAATGCTTTCAAATTTGTTCAGCGGACATTATTTATATAGTCCTTAAAAATCTGCAGCAGTTCGGTACGGCTGTTGATTTTCGTTTTTCGATAAATGCTGGTGCAATAGGTATTCACTGTCGGATAAGCAATGGAAAGGATGCCTGATATCTGGCGCATGGTATATCCCTGCAAAAGCAGTTTGCACACCTGAATCTCTCTTCTGCTCAATCGGTATTTCTGGAAAGCGTGAAGCTGCTCATTGTCTACCTCAGCCTGCTGGGAATCAAGTCCCCAAACGTTGACATATTCCGCGCGCTCCATAATGGGGGATATAAACATAAAAGCGATCATGACCACAACAGAAAAGATGGAGGCGAAAACGGAAAGCTCCAGGGTTCCGCCCATGCTGATAAGAGTCCCCACGGCAATTCCTGATCCCCCGCCAAAGACGCCGATAAACAGAATATACAGCCTCACATATCGCATGCTGTCGTATTTCTTCCCGATCACGCCCAGTATATAATACATATTAATCATTCCCATCGTGCTGCCAAGCCCGAGCAAAGCAGCAAATGGAACAGTGAGCCCCGGAATGTGGTCGAGAAAGGCGTTGAGCATGAAGCTGATCGCCACACTGGCGAAGGTCATGTTTCCGAGCCAGATATACGCTTTCCTCGTAAAGGTGTAAATCAGGACATAGAGGAGACATCCCGCCAAGCCCCCGATGTAATACCACGTTAAAACGGAGGCGCCGACGGTTTCCGCCACTACGTTGAGAATACCCTTGCCCACGCCCTTGCACAAAATCGCGACGGCACAGTTAAAAAGCAGGGAAAGATAGATCCTCCGTTGAAAATGAGGCTGATCCGGCTTCGGCACATGAATATATTCTACAATGTCATTCTTCCTGAAAAAAGCAATGGTGCCCAGAGAAACGGCGAGGATCACGGCGGAGAGAACCCACTCAATGCTTCTTTGCGTATTGAGTTCCAGAAACAATGAGAGCAACTGTATCAGAAGGTTGCTGCCTACGACTGCATAAAGCTTTTCGGTATTGTTGAGCAAAAAGACATAAGGGATCAAAATGCTGATGTTGACGCAGCCCATAGCAATCGAGCTTATGACGGCCGACAAAGTCTGAACATTTGCATTCGGAACCGTAAAAAAGACGCTCATGCCGATGATAATCAGGACTGCTCCGATACGGGCAGTTTTCACGAACCATTCTTTTCGGATGATAAATACAAAGGCTGCGGAGGAGACCAAAGTAATCGAGTGCATCAGTTCACGCAATTGCGTACTGAAGACATTTTCAGTGAGAGGGGAAGCTGTCCACCATGTTGCAAAAGCAATGATCCAGGCGTAATAAAGAATCCAAATCAAAACATAGGGGAGGTTTTGCCGCCTAAGCCATTTTAAATTTACTACGTTATAGTTTACTTCCGCTTCCGCTGGTTTCAGCTCATTTTTTTCCTGACTCATCGGATATTCCATCCCCCAACCTTCAAGTTTGCTGGATTTAAAAGCTGTGCAACATATCACTGCTTGCGTCACAAGCGGGTTCTCAATATGTGCTTTACCTTAAGATGGCGATACTTTTATAACCATTTTTAGGTAGTCGTTAAATATGTTTTTGTCCTTATAAATATAATGATTGCATTCTGCCCACATATAAGGCAGTTCCTGCTGTTCCACATGATCCCAAATCGTATCAACACCGAGAAAATCAAGCTCCTGTGCATAGACAGGTCTTGGTTCCTTGGACATCAAAGAGGCTTTATCGTTCAGCAGGAGGCTGCCGGTCTCTTCATCGTATATATAATGGTACATTGCCTTATTCATGCTGGATTCCTTTTTTGCTTTCTTGCATCCGCTGGCTTATCCGCATCCTTCGGAATGGCCCAGGCTTTGCCAAACTTCGTCAGCCCCGGAATGCGATTTTGAGCACAGAGTACCTACACACGGCGGCGGGTAATGCCCCATTTATCTGCGGCCTCGGTGATTGAAATATAATCCCTAAATTCCACGTGCATTTTTTATTAGCTTAAAAGAACACTATTTCAAGAAGAATTTAAACTGATACTCCCACATTGTAACATTATTTACCAGCACCTTTCAATCTTTTTCAATAAATTATTGATTGCAACTTTGGAGTAAAGATACTTATTAAACCCTGCAAGTTATCCACAGAGCAACACTCGATTTTCAAGATGATATCTTTATTATACCAGAC
>JAAYUL010000025.1 GCA_012517675.1 Clostridiales bacterium | reverse complement strand
CCAACAAAAAAAGCACCCGTTTGGGGTGTTTTTTTTATTTCCGGCACATCTTGGGGACGAGAACCCCCGGTGCGGAAAGGAAACGCCAAATCACTGTGTCCGGTTGTAAATCCAATCCGATAAATGTATAATAATGTAAAACGATGGGATATTGTGGAATTCGGATACGGAATTGGGGAAATGAAATGAAAATTACAAAGAGAAAATGGGGGGCGCGGCAGCCTCTGTTTTTTTACCGTGACCAAGTCGCGGGAAAACTGACAAAACAGGATAACAGACAGGAGGATTTCACCGGGCGGCTTTTTGCAGATCAGCCCGTCGCGGAGGTATTTGAACGATCCCTGCAAAGCCGCCTTTTAAAAATGTATCAAAAAGGCGAAAAAAACCTTCAGGACAAAGCCATTGCCGGGTTGGTTGAAAGTCTCTGCAAAAATCGGGACCTAAGCGAAGCTTTGGGTCACATCGGGTGCCCGATTCCAAAGGAGGAAGCCGAAAAGCGGTGCGATCTTACCCTTTCCGGCTACGGAAAACAGGTTGCCGCCGACGGCGGCACAACCACGCTCCGCGGCGCCCTGCTCCTTCTGATGACCGGAAACGAGGCGCAGAGGGAAAGCGCAGAGGCTGAACTCGGGGAAATTCAAAGGGCGCTGCAAAATGAAAAGAAGAACCGCGCGGCCCGTGTCAAAATGTCCATTACAGGGAACAAAATGCCGCTTCGAGTGGAAAATAACTCCATCAAAGGAAATACCGAGCGCGCAGAATGGCTTTTGGCGCTGATGCGGAAGGACGGCCAACCGTCGTTCTATCCGGTACTGGATAGAATGGAACACATTTTTAGGTTTGGCCAACTCGCCGGGGAGCTCGAATCAAAAATTTCCGAGTGCGGCGGCAAACCGCAGGCAATTGCCAAAACGGTTGACGAGGCGGTGCGCGCGCATCGCCGGAAGGTGTGGGAACAGAGCCCCGATGAAATTCAAAACATGAAATACTATTTTCAGGCGGTGCAGGAGTATTTCAAAGAAAATTTTCCTATTCGGACAAAGCGGGCGGGCGCCCGCGCCCGCCAAGAGCTGCTGAGGGAAAAAGCGGATCGTTCGCGCCTGCTGGAACCGGAGCACATGAAAAGTGCGATCCGCCAAAGGCTGATCGGCCAGAGCACGCAGATGCATATTCTCTATGGCAAGCTGGATGCATACTGCTGTTCCGGCGTCGGTTTGCTTTCCGTAGACGGCGACACGCTGCAGAAGATCCAGGTAATGGAAGCGGTAAAAAAGCAGACCATGACCGCCGTTTTATGGTCGATCGCCCGATTGTCTTATTTCGGTCAATACCGGGAGAACGGGCCGGACAGGGATGTTATATTAAAACAAACATACTGGGAAAAATATTTTGAGTCGTTGAGCGACCAGGATATTCAGGCGTGCAGAGAAAAACTGCAGGACTTTTTCCCGCTGGAGGAGACCGCCGACAAACAGTGCTGTAAGAATCTGCTGGATGCATGCGTCGCATGCATACGGGCACTGCGCATTCAAATTTTCCATTATAAAGGAGGAAATCATTTTACGGGTATGCTGGAAGAAACCGCCGAGAAGGCCGGGAAGGAAAGCAGCCATATTCTCAGGGAGTTTTTCGACCGGGACCTCGGCTCTTTGCAGGAGGCGTTTGCGCGGCGAATCGAGAGCATGAATCTTCCCCTGTATTACCGCACGGAGCTGCTGTCCGGCATTTTTGAACAATTCGGGACAAGCTTTATGCTGTACTGTGCCAAGGATCAAATGACGCCGTCTTTTCGGAACGTTTATGAGCGCGGTAAAAATCTTTGCGGGGAATACAAATTGAGATGGTTTTATCAAATTGAGGACAACGGAGTGGACGCAAACGCCCGGCGCGCGGTGCGAAATCTGTTGAAGCTGCTTTACCAATCCTGTTTTCTGCCCGCGGTGCAAACAGACGACTTGCTGGTCACGCGCTACATTTCCGCGGTTCTGTCGCGCAACGAGCGGCTTGCCGAAGAGCGCCATACCCCCCGAAAAGCCGGGTACGGCGGAGTGCGGGAGCTTTACCGCGAGGGGAGGCCGCTTTCGGAGCTGCTCAAGCGGATGCAGCGGCAGATTTCACAGAACGAGCAGGAAAACCGGGAGCTGGCGCGCGACAAAACGGATTACGCCCAGCGCTTCCTTCGGGAGGTCTATGCGGTGGCGTTCAACAGCTTTTTGGACAGCAAGAGTTCCGAATTTGATTTTTACGACAAAATCATGTCGCCGCAAATAAGCGCCGGGCGAAAAAAGCCGCGGCCGGAGGATTTGCCGCGTTTACACACGTCGCTTACCAAAGAAAATATTGGGAATCTGTTGGTTCTTTACCCCGTTCTGCGCATGCTCGACGGGCGGGAGCTCAGCGAATTTCAGCAGCAGATGCTCCGTTACCGTACCGCGGTGGCGCAGTGGCCGGGCAAAGAGGCCATTGAAAGCCTTCAAACGGTGAAACGGATTGAGGAGCTGGCGGAGCTTGTCAAGCTGACGGAGCCGGTGCCGAAAAATGCGGAGGAAGCGTGGCGGAATCGGGCGGAACCGATGTTCGCACCCTTTATTGAGGACGGCATGACGGAATACGGCGAATTTTACCGCCAGAGCGACGGCACGACCCCCGTGTTTCGCCGCAGCATGAACCGGCTGCTGCGCTCGGGTATTTTGGGCGTGTATCAATTCATAAACGGACTGCCGAAGCAAGGGACAAAAAAGGATTTAGAGGTTGTGCGCATCGGACAATGGGTCATGACGAATTCGGAGGGCCGGCAGGTTACTTTTGCGGAGCATGCGCAGAACGAATTGCAGAGGCTGCACCGGATGTATGAAATTTCCCGTTTCCTTTCTCAGCCGGACCGCAAAAATTACCGCAATATTCTGAACTGGCATGAAGCATACAACCACGCACTGCACAACCTGACGTTCGAAACGTTGTACGGGGTTTTTTGCGTTTATCTGGAAATGATGTCGCGCTGGGTGGGGTTTGCGCAGAACTGGGAACGGGATATGTATTTTCTTCTTCGGGCGTGGGCCAGGCAGAAAAAGATTGGGCTGAAAATGGACGATGTCGATGAAATCTTTGACGAAGGCTACGTGGTTTGTCATTTGACGAAAAAGCTGAACGGCAGTGATTTGGCCGCGTTCCTGAGCGTTTACCGTTCGGGCGTGGGAAGCGATTTGAATTTTGCAAGGGTGCGAAACGACATCGACCATTTGGACCTGATGCGGAATTTCGGCTGGACCGTCAATGAAAAGAAAGCCGCAAATACGGGAAGCGTCGTGTTGAATTACTTTGACCGCCTGCGGCTTCTTCTTTCCTACGACCCAAAGCGCATGAACGCCGTTACGAAAGTCATGCTGGAAATATTGGAGGAGCATAAGGTAAAAGCCGCCTTCGCCATGAAATCGGGCGGGAAACTGAAGCTTTTAATGGTGGAATCCGAACCCATCCCGCATTTAAAGCGCTCAAACGACAAAGACGGGGTGTGTGTGCAAAGCCACGGCGCAACGTATTTGCAGACGCTGAAAAACCTGATGCTGTGCGAAAAACGGAATCCGACTTGACATCCCGTTCGCACCCCGCTAAAATAAAGGAAGAACCTTGATTTTATGTAAAATAAATCCCTTAAGTGTCCCTTGCCGCGGCCGGTTCGCACTTTTCGCCTTTTTTTCCCATGCGCCAGCCGGGTTTCCGGGACATGCAGTCACAACTCCCACATACGCGGAGACTACAACGACCCGACGCCGCTCATTGCGAATCGGGTTGTCAGTCACAACTCCCACATACGCGGAGACTACAACCAATGTTGTTGTGAATCAGCATAATATTCCAGTGTCACAACTCCCACATACGCGGAGACTACAACGGACCGCCGCCGAATATGTTTCTCCCCGGAAGACGTCACAACTCCCACATACGCGGAGACTACAACGCGTGCCGACTGTGGTCTCTTGATGCGTAGTACGTCACAACTCCCACACATGAAAAAAACCGGCGGGGCAAACAGCCTCGCCGGTTTTTAATTTTTGTCCGGGGAAAAGGGACCCGTCCTCCGTTTCCTGCCTTCTGGCTTTTTCAAACATGGAGCTGACAAAAAAGACAGAAATTTCAAATAGGAATATTTTAAATGATGGAAGATGCATTAAAATAAAGTCAACATCGCGGAATCTTTGAACAATCTGCCGGGAACAGATCGAAATCTTGTCATAAAGGGGGATTTGCCGCTTGGTCGAATCTGCGTGAAACGCCCGGTATTTTGCAGGCGCGCCCGTCCCCGGAGTTTCGCATTTCCATGGTGGGATCGGGCTTCGTTTGAACCGTCGGAGCACGCGCCCGTTTTGGCGGGAATCGCGCCGTTCCGCGTCAAACACGCCCGGAATGCGGGAAAGATTCCTGCGCTTTTTTTATGGATTGGACAATGTCCGGTGAATTTTATCAGGAATGAGAGAGGTGCTTGATCGTGTCAAAGCTTTTAAGGTCAAAAGCGAAAGCGGCAATTTTTCTGGCCGCCGTATTCCTTTTCTCCCTGTCCGGGACCGGAACCGTTTTCGCCGCGACCGGCACGTCTGCCGCGGCCGGCACGAACCACTACCGTTATGTGTCGCTGGGCGACTCTCTGGCGGCGGGGCAGACGCCGTTCGGAATTGAAAAAGCATACGGCTATACCAACGCGATCCAGAATGACCTGGCAAAAGCGGGCGCCGCGGGCGGCTACCGCAATTTCGGCAAATCTGGCCTGACCGCGCAGGAGCTTTTGCAGCAGCTGACTCCCGGAAATCCGGATTATAACCCCGACATGACAAAGGCCCTGAAAAGCGCCGACATTGTAACGCTGGACATCGGCGCGAACGATCTTCTGCCTTTTGTTGCGCTCGCTTTCTCCAATCCGGCAATGTGGGGGCAGTTTCCATCGGTGGAAGAGCAGGACTTCCGCAATATCGGCGGCATTCTTGCCGTGATCCGTGAATTGAATCCGTCCGCCAAAGTCTATGTAATGGGCTATTACGATGCGCTGGTCAACATTCTGTCCGGTTCCGCACAGAACCACGATCTGTTTCTGGCGCTTCTGGGCAGCTTTAACGCTCAATTGGAAACGGTTGTGAAAATGGCTGGCTGCGAATATGTTTCCACCTTCGGCGTTGTCACGAAAGAGGAATTGCCGGGCGACATACACCCGAACAGGGAGGGTTATGCGGCGATTGCCGGGCAATTCTGGGCCCGGATTCAGCAGGATTTTCAGTTGTCCTGACGCGGGGCTCCTTATTTGCCGCCGCATATTTGAAAAGCCCGGTTTTTCCGGGCTTTTTGGTATCTTTATGCCGATTTTCAACGGGATTCCCCGCAATCGGGAATTCCGGCTTGCCCGCGCGTTTTCCGAATGACTGTCTGCGGGCTGCTCCATGACCTTGAGAGGGAGGATACGTTTATGAAAAAAACCATTGCGATCTTGTCGGGAACCGCGGCGCTGTCCTCGGTCGTCTCTGCCTGCGCCGGAATATTTTACACGGACGCGGGGGCGAGAAGGACCGTGGAAAACATATACGGGCAGGCGGTCACGCTTTACGGCGACGGCGTTTATGCGGAAAATTCCCTGCTGAAAACGGGGGCGGCGAAAGGGACGGACGCCGTGATCCTTTTCGTCGGCCTGCTGCTTGCCGTCCTGCTGGTGCATCCCGGAAAAAAGAAGGCCCGGCTTTTTCAAACCGGGCTGCTGGCAATCATCCTGTACGCGTCCGTCTGCTTGGTGATGGGCGTTTCTTTTAACAGATGCTTTCTTTTATATGTGCTGCAGTTCGGCAGCTCTCTGTTCGCGTTCCTT
>JAAYUL010000024.1 GCA_012517675.1 Clostridiales bacterium | reverse complement strand
TGACCGAACCCATCGGCTGGAAGTGATCCCCCAGCTCCGAATTCTGTACGCTGTTGGGAATCATGCAGATGTCGCCCCAGTCGTTCGTCGTCATGCGGGTCGTCACATCATCCGAGTAGTTGGTAATGGCTTCATATTTGACATTGATATTGGGGTACAGTTTCTGAAAATCCTTGACATACTGCGCCAGCTTTGTGTTGACAATATCGGTGCGGTGCGTGAGGAACTTCAGGTCCGCCTTGATGTCCTTGTAATCTTCGCCGAGCTTCAGAGAATCGATGGTGGGAAGCTTCTTGCCCGAAGAAGCCTGACTGCTGGCGCTGCCGCTGCCGGACTGGCCGCAGGCGCTCATGGAAAGAACCATGGCCAGCGCGAGAACAAAACTCAGAACTTTTTTCAAATCTCTTACCTCCAAAACGCAATCTTAATTAAGTAATTATCAACTTAATTACCCTGCTTATATGATAAGGACTTTTTATTGTTTTGTCATTACACATTCTTAACAATAGTATCACTATCTTGGCCATTTTCAGCGGTTTCTACGTTTTATCAAATTTGATTGAATTTTATTGTATATGATATATAAATATTCGATAGTTATTATTAATTAATTTGAAATTAAAAATTTCAGCCTTATTTTAAGCGCCCACTTTTTCCGGGGGCGGCGGCCGCTGCAGCGCCGTTTAAGTAAGGTAAATTACATTAATAACTCGCTCCCTCCCACGGGGCGGCCGCACTCATTCGGTTGCAACAAGTAAAAAAGCACAAAAAAACAGCGCGCAGGATTCAAACCGCGCGCTGTACCGGGCTGTTCTTTTCAGTTGATTTTCCGGGCGCTTTCCCGTACGACCAGACGCCCGCTGATGATTTTCAGGTTTGGCGCGTAATGGGGATTGTGGATCTTCCGAATCAGGCTTTCCACGCAGGCACGCGCCATTCCGTCCATATCCACCGCATACGTGGTAATCGAAGCGTTCGAGGGCGTGGAAAACACATAATCGTCGAATCCCGCCACGGACATGTCCTCCGGCACGCACAGGCCCCGGTCTTTCAGCTTGTTGATCACATCGCAGGCCGCCAGATCACAGTTGCAGGCAAACGCCGTCGGAAGCTTTTTCGGCAGCACAACATTTAAAACGCCCTTCTCGTCCCGGTCGGGCACGATCATTTCCCGACCAAACGCAAACCCGTGCTCCTGCATGGCGCGGCAGAACCCGAAATAGCGGTCCCGGATGCTGCTGGTGGAATCCACGGAGCCGACAAAGCGGATATCGCTGTGCCCCAGCGAGATCAGATAATTTGTCACCGTATACATTCCGTAGTATCCATCGGAAATAATACAGTCGCTGCCAACGGAATTATAGGAATCCAGAAACATCACCGGTATTTTCCCGTTTGCATACAGAAATTCGCGGTAGGCGCTTTTCAGCTGCCCGATCACAATCAGGCCGTCTATTTTTCCGTCCAGCATCATGCGGGGGCTGGCCATGGAATCCTCGTCTTCCTGCCGCACCATTTCCAGAATCCCGTAATACCCGCTTGCCGAAAGCCGGCCGATCACCCGCTCGTACATCACCCAGTAAAACGAATTATTCCTTTTCATGAAATAAGAAGGAATCAAAATGCCGATATTGCCCGTGCTTTTCGAAAGCTTTCTGGCGGAAAGGCCCGCGCGGTAGCCCATTTCATCCGCCACCTGTTTGATTTTCGCGCGGATCTCTTCGCTGACGCCTTCTTTTCCGGCCAGCGCCTTGGAGACCGTAACGGTGCTGACCCCGATTTTCGCGGCGATATCCGCCATTATAACTGTTTTAGGCATCGCAATCATCATCCATTTCAAAGGAAGTTATAGAAACAAAAGCGCGGCCGGAGCGGAGCGGAAAATCAGGTCCGCTCCGCGGTCAGGTGGATCAGCCTTCCGCGGAAATCCCCCCAGAGGCCGCCGACATTGATCCCGGCGCAGCGCAGAGCCGCTCCGGAAAGGACCTGTTCCTCCTGCCCTTCCCCTTCGACCCGGTACAGGGCGCTTTCGTCCAGTCCGTTCAGGCGGACGCGCACGCTGTGCGCATTCGGCCTGCCCAGCACCTGAATGTAAGTAACCAGCGCCTCTTGTTTGTCCTTGGAAACCACCATCCAGCAGTCGTAGCCGTGATTTTCCGCGTAGGACGCAACCCGGTAATAATCGCCCTGCCGCATCAGCCCGGAATACCGGTGATACAGCGCGATCTGGCCGGGAATTTGGTCCCGGTCCTCTTTCGGAATTTTGGTCACGTCCAGTTCATAGCCGAACGTCCCCGCCAGCGCCACATAGCCCCGTGTTTCAAAAGGCGTGACCCGGCCCACGGCGTGGTTGGGGCAGTCGCTGACATGAGCGCCCATGGCGGAAAGCGGGTACACCAGGGCGGTGCCCTCCTGGATTTTCAGCCGTTCCACCGCGTCGGTGTCGTCCGAGCACCAGATCTGCGGGCTGTAATACAGCATGCCGGGGTCGAAGCGCGCGCCGCCGCCGGAACAGTTTTCCAGCAGCAGATGCGGGAACTCCGTGACCAGCCGCTCCTGCATCTCATAAACGCCGAGCGTATATCGGTGGAGCAGCTCCCCCTGCCGCCCGGCCGGAAGCGCAATGCCGCCCAGGTCGGTCAGCTGACGGTTCATGTCCCATTTCAGGTAGTCGATGTTCGCGCTCTTTAAAACGGCGCGAACGCATTCGTAAATATAATTCCGCACCTCGCGGCGGGAAAAGTCCAGCACATACTGGTTGCGGCTGCGGACCGCCGTACGGCCCGGAATCCGGATGGCCCAGTCCGGGTGCGCGCGGTACAGGTCGGAATCGGGCGAAATCATCTCCGGCTCCATCCAGATGCCGAACCGCATGCCCAGCCTGTTCACCTCGTCCGCCAGGCGGCGCAGGCCGCCCGGCAGCTTGTTTTCGTTGACCTGCCAGTCGCCGAGCGCGCAGTCGTCGCTGCTGCGGCCGCCGAACCATCCGTCGTCCATAACGAGCATTTCAATGCCGAGCGAAGCCGCCTGCCGCGCGATGGCGATCAGCTTTTCCGTATTGAAATCGAAGTAGGTCGCCTCCCAGTTGTTGATCAGGACCGGGCGCGGCTTGTCGCGGTACTCGCCGCGGATCAGATGGCCGCGGTAAAGGTCATGGAACGTGCGGGTCATGCCGCCGAGCCCGGAATCCGAATAGACCAGCACGACCTCCGGCGCCGTGAAGGATTCGCCCGGCGCCAGCGTCCAGCAGAAATCATAGGGGTGAATCCCCATCACCGCGCGGACGGAATCGAACTGGGTCAGCTCCGCCTGCGCGAGGAAATTGCCGGAATACACGAAGTTCATCGCGTAAACCTCGCCGCTGTCCTGCGTGGCCGCCTTTTCGGCCAGGGCCAGGAACGGGTGCTCCTGGTGGCTGGATTCGCCGCAGACGGAAAAAGCGCTCTGCCTGCCGCGGCAAAGCGGGCTGCGCTGGATCTGCCGCTCCCTCGCCCAGGCGCCGTGCAGCGTGATCAGGTCAAAGTTCCGGTTGTCCATGTCCAGGCAGGCGCTCAGCACTTTCGTAAGCCGCAGCGGTTCCTCCGAGCCGTTTGTCAGAACGACGCTCCGTGTTACCGCGTCCAGCCTTTCAAACGCCGTGTACCGCAAAACAACCCGCAGTTGCAGCACGGGGTCCTCCGCCAGCAGCTCCAGCGTCGTGCAGTCCCCCTCCCCGCCGAAGGTGGCCGGAAGCCCTTCCAGCTTCGGCTTGCCCGGGAAAATGCGGTGGGAAACATACCGCAGCCCGCAGGCCGAATGGCCCGCCTGCGTCAGCACGCTCAGGCAGTCCTCCCGGTAATCCCCAAGCCCGTGCGTTGGGTATTCCATTGGAAAAGTGTTCAGAAAGGAAGCGCGGTCGCGGTTGTTGACCGAAGGGGTGAACGGCGCCTCCCGCGTGCGCATCAGATAGGACAGGTTTTCGTCGGGAACCCGTTTCCCATAGTACACATGTCCCAAAAAGCCCTCCTCATCCACAATAGCAATCATGTATGTGGAAGAAGGCGTATCCAGCTTAAAAATTTTGTCCTTTTCAAAAAAAGCAATCCCCATACCTGTAAACCCCGCCTTTGTTTTATATGATTAAAGTAAATATCATTCGCCTGTTAACCGCGCCGCGGCTTTTTCCCCCCGGAAGGATTTGATGCAGTCGCGGTAGGCGTAGAAGCTGTCTTTCGGAATGCGCCGCTGGTCGGCGTAATCGACGTAAACAATCCCGAAGCGCTTGGAATACCCGTGCGCCCACTCGAAATTATCCATGAAAGACCAGCAGAAGTACCCCCGAATCCCAAGCCCCTTCCGGTTCAGCGTTTCGATTTCCTCCAGATGCCGGCGCAGGTAATCCACCCGCTCCGGGTCGTGCACCCTTCCGTTTTCCACCTTGTCGTCCCAGGCGGAACCGTTTTCCGTGATATAAATCGGGAGCGCGGTATAGCCGCGTATTTCGCGGACCAGGTCTTCCATGGTTTCCGGGCAGACGTCCCAGTCCATGCGGGTCTTCTTCATGCGGGAAACCGGATTCCCGGCCAGCAGCTCGTCCGACGGGTCATAATTGACGTAGCAGCGGGAATAGAAGTTCAGGCCGAGGAAGTCGATCGGCTCCGCGATGCACGCAAAATCGCCGGGCTGAATAAAATCGAACCGGGTGCCGCAGCGCGCGGCGAACAGCGCCGCCATGTCGGCCGGGTATGTTTCGCAAAACAGCGGCTCCAGGAACCAGCGGTTCTGGTAGCCGTCCTTTTCCTTGCGGGCAAGCTGGTCGGCAAAGCCGTCCGTTTCCGCGTAAACGGGGCTCAGGTTGAGCGTAATGCCGATTTTATGGCTGCCGTGCATCGCCCGGTAGGCCCGCACCGCGCTCCCGTGCGACAGCAGGATATGATGCGCCGCGCGCAAAGCCGGTTCCAGGCCGCGCTTTCCCGGGGCGTGCTCCCCGATATGGTAGGAAAGGAACGAGGCGCACCACGGCTCGTTGTGGGTGATCCACAGGGAAACGTCCCCGTCCAGATTTTCAAAACACTTTTCCGCAAACTCCGTAAACCAGCTGACGCTTTCCCGGTTTTCCCAGCCGCCGAGGTCCTCCGCCCACTGCGGAATGTCCCAGTGGTACAGCGTTACGGCGGCGGTCATGTTGTACTTTTTCAGCTCGGCAATCACATTTTTGTAAAACTGCATTCCCTCCGGGTTGTACCGCCCTTTTTCGGGGAAAATGCGCGGCCATGAGATGGAAAACCGGTAGCAGCCGACCCCCAGCTCGCTCATCAGCCGGATATCCTCCCGGTAACGGTGGTAATGGTCGCACGCGGTGTCACCGTTTTCGCCGTTGAAAACCGCGCCGGGCTTCCTGCAGAATGTGTCCCATATGCTCGGCGCCCTTCCGCCTTCCGCTGCAGCGCCTTCCACCTGATAGGCCGAAGTGGCAACTCCCCAAACAAAATCGCGATCCATACGCTGTCCTCCCGCTGTTTTTAACTTAATATCAGCACTTTTAAGTTAATTATATCATGATTGAAACGTTTGTAAATAATGCACGAACGAATTCGGTGCAGCGGGCAAGCCAAATTATCGCATGGAAAATCGTGAATTTTGACCGGAAACAGGGTTCGTGCAAACCATCGGGTTTTCACATTCGGGGTCCGGGCACTTCCCTGAATCGGAGCGGAACCTGATGATGATTTTGACAACCGGGGCGTTCGGTGATATAATGAAAAAAATTTATCGCGCGCCGCCCGGCATGGTTTTCCGACGTGCGCAAGACAGAAATGTACCTGACCGCAAGGTGGTTCCGAGCGGAAAGCGAGCATTCGGCTTCCGGTTTCCCCTGTGCCGTCATGACTCCTTTTCGCTTTCTGCGCGAAAAGGTTTTTTTATTTTCCCATGACGGAGTTGCTGCTATGGAGATTAACATGAATCGCCCGCAAAAGCTGTCGGAACTGCTGAACACGGCCGGCAGGAAAGAGCTTGCCGATATCCTCCGCTACTTTGTGCGGGAGGCGCGGCCGGAGGAGCTTTCCGGCCTGATGCGCTGCGCGTCCCGGCTGCGGGAGCAATATTACGGAAAGAAGGTCTACTTTCGGGGGCTGATCGAGTTTTCCAGCTACTGCAAGCGCGGCTGCTATTACTGCGGCCTTCAGCGGAACAACGCGAACGCCGTCAGATACCGGCTGAGCGAAGACGAAATTCTGGCCTGCTGCGGCGCGGGCCGTAAGCTCGGGTTCCGCACCTTTGTGCTGCAAAGCGGGGAGGACCCGTATCATTCGGATGAACGCCTGTGCGGCATCGTGTCCGGTATCAAAGCACGGTTCCCGGACTGCGCGGTCACGCTTTCCGTCGGGGAGAGGAGCCGCGATTCCTACCGCCGGCTTTTTGAGGCGGGGGCGGACCGCTATCTGCTGCGGCACGAAACCGCGGACGAAGCGCATTACGGGACGCTGCACCCCCCGGAGCAGACCCTGAAAAACCGCATGCGCTGCCTGTACGACCTGAAGGAGCTCGGCTACCAGGTCGGCGCGGGGTTTATGGTGGATTCCCCCGGTCAAACCTGCGAAACGCTGGCGGAGGATTTTGCGTTCCTGCGCCGGCTTCAGCCGCAGATGGTCGGGATCGGCCCGTTCATACCGCATAAGGACACCCGGTTTGCGGATTATTGCAGGCCCTCGTCCGAAAAAACCGTGATCCTCCTCGCGCTGGTGCGGGTTCTGCTGCCCAAGGTCCTGCTGCCCGCCACGACCGCGCTCGGCACCATCGACCCGCTCGGCCGGGAAAAAGCCTTTCAGGCGGGCGCCAACGTGCTGATGCCGAATCTTTCCCCCGCGGCTCACCGGAAGGACTACAACCTTTACGACAATAAAATCTGCATGGGCGAAGAAGCGGCTGAGTGCGTCGAACGCCTGTCGGGCCGGGTCACGGCGGCCGGGTTCGTTCCGGATTTTTCCAGGGGCGACCATGTGGACTGGGAAAACAGGCTCCCCCGCGGCCGGGAGCGGATTCTGATACGAGGTGAATAAACAATGGGAATGAACGACACGCCGTCCGGCGAAAGGGTGCATATCGGCTTTTTCGGCCGACGCAACGCGGGAAAATCCAGCGTGGTCAACGCGGTCACCGGCCAGGACCTCGCGGTGGTCTCCGACACGAAGGGAACGACGACGGACCCCGTTTACAAGGCCATGGAGCTTTTGCCGCTGGGACCCGTCATGATCATCGACACGCCGGGCTTTGACGACACGGGCGAGCTGGGCCTGCTTCGCATCCGCAAAACGAAGCAGGTGCTGAACAAGACCGACGTGGCGGTTCTGGTGATCGACGGCGCGGAAGGGCCGGACGATTTCGACCGTCAGCTGGTCACCCTGTTTCAGGAAAAGGAAATCCCCTATCTCGTCGCCGTCAATAAAAGCGACCTGCCCGGCTTTCACGGCGGGCCGGGGGAAAACGAAATAACCGTCAGCGCCGTCAGCGGGGAAGGCATCGCCGCCCTGAAGGAAAAAATCGCGGCTCTCGCCAAAACAGACAGCGGCAAGCTGCGCATTGTCGGCGACCTGATCCACCCGTCGGACTTTGTCGTGCTGGTGACGCCGGTCGACAAGGCGGCCCCCAAGGGGCGGCTGATCCTTCCGCAGCAGCAGACGATCCGCGACATTCTTGAGGCGGACGCGACCGCCGTTGTCGTCAAGGAATTCGAGCTGCGCGAAACGCTGGAAAATCTGGGCAAAAAACCGGCGCTTGTCATTACGGACAGCCAGGTGTTTGCCAAGGCTTCCGCCGACACACCGAGGGACATCCCCCTGACCTCCTTTTCCATTCTGATGGCGCGGTACAAGGGGTTCCTCGACACGGCGGTCCGGGGCGTCGCGGCAATCGAGCATTTGAAGGACGGGGACACGGTGCTGATTGCCGAGGGCTGCACGCACCACCGCCAGTGCGACGACATCGGCACGGTCAAAATCCCGCGATGGCTCCGGAACTACACGGGAAAACAGCTCAGCATCAAAACGGTTTCCGGAACCGAGTTCCCGGAAGACCTGACCCCCTACGCCCTGGTCATTCACTGCGGCGCCTGCATGCTGAACGAGCGGGAAACCAGGTACCGGATGAAGTGCGCGGCGGACCAGAGGGTGCCGTTTACAAATTACGGCACCACCATCGCCTATATGCAGGGGATTCTCCGGCGGAGCCTGGAGGTCTTCCCCCATCTGCTGGCTGAAATCGAGGAATGACCATGCGTATCGAAAAAGACGTTCTGGGCAGCGCGGAGCTGCCGGATGACGCGCTGTACGGCATCAATACGGCAAGAGCGGCGGAAAATTTCGCGCTCGGGCACCGGAAAGTCAACCTGCACCTGATTTACGCGGTCGTAAAGGTCAAAAAAGCCGCGGCGCTGACCTATCGGAAGCTGGGAATCCGGGAAGAGGTCTACGGCGCCGTGGCCGCCGCCTGCGACCAGATCCTGGCGGGCGGCTGCGACGACAGCTTTCTCACCGAAGCGCTGCAGGGCGGCGCGGGAACCTCGACCAACATGAACGTGAACGAAGTCCTCGCAAACCTTGCGCTGCTGCGGCTCGGCAAAAAGCGCGGGGAATATTCCGTCGTCCACCCGCTCGACGACGTAAACCGCGGACAGTCCACCAACGACGTGTACCCCACGGCGCTGCGCATCGCCGCGATTGAACAGCTCCGCCTGCTGAGCGGCGAATGCGCCGCTCTGCAGCAGTCCCTTCAAATGCGGGAAAACGAATTCGACGGCCTGAAAAAGCTCGGAAGGACCGAGCTGATGGACGCCGTCCCCGTGACGCTCGGCGAGGAATTCGGGGCTTACGCGCAGGGCATCGCCCGCGACCGCTGGCGCATTTACAAGGTCGAGGAACGGCTGCGCCAGGTCAACCTCGGCGGCACCGCCGTCGGGCTTTCGGGCAACGCGGAGCGCCGGTACCGCTTCGGCGTGATTGAGGAGCTGCGGAACATCACCGGCATGGGGCTTGCCGCCGCGGAGTACCCGATGGATATCACGCAGAACAACGACGTGTTCGTGGAGGTTTCGGGCCTGCTGAAGGCGCTGGCCGTCAACCTGATGAAGATCGCCAACTACCTGCGGCTGATGAATTCGGGGCCGCGGGGCGGATTCGGCGAAATCCGCCTCGCGGCGGTGCAGCAGGGCAGCACGATCATGCCGGGCAAAATCAACCCCGTCATTCCCGAAATGGTCCTCCAGTGCTCCATGCGCGTCATTGCCAACGACACCGCCGTCACGCTTGCCGCCGCGCACGGCGAATTCGAGCTGAACGCGTTTTCCCCGCTGATCGCAGATTCCCTGCTGGAAAGTTTGCAGCTTCTGAACCGGGCCGTGTTCCTGTTCCGCACCAAATGTGTGGAAACGCTTGTGCCGGACGAGGAAAACTGCCGCAGGCACCTGGAGCAATCGTTCGCCTTCGCGGCCTCCTATATCGTCGACCTCGGCTACGACACGGTCAGCCGCGTGGTCAGGGAAAACCCTCCCGCCGCCGCGAAAAAGCTGCTGGACGACATGAAAAAGAAACACCCCTGACTTTAAAAACACAGGCCCCCGGACCGGCACAGCATGAACACGCCGGTTCGGGGGTTTATCTTTTGGAAAACCTTATTGTAACAATAGGGTTTTCCCTGTATAATTGGGAAGGGAGGGGAGTGACGCAGAACGGATAAACTGACCATCGGGCAGATGGCCCGGCTCAACCATGTTTCCGAGCAGACGCTGCGCTATTACGACAAAATGCACCTGCTCCGGCCCGACACCGTGAGCGGGGAAACCGGATACCGCTATTACAGCATCAAGCAGAGCGCGGCGCTGGACATGATCCAATACATGAAATCGCTGGGCATGAAGCTCACGGACATCAAAAAGCACCTGGAAAACGGCGACCCCGCCCTGATGAAAAGCATCCTCCACCGGAGAAGCCTTCAGATCGACGGGGAAATTCACCGGCTCAAATATCAGCAGCGGGCCATTGAACGCACCCTGCAAAGCTACCAGCGCTACGAAACCTCGCCGCCGGACGGCGCGATCGTCCTCGAATACATTGAGGAGCGGAGGATGTACCGCATCGACGCCGGAATGAACTTTTACGACTACGGAATCGAGGTGTACGAGGAAATGCTGCGGAAGCTGAAGGAAAACCTGATTTCGGACCAGCTGCCGCAGATTTATTTCTGCAACGCGGGAACGGTGCTGCGGCGGGAAAACCTGGAGCGGCGCAGGTTTTACTCCAGCGAAATATTCGTCTTCGTGGACCGGGACTTTGTACCCGACCAGCTGACCGTTCCGGTCCCCGCCAGCGTTTACCTGTGCATTTACTGCAACCAGTTTGAAAAGGAAAAGGAATACATCGGCTATCTGCTGGATGAAATCAAGGAAAAAGGCTACCGCATCGCGGGCGACTACATCTGTGAGGTGATCGCGGAATTCCCGTTTCTGGAACGGAAAGAACGCGGAATGTTTTTGCGCCTTCAAATCCCC
Source organism: Clostridiales bacterium (assembly GCA_012517675.1). Classification (GTDB taxonomy): domain Bacteria; phylum Bacillota; class Clostridia; order Oscillospirales; family Acutalibacteraceae; genus Caproiciproducens. The sequence goes on along the minus strand of JAAYUL010000024.1, from coordinate 11,125 downwards.
GTTAAATTTGGTTAAATTTTAACAAAATTCCTCTTGACCTTATATCTGCTATAACCTTTATGATAATAATCAGAAAGCAGGCGGGAAAATCCGCCGGAAACCGAAACACAAGAGGAAAGGGGTATTCCATCATGTTTGATCAAAAAATCCGCGTTGTTCAGTACGGCTGTGGGAAAATGTCCAAATATACGCTGCGCTACCTGTATGAAAACGGGGCGGAAATCGTCGGCGCGATCGATGTCAACCCGGCTGTTGTCGGAATGGACGTCGGCGACTGGGCCGGGCTCGGCGTCAAGCTGGGCGTTACGATCCGCAGCGACGCAGACGCGGTGCTCGACGAGTGCGACGCGGACATCGCGGTCGTCACCCTGTTCAGCTTTATGAAGGACGTCATGCCGCATTTTGAAAGGCTTGTCAGCCGCGGCATCAACGTGATCACCACCTGCGAAGAAGCCATTTATCCGTGGACGACCTCTTCGGCCATCACAAACAAGCTGGACAAAATGGCGAAGGAAAACAACTGCACCATCGCCGGTTCCGGAATGCAGGACATCTTCTGGATCAATATGATCGGCTGTGTCGCCGGAGGCGTCCACCGCATCGACAAAATCGAGGGCGCGGTGAGCTACAATGTGGAGGATTACGGCCTGGCGCTCGCAAAGGCGCACGGCGTCGGCCTTACGCCGGAGGAATTCGAGCAGCAGATCGCGCACCCCGAAACGCTGGAACCGTCTTATGTCTGGAATTCCAACGAGGGGCTCTGCTCAAAAATGGGCTGGACGATCAAATCGCAGAGCCAGAAGTGCGTCCCCTATTTCCACGACGGCGACCTGTACTCCAAAACGCTCGGCAAAACGGTCCCCAAGGGCAACTGTATCGGCATGAGCGCCGTGGTGACCACCGAAACGTTCCAGGGCCCGGTGATTGAAACGCAGTGCATCGGCAAGGTTTACGGCCCCGACGACGGCGACATGTGCGACTGGAAAATCCTCGGCGAACCGGACACCACCTTTTACGTAAAAAAGCCGGCGACCGTGGAGCACACCTGCGCCACCATTGTCAACCGCATTCCCAAGGTGATCAACTCGCCGGCCGGTTATTACACCGTTGAAAAAATGGACGATGTCGAGTATTTGTCCTACCCCATGCAGCTGTACCTGAGGTAAAGCGGATTATTTTAAGATTGAAAAACCCATGCGCCGAACCGGCGCATGGGTTTTTTCCGTCTGTTAGTTTTTCGGGCCCATCGGCTGATAGGCCATGGTCATGATGTTGCTTTCCGTTTTGAACATGTAGGTGACGCGGTCGCCGCGCACCACGGACTTGGAATAATGCACGGGGACCTTCTGCGCGTCCATCATCTGTTTGCGCAGAATAAACAGCGGGTTCCCGGTCGCGCAGCAAAGCAGGTGCGCTTCCTCCACCTTTGCGGTGGAAACGTCCAGCGTGATTCCCGAGCTGCCGTACTCGACATGATAATGGTTGGCCAGCAGGTCGTAAAAGGAAACGTCGTTCTCGAAAAGCTCCATCAGGTCCGGGAACCGTTCCGCGGAAACGCTGAGCTCGTCGATCGCCAGCGGAAACCCGTCCTCCGACACCAGACGCCGGATGAAAACGATCCGATCCCCCTCGTTGATGCCCAGCATCGCCGCCTGGCGCGCATCCGCGTGCCGATAGGCTTTTTCAAGGATCTTCTGCTGCGAACGCCGGCCTTCCTTTTCCAGATATTTAGAAAAGCCGCCGTGGTTATTGGTGGAAACCACATGCTTCGGCACCGCGACAAACGTCCCTTTCCCGCGGTGCTTTTCCAGCAGGCCGGCGTCCACAAGGCCCTGAATGGCGCGCCGCACCGTAATCCGGCTGACGCCATATTGAATGCATAGCTCTTCCTCACTGGGCATCTGGTCGCCCACCGCATACTCTTTAAAGCGGATGTTCTGCTTGATATCGTCCTGCAATTGAAGGTACAGCGGTTTTGGTTGATTTGCCTGCAGCAATTTATTCACCCATTCTTCCGAAATTTCATGTATTCTTACTGCTTCAGGGCAAGACCAGCCTTTTCCTGTCCGAACCCCAAGTTTTGAAAACAGTTCCGCCTTTACTGATCTGTTGTTCATATTTTACAACAAAACTCGGGGAAATTCAATTAAATATTATTTCATCGGCAGAATGACGCCGTCGATCCACGCCGGGGCTCATTTTGTCCACTCGGCGAATTCGGGGTCGGTCGCCAGAACGCTGTGCGTCGGCGTCACGTCATGGAGGGTTCCTTCCGTATAGCTGACATGCAGCGCCCCGGGGTCGTACTCAACGGGACGGCGGTCGCGCTCCACATGCGGGTTCATGCGCGGAATGGCGGAAAGCAGCGATCTTGTGTAGGGATGCACGGGATTTTCAAAAATCTCCTCGGTGCGGCCGGTTTCCACCAGGTGGCCGAGATGCATGACCCCGATATGGTCGGAGATGTAGCGCACCATGGAAAGGTCGTGCGCGATGAAAAGATAGGCGGTACCGGTCTCCTTCTGAATGTCCTTCATCAGGTTGACCACCTGCGCCTGAATGGAAACGTCCAGGGCGCTGATCGCCTCATCCGCAATGATGAGCCTGGGGTTCATAATGAGGGCGCGGGCCAGCCCCACGCGCTGCCGCTGTCCGCCGGAAAACTGAGTGGGGTAGCGGTTGGCCTGTGATTTGGAAAGGCCGACCTTCTCCATGATCGCATAAACCCGCTCTTTTCTTTCTTTGGCCGGCATGTGCGGGAAATGGGCGTCCAGCCCCATGGCGATGGTGTCGATAATTTTTTTATAAGGATTCAGCGAGGCCATGGGGTCCTGAAAGACCATCTGCATGTTGGTGCGCAGCATGGTATTCTGCTCTTTGGACAGGCTGCCGCTGATATCTTCCCCGTTGAACATGATTTGACCGGCCGTGGGCCTGTACAGGCGGATGACGGCCTGTCCGGTGGTGGATTTTCCGCTGCCGGATTCTCCCACAAGGCCGTAGGTCTCGCCCGGAAAAATGTCGAAGGAAATATTGTCCACCGCTTTGACCGTAAAGGTTTTGCTGACGCGAAAATACTGTTTCAGTCCGCGCACGGAAAGCAGCGGCATTTTAGTTTCCGGCATGGGCCGCATCCTCCTTTTTCATAGCTTCAATGCGCCTGCGCAGCTGATCCGGCATTTCAACCTTCGGCGCGCGGGGGTCGAGCAGCCACGTGGCCGCCTGATGATGGCCGCTGATTTTAAACATCGGCGGCTCCTCCTGAAAATCAATCTCCATGGCGAAGGGATTGCGCGGTGCAAACGCGTCGCCTTTGATTTCGTTGAGCAGATTGGGCGGGTTCCCCTTAATGTTGTACAGCCGGTCCGCTTTATCGCCGGAAACATCCGGTATGCTTGAAAGGAGCCCCCAGGTGTACGGGTGGCGCGGGTCGAAAAAGATATCTTCGGTCCGGCCCGTCTCGATGATTTTTCCCGCGTACATCACATTGACATAATCCGCCACCTTGGCCACCACGCCCAGATTATGGGTGATGAAAACGACGGCGATGTTGAATTGCTTCTGCAGGTCCATAATCAGCTGCAGGATGCGCGCCTGAATGGTGACATCCAGCGCGGTCGTGGGCTCGTCGCAGATCAGCAGGTCCGGGTCGCAGGAAAGCGCGATCGCGATGACGACGCGCTGCCGCATGCCGCCGGACAGCTGATGCGGGTAGCTTTTCATCCTTTTTTCCGGGTCGCTGATGCCGACCATCCGCAGCAGCTCCGCCGCGCGCTTGCGCGCTTCTTCGCGCCCGATATGCAGATGCAGCAGCATCCCCTCCATCAGCTGCCTGCCGATGGTCATGGTGGGGTCCAGCGACGTCATGGGGTCCTGAAAGACCATGGCGATGTGTTTGCCCTTGAGATGGTTCTGCATGGTGCGGGGTGAAATTTTGAGCAGGTCCACCGTCTTTTCCCCGCCGCCGTCGTCATAGGTAAACTCGATCGTGCCCCCGCCGATGGATTCGTTCGGGGCGTGAATTCCCATGATCTCCTTAACGGTTACGGATTTTCCGCTGCCGGACTCGCCGACAACGGCGACCGTTTCCCCCCGGTAAACATCCATATTCAAGCCGCGCACCGCCTTGACCAGGCCGTTGGCGGTATGGAAGGATACGGAAAGATCCCTGATTTTGAGGATTTGTTTTTTCTCTGACATAGCCGCGCCCCCTTATGTCTGTTTCATTTGCGGATCGATCGCGTCGCGCAGGCCGTCCGAGAAAAGGTTGAAGCCCAGCATCAGCAGTGCCAGCACGATGACCGGCGCCATCACCATATACGGATAGACCATGGCGGATTTATAACCGTCGTTGATCATGGAGCCGAGCGAGGCGATGGGCGCCGGGACGCCGAGGCCCACAAACGCGAGGAACGCCTCCAGGAAAATGGCGTTGGGAATGGAAAACATAAAGGTCACAATGATCTGGCCCAGCGTATTCGGCAGGATCTCCTTAAAAATGATCCCGCGGCTGCCGACCCCCAGCGTGCGGGCCGCCAGCACAAATTCCTGGTTTTTATACTTCAGCACCTGCGCGCGCACAATGCGGCTCATGTTGATCCACCCGGTGAGCATCAGCGCAATGATGATGTTCAGCAGGCCGGGCTTCATGACCACCAGCATCAGAGTAACGATGACCAGCTGCGGCAGGCTGCTGAGGATTTCGGTGACGCGCTGCATGAAGATATCCGTTTTGCCGCCGAAATAGCCCGAAATCAGGCCGTAGATGATCCCGATAAACACGTCGATCAGAACCGCGATTCCGGAAATGTAAAGGGAGATGCGCGTGCCGCTCCAGACGCGGGTCCAGATATCGCGGCCCAGATTGTCGGTCCCGAAATAGTGGTACTGGTCCAGCGCGCCCTTCTGGGCATAGACGTTTGCGCCGTTCCGGTACCCGTTGAAGACGCCGAGCTGCTCCAGTCCCGGAACGCGCGGCGGCAGATTGCTGTACTGCGCCTGCACATCCTTGTAGGAATAGGGGCTGAGAATGGGCGCGATGATCGCCATGAGTATAATGATCAGTATGATAAAGACGCTGACCACCGCCCCTTTGTTCGCGGTAAAATGGTGCAGAGCCTCTTTCGCATAGGAATCGTTGGCGTATTCCTTTTCGGCCTCTTCCGTATGTTCTCCGGTGCAAAGGCAAAATTTTTCGTCGTTCATTTTCATTCCTCCTTTGCCAGCCGGATCCTGGGATCGATGATTCCGTACAAAATATCCACCAGCAGCATCGCAATGATGAACATGACGCTGTAAATAAAGCTGATGGCCAGCACGACGTTGTAATCGTTGGACTGTATGGCCGTAATATACAGGCTGCCGAGCCCGGGAACGCTGAAAATCTTTTCGACCACCAGACTGCCGGTCATCAGGTTGACCAGAAGCGGAGCCAGCACCGTAATCACGCTGATCATCGTGTTGCGCAGGACATGATTGACAATCAGCTTCACCTTGGGAAGGCCCTTCGATTCGGCCAGCATGTAATAGTCCGAGTCCATTACGCTGATCATTTCGGTCCGGGTATACCGCGCCACGCTGGCAACCGTGAACATGGACAGCGCGATGGTGGGCAGCACCGTGGACACCATCGGCATGGAGGAATTGTACAGAAGCGGGAACAGCTGGTATTTAAAGCCCAGAAAATAGGAAAGCAGCAGGGCGAACACGAAGGACGGCAGGCTGACGCCCAGCACGGAAATGACGGTTGTAAGGCTGTCCCACACGGTCCTGCGGTACAGCGCCGCCACAATGCCAAGGATCAGGCCGATCAGCGTGCCCAGCACGCCCGCCTGCAGGCCGATCGCCAGCGTGATCAGAAGACGGCTGGTGACCATGTCGCGAATGGGCATGTTGACCTGAATGTTGTAGGAAACGCCGAAATCCCCGTGGAACATATTGATGATATAACGGAAAAAGCGTTCCAGCACCGGCTTGTCCAACCCATAGAACGCCTTCATCTGCTGAATCTGTTCCGGGCTGAGTTTTTCCTGATTGTTGAATGGAGAACCCGGCATTAAACTCAGCAGCATAAACAGAACGAATAGTATAACGAAAACCGTGACCAGCGAAATTCCCATTCGTTTCAGTACATATTTTTTCATGGTGAAACTCCTTTTACGGCGGGTCCATAATGCAAAGGAGGGTACCGACAGAGTGGCACCCTCCTCCTTGAAAATGCGCCTTTTCTTTACAACGTCAGAACGGAGGCTGAATTATTTGATGGTAACAAATTTGTAGAAGCATTTAATACCCGTCATATGATTGGACAGTCCGCTGACGGTGCTGCGGGTCAGCTGCGCGAAGCCGGTCTGGAAAATCGGGACGCAGACCGCCTGCTCGGTGCAGATGTTGTTGCACTGAATCAGATCCTGCCAGCGCGCATCCTCATTGCCGGAGTCGGTCGAGTTGGCTTTGTCGTACAGGGTGTCGAATTCCTTGTTGCTCCACTGGCTGTAGTTGGACGGATGGTTGGATTTATACATCGCCAGAATAGCGGTGGGGTCGGCGTAGTCGGGGCCCCAGGCGTGCATGCAGATCTGGTAGTTGTGGTCGGACTCTTTCTGCAGGCGGTTCTTCTTCGGAGTCGCCTCAATGTTGACCGTCAGGCCGTCCAGCGTTTTTTCCAGCGCGGACTTGATGAAGGCGCAGGTATTGGCCGCGAAATCCTTTTCCTGGTCGTAGGTGATGGTGATGGAGCGCACGCTGGTCTCGGTTTTTGCCTTGGCCCAAAGCTGCTTCGCCTTCGTGGTGTCATACTTGAAATACTGGCCGCTGGCTTCCGAGAAATCCTGGCCACTCGAGTTGGAGCACAGGCCCTTCATGGTCATATTGTACGCAGGAACGGAGCCGTTGTTCAGTACGTTGTTGCACAACGTTGTCCGGTCGATCGCATAGGCAATGGCCTGACGGAAATTCAGGTTGTCAAGGCCCTTTACCTTCGTGTTGAACATCAGATAATAGTTGTACGGGCCGGCAACGCTTGAAAATTCGGAATCGGAGGAATACTGGCTGACAAGATCTCCCGTCAGTTCAACATTATCCACCGTTTTGTTTTTGTAGGACATGACCGCCTGCTGGGTGTCGGAAATCACCTGGTAGGTGATCTTGTCGACGTCGACATTGGCGGCATCCCAGTAATTGGGGTTCTTGGTCAGGGTGATGGAGCTTCCGCCCACCTGATAGTCGGAAATATAATACGGGCCGTTGTAAAGGATGTTGTCCTTCGTAACGCCGAATTTGCTGCCCTGGGACTTCAGGAACGCTTCATTGACCGGAACCCACGGCGTGAAGGCGAGCAGGTTCAGCAGGAACGGCACCGGATGCTCCAGCTGGAGCTGGATCGTCTTGTCGTCCACCGCTTTGACGCCCAGCTGGTCCACAGAAAGCTTTCCGGCGAGTACTTTTTCATAGTTCTTGATGGCGGCCATTTCGATCTGATACTGGAACGCGGACAGGTCTCCGGTAGAGGTGGCGTTGCGCTGCCACGCGTACACAAAGTCCTGTGCCGTAACCGCCTGGCCGTTGCTCCATTTTACGCCGTCGCGGAGATGGAAGGTGTAGGTCAGCTGGTCTTTGCTGACTTCATAGCTCTTGCACAGGCCGGGCTTAATGTCCCCCTTATCATCCACAACGAACAGGCCCTCATCCACATTGGAAATAATGCCCATGGAAATCGCATCGCCGGCAATCAGCGGGTCCAGCGACATGACGGCGGATTGAACCGCGAGATTCAGGGTTTTCGTGCCGCCGGTTGACGAAGTTTGCGTGCTTCCGGACGCGGTTCCGGACGAGGCGGGCGTGGTTCCGCAGCCGGCCAGACTGGAAACCGCCAGAACAGCTGCTACCAAAATTGAAAATGCCTTTTTGGTTTTCATATTTGCCTTCCTTCTCTCTTATCAGTTTACATCGGATGCGGATAGCCGAAGCCGCCGCTCACTGTACAGGAATATGCCGACCGGTCCGCCGCGAAATCAAGCGAAGCCTCCATGTCGCCGCTGTCCACATAGCGGGTGAGGAAAGCCGCGATAAAAGCGTCCCCGGCACCCATAGTATCCGCGACTTTGACCTTTTTGATTCCATGGCGGTATGTCTTCTTTCCGTCCGAAAAGACCGAACCCTGCGCCCCGCGGGTCACGCCCACGACGCGGGTTCCCAGCTTCAATACCTTTTCGGTCAAGTCGGAAACCCCTTCGTCGCTCAGGTCGGAGCCCGAAAAGAACGCGTAGGTCAAAAACGGGCAGACGGCCCTAAGATAGCCGTCGTCCCTCCGGGTCGAAAAATCAAAGGAAACCGGAATCTCCGCGCTGAGACGCGGCAGCTGATTTTCAATGTGGGCCTCGTTGGTCGTGTGGCAAACGTCGTAGCCGCGGATCACCTCGTAGTCCTCATTCACCAGCGACAGGGCAAACAGATGCTGGCAGGAATCCCTCGGGCCGCGGACAAACATGCGGTCGCCGTCCGTGCCGATGCGCACGCCCGGCTGCGCGGTGGGCGCATAGACCTTGCGGCAGCGCAGGGTGGTGACCCCTTCCTTTGCGAGGCAGGCGCGGATATACTCCGCCCGTTCATCATCCCCGAAAATTCCGAGATAATTCACCTGTTCCGCCCCGTCGCGCCTGGCATTCACCGCCACATTGACGGCTTGTCCGCCCGGATAGTAAACGCCGTCGCTCAAATAGCAGTCCGTCACATTGTCGCCAATGGTAATCAGCTTCATTCGCTTTGTCTCCCCTTTTAATATTCCATCTGCCACATATAGCGGCGGACGGAAAGCGCGTGTCCGCGTTCGTGCGCAATGCTGTCGACCATGGTCCGAATCACGCCGCCGAGCACCAGCGGAGCATAGTATTCGCGAACGGATTCGTCGATGCCGGCCATGTCGAAATCCGCCTCGTCAATGACAAAAACATTGTCGGAGAATTTCTTGCAGAAGCTGCAGGCGCGCTCATCCAGATGCCGGGTCGCACCGTTGCTGATGGTGATGATGAACGGCACGTCGTAATCGGTGATTTCAAACGGGCCATGGAAATACTCGCCGGAATGGATGCAGCTGGAGTTGATCCACTGCATTTCCATAAACAGGCAGATCGCCAGGGAATACATCTCGCCATAGTTTACCCCGCTGCCCATGGTATAAATGATGGAATCGCGTTTGTTGGCCTTGCCCCACGCCACGGCGGCTTCCTTAAATTTCTCCACCGTGCGGTTGGTCGCCTCTTCCAGCGCGTCAATGGCCTTCAGGCCGCTTTCCCATCTTGCAGCCTGTTCCGGCGCGACAACCTTCAGGATGCCGAATGCCAGCGCGTACAGAACGGCTTTGTTTTTGTCGGTTATGGCAGCGTCCGCGCCGTGATCGTAATGAATGGGATACATGGCCGCCTTTGCCAGAGGAGAATCGATTTCATTGGTGAGCGCGATCGACACAGCTCCGATTTCAGTGGCTCTCTTCGCGGCTTCGACCGTCTCCGGTGTGGTGCCGGAATGGGAGCAGGTAATCACAACCGAATGCTCATCAAAATCCTTGGGTGTGCCGTAGTTGAATTCATTGGACGTGTAGATGCTGGACGGAATGCCGATCTCACGATCAAACATGTACTGTACCGACATCATAAACGCCTGTGAACCGCCGCAGGCAACAAAATAGAAATGATGGATCCCGGATTTTGCCTTTTCAGCGACCGCAGCCACCGCTTTTTCAATCTGTGTGCAATGTTCCGTTTTCATTGTTAACCTCCAATTTATAACATTATATAATGTTATATAATATAATAAGCTATAATGTATGAAAATGTCAACTCTTTTTCGAATTTTCTTATTGTATTTCTACGCTTGTATGATCACGCTTTCCTTGTCTTATGTTTGCGGCAGGGGATTAGACTGTTGTTATTTAAAGCGGAAAAGCGGCGGCGGCATTCTATTCCCGCGCAGCCGCTTCATTTCAGTTAAAGATGCAAATTTCCTGTCAAGCGCTTTTCATCAGGGTTCCCGGACGCAGCAATCCGGCGGCCCGGTTGTCGGCCGGGCCGCCGGATTGCTTTGACATATCCCCCGCGGCGGTTTATTTCACCTGTGTTTGGGTTTCTCCCTTGTCTTCCAGAAGGACCACCTTCACCTGGCGCGTGCCTCCGGAGCTGGCGCTGTAAATCGTCAGCGTCATTGTTTCGCCGGCCTTGTGCTTGTACAGCGCCGCGTAAAGATCATCCAGATCGGTAACATCCTGACTGTCCGCCTTGACGATAATATCGCCCGCCTTGACATTCTGCTTGCCCAGGTTGCTGTCGCTTCCAATCGCCTGAATGACCACGCCGCCGGAAAGGCCGTAAGTCCGGGCCTCAATCGCGGAGATCGTCTTGGCGGTAATGCCGAGTCGGCTTCTGCCGCTGACATAACCCTTTGCGATCAGGTCGTCAATAATGGATTTCGCCTTGCTCACCGGAATGGCGAACCCCATGCCCTCGTAGCCTTCCTCCACAATTTTGTTGGAGTTGATTCCGATGACCTGCCCGTACATGTTGAGCAGCGGTCCGCCGGAGTTGCCGGGGTTGATCGCCGCGTCCGTCTGAATATAGGTCATGCCGTTGTCGCTGTGGCTTTCAATGGAACGGTTCAGCGCCGAAACCAGACCGCCTGTCAGCGAGCTTGCGTAGGTCATGCCGCCGGGATTGCCGATCGCGACCACGTGGTCGCCCACCTCCAGCTGTCCGGCGTCGCCGAACTCCGCCGGGGAAAGGCCCGTCGCGTTAATTTTCAGCACCGCAAGGTCGGAGGTCTTGTCATAACCCACCACAACCGCGGCATACTGCTTCCCGTTGTGAAGAATGACCGTGACCTTGTTGGACCGGGAATAATTCACCACATGGGCGTTCGTCAGAATATAGCCGTCCGAAGATTCGACAATTCCCGTCCCTTCGCCGGTGCCGCTTTCACCCGTTGTGGTGTTGGTAATCACGGTTTTCACGCCGACCACGCTGTTCACGACTTTTTTGAAAACTTCCTTTTCGCTCAGCGCGCTGCTCGTCGGCTGCTGATGAATCACGATTCCGGTCGTGTTGGGATTGGTGCCGTTTCCGCTCACACCGCTGAC
>JAAYUL010000023.1 GCA_012517675.1 Clostridiales bacterium | reverse complement strand
CACGCATTTCCTGCAGAGAGCGCAGCGCATCCTTCTGGTGTGCTTTTAGTTCCAGATTACCTGCTTCGATAGAGCGTGCCCGCTGGGTGGGAAGGTAGTCTTCGATCTCCTTGAATTGCGGATGATCGCCGAGAAACACCCGCAGCTCGTCCTTTACGGTGTCGGGCTGAATCTGTATTTGGCGCACCGCCCAACGGTACACATCCCAGCCCAGATGCACCATGCTGTTTTGCTTGAGCAGATGGTCGTAGAACTTGTCTGTGGAAATGAGCCTCGGATTGTGTGAGGCTTCATCGTCCACTTCAAATGCAACCCGGCGCATACCCGTTTCCAGCACGAAGTCAGCAAAGCGGCTGTTTTGGTAAATGTCGAAAAACGGGTACTGCGAATAGAGATACCCCGCCTTTTCCGCACCAAAGGTATTCGCAAACAGGTCTATGAACAAGTCCTCAGCCGCGCTTCCGGACGCGGCGTGGTATGTGGGCATGGGATCACCTCAATTCTCGATAACTTCCTTGAGCAATATTTTCTGCTCAAAACCGCCGCGTTTGGCGGCTTTGTCTGCGCGCACATTCTCCAGTTCATCCGTGGAATAGCCACGGGCAATTGTGCAGGCGCGGATAACCTCCAAAAGATCAGCCAGCTCCCCGATATTCTGATCCTTATGATATTCCGCCAATTCCTCATCCAGCTTATTATCCAGCATTTTGAGATAAGCTTCATCCGTAAGAATCTCAGTCATACAAGCCTTGCCAGAGGACTCGATGATCTCCGGAATGCGGTCGCGGACGAGTTTGTTATACACCTTGATTTTCATAACGCAATCCTTTCAAACAGACAGCAGGCCACAAATATCCTGCTCTTTCACAATCCGTATGGAAATTCCTTTTTCTTGAAGTTCCATTGCCTTTTTCACTTTGGTTCCATAATTTCCATTGCTCCAGACTTCACTGCCTTTACTCCCGACAACCAGGCAATCCGTTTTTCTTGTCACACTGCCGACCGGAGTACCGCCTTTTTGGCAAAGTGCGGATTCCACTACGCCCATGTCAAATGGCGCATTATGTGCGATTAACAGGTTTCAATCACGGAAATGCCAATCGCACTGATACGGTCATTAGCATAGTTCGGCGTCTCTCCGTCGAATGCGATATATCGCTCACTCATTTTCGTTTCCCTCACTTTTTCATTTCTGCTGAAGAAAGCTTACTCAATATTGTTTCGTCTGAGGGGCAGAAGATGTACTCCGGGATTTCGTCCACGGTGATCCAGCGGATATCGTTGTGCTCCAGCTTTTGCGGCGTACCATTCGCAATGATTGCATTGAACAGCGTCAGGTGTACGGTCAGGTCGGGATACTCGTGGACTACGTCCATAAACACCTCGCCAACGGAGATGGTAATGGCCAACTCCTCCTGACACTCGCGGATAAGCGCCTGTTTCTTTGTCTCTTTAGGCTCCACCTTGCCGCCGACGAACTCCCACAGCATTCCGCGCGCCTTGTTTGCCGGCCGCTGGCAGATCATAAATTTATTCTTGTCCCATATTAGGGCGGCAACTACTTCGGTCATAAGCATTCTCTTTCCTATTTCATCTACAGCTACCTTGTATATTACCTTGAGGGAAGAATAGGTGCCAAACACATAGGAGTAGCCACGAGAAGGTTCTTCGTTGGTGATTTGCTGAAACAATTCCAAAATGCGGCTGCTGTATCCGGGCACAGCGATGTATTCGCCAAAATCATCGCCGCGTTCCTTTTCAAACCAACCCTTACTGCAAAGCTTTCGAATCAAAAAACGGGCTCGGCCTGAAATGTCTCGCAATTCGTCTTCATCAATATCTTCTCCTTCAAAAGTTGCCTCAGCAAGTTGATGTTCCAATTTGCTGCGCAGCATAGAGTATAGTTTTTCTTCGGGAATCTTCAGCGTATCGCGATATGCATCATAAAGTACAGTTAGAGCATCCGCGTAAAGAATCCGATTGGGCGAAGCCAAAACAGAAAACAAGTCGTTTGGCACCGCGTCAAATAATTTCATAAACTCACCACCTGAAGGAGTAAATTATGTTAGGTATGATTGTGTTACCGGGACTATTCCATTGTTGAAATGGCGGCGGCCCACGCGGATTTGGTTTTGAAAAAAATGAACGGATACCGAATGAAGCAGCGTGCCGTCCACATCACCATCCTGAAAGGCAAAAAATCCCATTCTTTCCCGGAAGCCACGGGAAAAACGCATGCGTTTGGCTCCAAGCGGCATAACAACAGTAAAAAACGCTATAACGCCGATTCCGCGCACAAGCATTACGGCGGCAGAAGCAAATAACCCCGATGGAATCACCCGATCTTCTCTTTTCATATTCATGATAAGCAATGCACGGTCTTACTCATCGACCGGTGGCCCAGACGAAAATCCGGCGGGAATTGAATCCTCCATCTGCCGGAGCCTGAACCGAATGCAGCCTTCCACAGTCGTATTTAGTGCTTATGAAAGCGCCAACCGGGCAGCCCTTTTCGGGCTGCCCGGTTGTGTTTTCTTGGCTGTCTTATTGCGGCAGACCCCTCTTTGCAGATAAATTAATCTATATTTTCTTTTATCTTAGCAATTACTTTATCGAGACTTTCTACTTCCTCCCGTTTTGTTGAGCTGTCGCTATATCCAAATACCGAATACTTATTAGATGAGTATAATTCGTTATCGTTTATTACCTGAACAATACCTTGTGCAGGATTAACGGCAGAATACGGTGAATCGTCGTATTTGCATAAAAACATTAATCCGACACTGTCTTTTTTCAAGTATCCATCCATTGCATATAAAGCAGCCTCCGGCTTTGACTGATAATCACCCAACTGTTTGATCGTAATCATATCGCCGACCTGTACATTCCCTTTTACAACCCGTGTAACTTTTACAGTGGAAAGTGTATAGGGTGTGGTTTCTTTATCGGCCTTATTAGGAGTTTTATCAATCATTAATTCCTTGACATCGTTTGCAGTTACAACTTTGCCTATAATAACAACATCAGCAGCGTCAGTTATACTTGCAACATCAGGATAATAAGGATAATCGCCATGGAACATGGGCTTAGGAGTAATTGCAGATATAATAATACCTGTGAAGACAGCTGAAATCAGAACAACGCCTAACACGGTGAATCCATTTTTTTGGTCTTTATCATCTCTTTACACCTCCAACATAAATTATATGTGTTGTTTAATATGCGTTATTTACGCCCGCGATATCAATGCTTGTTGGCCATGTAAGATAATTTCTGTTACGGTCGTAGTTCATTATTGAAGAGTTTCCAGAGCGGATATGACGTAAAAAATGGCGGCGGCCCACGCGGATTTGGTTTTGAAAAAAATGAACGGATACCGAATGAAGCAGCGCACCGTTCACATCACCATCCTGAAAGGCAAAAAATCCCGTTCTTTCCCGGAAGCCACGGGAAAAACGCATGCGTTTGGCTCCAAGCGGCATAACAACAGTAAAAAACGCTATAACGCCGATTCCGCGCACAAGCATTACGGCGGCAGAAGCAACTGACATCTATATGGAGGGTCTTTTATATGGAAATTTAGTTCCCTATTCCTTTTCATTGTGTCTGTGAACCGCGCATGGAACGGACCGCCTAAATCACCATGGCAGCGGAGATACCGGCCGTAACGAACGCCACCATCCATAGCGGAACCATGCCGTCGAAATACCCGGGGCGTTTTTCAAGGCGGTAATACAGCACATAGCAGATGAGGCTGATCAGCGCGGCTGCTCCGATCACAGCGGTCAACAGCACCGTCCGTGCATGGGAGAACATGCGAATACCGTACAGCGTGTTGATCTCCGACAGAGCCAGCACGGCCCAGCCGACGATGAGGAACAGCTCGGTCGTGACCGGTCTCTTGAAGAACAGGCGCGTGACCGCCACCAGGATAAAATACGAGGCAAGCCCGGCCCATACCGGCAGGCCGTCCGGAAAGAACGCTGTGCCGACGGGTGCAGACCGCATCCCCATGACTGCCAGCACGATCGCAGCCAGTCCCGCGGCGAAGGCCAGAATCAACAGCCACCCCGTTTTCATTCCTTTGACGGCCCCGTCCGGTTTGAATGCCAGCAGCCACCAGGCCAGATAAAACGCGCAGCAGATGATTAAAAGAAGATTGCTCTGAAAAATCTGTTTTGCAGAAATACTGAAATTACGGATCGCCAATTTTCCCACCTCTTCGTTAGATAAACGGTGACGGTTTTACACGCGGCCCGGCGAAACTTCCAAGCTGCGCGTATGACTCGCAATGTGCGCCAATCCTAATGATGCCGTCGGCATAACGCTCTTTTTTTACGAAGATTCCGAAGCCGTCCAATTTCATTTGACCGTCTCCCGACATGATTTCCCCTTTTTCCGAGATACAAAATTTCAAAGTTCTCACATCCGCAGGTGCATTTAATAAAACCTTTGGCAGCAATATCTCCACGGTGATCCGAAAGGACAAAACGGCCTGCCAGCCTGGATGGAACGGGTGTATTATTGTTCATTGATACGGCCTCCTCTTACAGAAGCAATCCGATCTTGCTTCATAACGTAAAACGCCATGCAAAGTTTGTTCTCCATTCTCGGCCTACAGGTTATGACCTCTGCGAAGTGCGTTCCTTGATGAAGTCAATCCGACCTGTTCCGCTTTTGCCGCCAGAGCGGAAGATATTTTCCATTCACCCAGTCGTTCCAATGTTCATGAAAGTACGCTCGCTCAAACTCATATTCCTCCGGCGTCATGGCTTCCCGCCAAAACGGTACCTCTCTCAGCGTTCCGGAAGCCCATTCCTCTGTCTCCGCCAAATTTCATCCTTCCCTCCGGCAGCGTTGCCCGCGGCGGCCCGCTAATAATCGTATTCCAAAACGCTGTAGGAGTTGCCATACCAGGTATAGCCGGCCGCGGCCCCGTCCAGGGCCAGCCCCGCCGGGCTTCTGTAATACAGCCTCAGCAGCGTTCCCGCGCTTCGATACAGGGCGGAATATTGGACGGTAAAAGGTTCCGCGCACAGTCCGCCATATTGATTCCTTACAAAAAGATTGCGATAACACTGATCGTTTTTATCCCCGACTCCCTGCATAAAAGTTGAGCTTTCGCCGCCCCAGACGTAAGAAAACGGCGCGCTCAAAGGAAGCCCCGGCGAAAAGCGGCAGCTTCCGCCCGAAACAAGGTTCAGGCCCAAGGTGTTCGGGCTCCAGTCGATCAGGGTATCCGAACCGTAATAATTGTCCAACACCGCCTGAAACGCCCTGGTTGCATAGGGCGGGCCATCGTTAAGCGCAGGGAACGGATCGACCCGGGAAATGCCTTCCACGATCAGGTGATCGAAATCGGGGTCCGAATCTTCGGCGTTATAAATCAAAAAATCCGTGACATTCCTGCAAGCCTTCCGATTGTAATGTGTCTGTCCCGCAAAACGAAAATCCCCATAAACCGTCTGCGTTTTCCGGATGCAGGCCAGGAAGCGTGCGTTTCCGGAAGCCGCGACTTCCGCGGCGCGCGGCAAAACCTTGCTTTGAAGATCGCTGCGGTACGCTGCGACCGATTCCGCCAGATTGGTTGAATTCACCGCATCGCTCACATTCCGTTGCAAGTCCCCTTTCTTTTCTCCGTTTGTAATGACTTCCTGCATTTCAACAAAAAGCTTTCCATCCATTGGTATGATGAGAATAACAGGAACCGCCGAACCGGCAGCTTTCTCACTGTTTTTTCCCAAGAAACTATTCTGGAACGGCAATTCCGCGCCGCCCAGCTTTTTTCTGTCGTCCGTTTGAAAAAGGTTCCGGTATTCTCTTTCCACCGTCTTTGCCTCATCCAAAGTAAGGAAAACCGGGACCTTCAGCTCTTTGAAAAAGGGATACAAGCCCATCAAGCTTGCGTTTTCAGAATAAACGGCAACCGGAACGTCGTCCTTTAGTTTGTTTTGGATTGTCTCCCGGGAGAAACGCTCATCCGACAGGTCGCAAACATATGCCGGTTTCCCGCCGCCGGACCTGGAATCTTTTGGATCGTTTGTTTTTGCAATATCCGGATGAAAATCAGAATCGATACAAAAAACGCTGAAAGCAAGCAAAAAAACAAAAGCCAAAACGACACTTCGCTTTTTCATTTTGATGTCCCCCCTGCTAATCGTCGAGAGGCGTCATGATTCAACATCCAAGCTTAATTCTATTATACTATTTTTACAGTCAATATCAATGGGACCGGTATGCTCGGATAAAAGAAATACGCCGGCGGCAGATCAGAATGTGCTACCGAATCGACACGGGAGCTTCGGAGAAGCAATGCTGCGTTTCTGGCCCCGTGTCTTCCTATGGTTCCGTCAAAAAGCCTGGCGCCGTTTTTCAGCGGCGCCAGGCTTTGGAAGGCCGATTGTTTTTTCGTGTCCGCAGGCTCTTCCCGGAACGTTCCTTACGGCAGCCTGCTTTTCTGATTTTTTCCCTTATACTGTCAACATTTTAATATTTGCCGTTTTGATCCGGCTCCCCGGGCAGGATTTCCTCTTTTTCAGCAGACCAGGATTTCCCCGCGGCATCGGCCTGCCTTCTCAAGCGAAATTGACTCACAAGCATTTTCAGCGACTGCGCCTGTCCGGCGAGTTCCTCACTGGCGGCGGCACTCTCTTCCGCCGTTGCGGAATTGGTCTGCACCACGCTTGAAATCTGCTCCACGCCGAGCGAGACCTGACCGATCGCATTGGACTGCTGGATGGAAGCCTCCGAAATTTTGTCCACCATGTCGGCAACCAGCTTGGTGCTTTCCACTACCTTCAGAAGAGCCCGGGCTGTTTCGTCGGCGATTTTCGTGCCGTTTTCCACCTGCTGCATGGAATTTTCAATCAGCGCTGTCGTGTCTTTAGCGGCTTCCGCGCTTTTGCTGGCCAGATTTCTCACTTCGTCGGCCACCACGGCAAAGCCCTTGCCCGCTTCTCCTGCCCGTGCGGCTTCCACCGCCGCGTTCAGCGCAAGGATGTTGGTCTGGAACGCGATATCCTCAATCGTTTTAATGATTTTTCCGATTTGGCTGGAAGATTCGCTGATCTGCGACATGGCATTCACCATTTCGTTCATATGGTGGTTGCCTGTCTCAATTTCAGACCGGACGAGATTAACATTGGTGCTCGCACTGGTCGCGTGTTCGGCATTGTCCTTGACATTCGTGGAAATTTCCGCAATGGTGGCGGCCAGTTCCTCCACGGAGCTTGCCTGTTCCGTTGCACCCTGCGCCAAAGCCTGCGCCCCGCTTGACACCTGGTCGGAACCGTTCGACACCTGGTCCGCCGCCTGATTGATCCGGCTGAGGGTATCGTTCAGGGAAGAGAGAATCCCCTGATACGCGTTTTTCAGATCCGCATAATCGCCGATATATTCCATTTTGGAAACGACATCCAGGTTGCCGTGCTCCACCTCGGCAAGGCTCTCCGTGATGTCGGCGATATATGCTCTGATGGAAGCCGAAGACTCCATAAAAGCTTTGCCGAGCTGCCCGATTTCATCCTCCGACGTTACATCAATCTGCACCTTCAAATCGCCCTTCGCCATTTTCTGTGCGGCTTCCGCCATTTTTTTGACCGGCTTGCTGATGCCGCGCGAAATGCTCAGCGCAATGATCAGGGATAAAACGACAGCCACCGCAATTCCGGCTATCATGACCATCAGGGCCACCGTCGACTGTCTGGAAAGATCCCCTTCCACCTGATTGCCTCTTTCCGTCTTTTCGTCATCCAGCGCCGTAAGTGTCTCGGTGAGCTTCGTAAGGATCGGCGCGCCATCCGTAACCAGAAGGGTGTTGGCCTCCGTTTTTTTATTTTCAAGAGCGAGCGCGGACACTTGTTCTCTTAAATCCTTATACTTTTCAAAATTTTCCTGAATGGTCTGAAAATAACCGCTTTCCGTTTCGCCGTCTATGTTTTTTTGAACTTGTTTCAGGTAAGTGTCGATCAGCTCACCGGATTTTTCGAGCTTATCGGAGTATTCCTTGACCGTATCCGCTTTGGTTTCAATAATAATGGCCCTGAGATCCGAACGGCTGTTGTTAAACTCCGAATAAAGGCGCCCGACGTCGCCCTGCGCAAACCCGAAGCGGGTCAGCGCGTCACTGTAGCTCTGGTTCATTTGCACCATTTGAAACAGCCCGATGATTCCCGCCATACTGGAAATCACTGTTACCAAAATAAATGTCACCACTAATTTTTTTCCGATTTTCATCTTCTTTATCATGTCAATACTCCTTTGCTGCTGTATCAAATATTTCGACTGTTTCTTCATCCATCACAATTTTTTCCGGTTTCAGTAATAAAATGACCTTGCCGTTCCGCTTTGCGATTCCCGTAAGGAACTTTGCCTCCGTGTCTTTTGTCATTTGGGGGACAGGTGAAATGTTCTCCGATTCAATTTTTGCAACTTCATCCACCGCATCCACAATAAAGCCGATGAGCGCCCGCCGGATATTGGTCACAATAATGCAGGTTCTCTCATGGCAGGCGGTTTCCCGGTTATGAAGCCGCAGACTGACATCGATGACCGGAATAATATTGCCGCGTAAATTGATGATCCCTTTCCCATAATCCGGGAACCCGGGTACCGGCGCGATGGTCTGAACGCCGACAATCTGAACCACATCGGCAATCGGGACGGCAAAAAGCTGACCGCCAACCCAAAACGACAGGAATTTCCCCTTCATTTCACTGTTTTCCGCTGATAAATTTTCACAGTCCACGCCAAACAACGTAACGGTACTTTGCGCCTGTTCTTTCACTGAAACACCTCTTTCCAAAAATTCTCTGTCAAACTGATTCCTGTTGATCTCAAAAAAAGCCGCGGTACGGCAATACAGCGGCTAAATTTCATATTCACCCGGCTGTCGTCGCAACAACTTCGGACCCGTGGTTTTGCATCCCCCGACTTTGGCGGGTTTCCCTGAGCCATATTTACATCGGGTATATAGAACGTTGGCAACTTGACGATATCTAAAACATATTCAATTGACTGAGTTATTCCAGTTATCGGCCAAACTAAAGAATTATTTAACAAATTTTAAAAAAATTATTTAACAATTATTGGTTATTTTTTCAAAAAGACATGATAACTCACAAATCTGAAAAGCAGGCAGGACCGCAGCAAGCCGGGCAAACCAGGCGGTTTCTCTCAAACCGCCGAAAGAATCCCGCGGGCATGTCCGCAGCCCCGGCAGCCGGGCTGAAACAGGCATAAAAAAGCCGGAGCAATCATGCCCCGGCTTCTCAACAGAAAAAAAGGCAAGCAGAAAATCTGCCTGCCTTTTGTGGTGGACGTTATAGAACTCGAATCTATGACCTTTCGCACGTCAAGCGAATGCTCTACCAGCTGAGCTAAACGTCCATTTTCAAGCGCTTGATTATTATATCGTAAACAGACGAGAAAATCAAGTTAAAATTACAAAATTGCCGAATTTTATTTGGAGCGCTTGTTTTCGGCAAATATTGCGCCTATAATAAATTAAAGCTATACAATTGAGAGGTGTTGTTAATGTCGACGGGTCTGGTGCTGGAAGGCGGCGGCATGCGCGGCGCTTACACCAGCGGGGTGCTGGAGGTTTTTCTGAATAACGGCATTGAATTCCCGGCGGTGTATGGAATTTCGGCCGGTGCATGCAATGCGCTCAGCTATATTTCAGGTCAACGGAACCGCAACTTTGAAATTTTCTATCGCTATATCGCCGACAAACGATATATCAGTGTGGAAAATTTACAGAAAACCGGTTCCCTGTTTGGCTTTGATTTTATTTTCGGCGAACTGTTCCATGAGCTTCTGCCGTTCGATTACCGGGCGTTTTTTAATTCGCCCGTCAATTTGAAGGTCGGCGCGACCGACCTGAAAAGCGGCAAGGCGGTATTTTTTGAAAAGCCGGAGCTGGACGAGGATTTTACGGCGGTGCGCGCTTCCAGCTCGCTTCCGTTCGTTGCGAATATCGTGTCCCTGGGTGGGAAAGAATTGCTCGACGGCGGCTGCGCCATGCCGATTCCGATTGAACGCTCTATTTTTGACGGAAACAAAAGAAACGTGGTCGTACTGACGCGTGACATTTCATACCGCAAACGCCCGCGCCCCGAATTTCCCCGCGCCGTGCTGCATGTAAAATACGGGGACTACCCCAACTTTGTGGAAACGATGATGAACCGGGCGGAGGTTTACAACGGCGAGCTTGAAATCTGCCGCAGGCAGGAGCAGGACGGCTGCGCCGTCGTAATCCGCCCCAGCAGCCCGATTTTGGTCAGCCGCTATGAAAAAGACCCGGAGCGGCTCCGCGTGATCTATGAAATGGGCATTGCGGATTGCGAAAAAAAACTTTCGGAAGTAAAAGACCTGCTGAAGAAAGGCTGAATTTGTTGACAGCATAAACAAAACATGGTAATGTTATAGAAAACTGGGGGGACTCATTCGAGTTGAGAAGGTAAAACCTGACCCTTTGAACCTGTCGGTTTATACCGGCGCAGGGAACGTTGTCGGAAAAAATGATCGGCGTTCGCCTGACCGGGCGAACGCTTTTTCATTTAAAACAACAATTGAATACCGCGGGGGGACTCATTCGAGTTGAGAAGGTAAAACCTGACCCTTTGAACCTGTCAGTTAACGCTGTCGTAGGGAGCACGATCCATCCTGTTTTCTCTTGCTCGCCTGCACGGCGGGCAATTTTTATTTTCAGGAGGTATCGCCATTAAAAATCTACTGACCATCGCGGGTTCCGACTGCAGCGGCGGCGCCGGAATCCAGGCGGATTTAAAAACCTTTGCCGCGCACGGGGCGTTCGGCATGAGCGTCATTGTTTCAGTGGTGGCGGAAAACACCAGCCGCGTGATCTCCATTCAGGACATGCCCCCGCGGATGATCGCGGACCAGATGGACGCCGTGTTTGAGGACATCACGGTGGACGGGGTGAAAATCGGGATGCTTTCCGGAGAGGAGCAGATGAAGGCGGTTGCCGGAAAGCTGCGGCAGTACCGCCCGCGCGGCGTGGTGCTGGACCCCGTGATGCTCGCGAAGGGCGGCTGCGCGCTGATGCGCCCGCAGGCGCTTGAAACGCTGAAAACGGAAATGCTGCCGCTCGCTTTCATGCTGACCCCGAACATTCCCGAAGCGGAGGCCATCGCGGGAATCCGCATTTCCGGCGCGGAGGAGATGAAGCGGGCCGCGCGGATCATTTCCGAAATGGGGCCTCGCACGGTGCTCGTCAAGGGCGGGCATCTTTCCGGCGACGCGGAGGACATTCTGTTCGACGGAACCGCGTTTGATTCCTTTCGGACCGAACGCATTCCGACGAAAAACACCCATGGGACCGGCTGCACCCTGTCCTCCGCCATCGCCGCGAATCTGGCGAACGGATTGTCCGCGCCGGACGCGGTCCGCGCGGCAAAAGAATATGTGACCACGGCGATCCGCCACGCCCTTCCCATCGGGAAAGGGCATGGCCCGACCAACCATTTTTATTCCCTGTATTTAAACGGAGGACTGAATCAATGAGAAATTTCAAAACACAGATGGACGCGGCAAAGCGCGGCATCATCACGGACGAAATGCAGACCGTTGCGAAAAAAGAGGGCATGGAACCGGAAAAGCTGCGGGCACTGGTGGCTTGCGGTCAGGTTGCGATCCCCGCCAACATCCATCACGCCGCTCTTTCCGCGGAAGGGGTCGGCACGGGGCTGAAGACAAAAATCAACGTGAACCTCGGCATTTCCGGCGACTGCAAAAATTATGACGTTGAAATGCAGAAAGCCGAGCTGGCCGTCCGGTTCGGCGCGGAAGCAATCATGGACCTGAGCAATTACGGCAAGACCAACACGTTCCGCCGGGACCTGATCGCAAAGTCGCCCGCCATGATCGGAACGGTGCCGATGTACGACGCCGTAG
Source organism: Clostridiales bacterium (assembly GCA_012517675.1). GTDB lineage: Bacteria > Bacillota > Clostridia > Oscillospirales > Acutalibacteraceae > Caproiciproducens. Next base: position 1,835 of record JAAYUL010000023.1, on the reverse strand, counting down.
GCTATCTGGAAAAAGACCTGCTCGAAATCACGGCGGAGGATTTCCTCCGGGTGGTAGAAGCGCATGCCGAAGACGGCGTGGACTTCATGACGATTCACGCCGGCATCAACCGCAGGGCGGTGGAAGCCTTCCGCCGCGAAGGCAGAATCATGAACATCGTTTCGCGCGGCGGTTCCCTGCTGTTCGCGTGGATGGAAATGACGGGGAATGAAAACCCGTTTTACGAATATTACGACAGGGTGCTCGAAATTCTGCGGGAACACGACGTGACCATCAGTCTGGGAGACGCGCTGCGCCCCGGCTGCCTGAACGACAGCACCGACGCGGGACAGATCGCGGAGCTGATCGAGCTGGGCAGCCTGACGAAACGCGCGTGGGAAAAGGACGTTCAGGTCATGGTGGAAGGACCGGGCCACATGGCGATGAATGAAATCGCGGCGAACATGGCGCTGCAAAAGCGGCTTTGCCACAACGCGCCGTTTTATGTGCTCGGCCCGCTGGTCACGGACATCGCGCCGGGCTATGACCACATCACCGCCGCCATCGGCGGGGCGATCGCGGCGGCAAACGGCGCGGATTTTCTGTGCTATGTCACCCCGGCCGAGCACCTTCGCCTGCCGGATTTAAACGATGTGAAGGAAGGCATCGTCGCCAGCAAGATCGCGGCGCATGCGGCCGACATCGCCAAGGGGGTCCCCCACGCGCGCGAGCTGGACGACCGGATGGCGGCCGCGCGCCATCAAACGGACTGGGAGGAAATGTTCCGTCTGGCCATCGACGGGGAAAAGGCCCGGGCTTACTTTGAAAGCACCCCGCCGTCGGACCGGCACACCTGTTCCATGTGCGGAAAAATGTGCGCCGTGCGCACCACCAACCTGATTTTGGAAGGCAAAAGAGTGGAATTCTGCTCTGAAAAATAAACGGAGGGAAAACAATGAACCGGATTACAAAAGACGTTTGCGGGGCGGTCGACTTCCTGCGGACCGCCGTACCGCTGGTACATAACATTACAAATTACGTCACGGTAAACGACTGCGCGAACGCGCTGCTTGCCATCGGCGCGTCCCCCATCATGGCGGACGATATGGAGGAAGCCGCCGACATCACTTCCATCTCCTCCGCGCTGGTCATCAACATCGGCACCCTCAACCAGCGCACCATTGCCTCCATGCTCGCGGCCGGCAAACGGGCAAACGAACGCGGAATCCCGGTCGTGCTCGACCCGGTGGGCGCGGGCGCTTCCCGCCTGCGGAACGAAACCGTCCGCAAAATTCTGGAACAGGTGAAGATTGCCGTGCTGCGCGGCAATATTTCCGAGGTTTCGTTCGTCGCCGGGCTCGACGTTTCCACCAAGGGCGTGGACGCCTCCGACTCCGACGCAAAGCACGACGCCGTGTCCGTTGCCAAAACGGTGGCGGAGCAGCTGGGCTGCACCGCGGCCGTGACCGGCGCGGTGGACGTCATCTCCGACGGAAAACGGACCGCCGAAATCCGCAACGGCCACCCGATGCTCGGCAGAGTGACCGGGACCGGCTGCATGACCTCCGCGCTGGTGGGAGCCTTCGCGGGCGCATGCGGGGACTGCTTTACGGCGGCAGTCTCCGGAATCGCCGCCATGGGAATCGCGGGAGAAATCGCGTTTGAACAGGCCGGGTCAGCCGGCACGGGCAGCTTTCACATCGCGGTGATCGACGCGCTGAGCCGTCTGGACGGCAAGCTGGTGGAAAGGATGGCCAAAATCGATGAAACGCAGGATTGATTATTCCCTGTACCTTTGCACGGACCGGGGGCTGATGACGACCGCGACGGTGGAGGAAGCGGTCGAACAGGCGATT
>JAAYUL010000005.1 GCA_012517675.1 Clostridiales bacterium | reverse complement strand
GAATCCACGACAAAGCCGATAAAGGAGTCTTCGATTTTTGTGACGATAATACAGGTGTGCTCCCCGTATTCCGCTTCGGGTTTGTGAAAGCGCACGCGCACGTCGATCAGGGGGATAATATTGCCCCGCAGGTTGATCACGCCCTTTACATAGCCGGGGGCTTCCGGCAGAGGGGTGATTTCCTGAATGCCGATGATCTGGACCACATCGGCAATCGGAATTCCGAACAGCTGGCCGTCCGTCCAGAAGGTCAGGTATTTTCCCTCCATTTCGTCGGTTTCCGGCCGGGCGGTCAACGCGTCGATTTTCGTTGCTGTTTGCATAATGTCACCTCGTTGAATATATCAATCCGGGCATCGGGTTCTCACAATCAGCAGGCCTAAGTCTGCTCCTGTTCCCTTCTGCGCCTGATGATTTCCCGCTGCTGTTCAAACAGAAATTGGCAGAGCAGGTCGTTTTGATGGCTTGAATTGTCGAAAAACGCACAGCCGTAACCGTTGAAATTGTTTTCCCGCCTGGATTTTCGCTGCACCTGGCAGACAAAGGACTCCTTGTTCCCGTCCAGAAGCAGCAGCAGCATGAAACGGTCGCCGATTTCCATCTTTTTACGGGTTTCAATAAAGCATCCGCCTATGCTGAGGTTGGTCAATTTCACCGGGAACGGCTGAATGGAATTTAAATCCGAATTTCCTTCCAGAACGGGGTATACCCGCGCATAGAGTTCCATATTCAGCCGGAAAAAATCGCGCCGCTCGTAGTCGCTCAGGTTTTGAACTTCGGTCACCCGCATCATTTCGGGAGTGGAAAGGTAAACCTTGCCGATCAGGGTCTTGTTCTCTCTGGGGTACAAAATATGCAGATCGACCCTCGTGTTGCAGACAAGGGTCGGCAAAAAATCGTTTGCCTTTTTTATCTGCACCGAATTTTCTCCAAGACCCTCCAGCACGCCTCTGCCGAGCACGGCGCCCTCCGGGGTTTTTATTTCGCAGGTGCGATTCAGATATTTTTCAGATACCGGGAGCATGGAACATCCCTCCGCGCGGCTTTTGATGAAAGGTTGTCACGGTTCCGTCGCGCCGTTTTCCGGCGCCGCTTCAGCCGAGCCAATGCCGGACCCGGTTTCGTCCAGCAGCTGCGGAACGTCAAGAACAAGCGCGACATGGCTGCCGAGGTTCGCAATCCCGCTGACACAGCGGTTGCCGGAATCCCGCGCAAGCTTGGGGGATTCGCTGACCTGGCTTTCGGAAATGTCGCTCACGTCGTTGACCTTGTCCACAATGAAGCCGACCGTGAACGGACCCGATTCCGAAACAATGATGCTGGTCTGGTCGCTGTATTCCGCGGAGGGTTTGCCCAGCTTGAGCCGCAGGTCGATCAGCGTGACGATTTTTCCCCTTAAATTAATGACGCCCTTGATAAAAGCGGGGAGCTTTGGGACAAAGGTAATGGGCTGGAAGCGTATGATTTCGACCACATTGGCGCTTTTAAACGCAAAAAGCTGATTTTCAAGATAAAAGGTCAGATATTTTTCAGTCGGAACGTTTTCAGAAGAGGAAGAAGTTTCACTGAATCCATTGCTGCTGTTTTTCATACCGTTCACCGTTTCTGCCGCGTCCGCGCGGCGAATTTATCGACCGGATTCCCGTTTCGGAGCCGGGTCCGCAGGATATCTCAACTGAAAAATATATCGGATCAAAGCGGAAAAAAATTAGCCTCTACGTGGAAATTTTCCGCTCCTCCTCACTTTTGTCCCGGGCGCCGGCCGCGGGCGGGCGCGGGTCGTAGTTCAGAAAATACACGTAAATGTCCACAATGGCGCGGTACAGCTCCGGCGGGATCTCTTCTCCCGCGTCCAGCTGGGAAAGCAGCGCCGCAAGGGAAGCGTCTTCATACACCGGCACGCTGCTGTCCCGCGCCAGATCAATGATTTTCTGCGCGGCAAATCCCATGCCGGCGGCCACCACGATCGGGGCGCTTTGGGACAGGTCCGGCGAATATTTCAGCGCGGCCGCTCTTTTTCTGCTGTCAGACTGTGACATCGATGCCGACCTTCCTTTCGTACACTTTTTTCATAATCCGCTTTTCAATTGGAATGCTGTTTTCAGGCACCAGTTCAACGGCTTCCGGGGTAAGCCCGTTCGCTTCGAGTATTCCGGACAGCGCTCCGCCGATCTGCGTGCGGTTGTTTTCCAGCGCGGCGGGGCAGCTCAGCTTCATGCGCGCCGACCGGCCCGAAAGGGAAATCTCCGCCGAGAAGACGCCGAGGGATTTAATCTCGAATTTTAAAAACAGATGGATCGGGCGCACGGCCGGCTGGATTTTTCCGCCGGCGGAATGCTCCCCGTTTTTTTCAATCCAAAGCTCGGAAAACAGGAATTTTCCGTTGCAGGCGGCCGGAAGGACGAGATGCGTGAACGGCATGTAAACGCTTTGGTCCAGCAGCAGGGCGTTTGCGGTGTCGCGGAACAGCGCGTGACTCATGTCGGAGCCGCTGTGCTTTTTCCCCTCCGAAAGGAAGGCCATCAGCGAATCAAAGAAGGAGTTTTCCGGCTTTTGCGCCTGCTCGGTCATCTGATTCGCGAGCAGGCCGCGCAGCCCTTCCAGCTTGTCCTCGGAAAAATTCAGCTCGTAGCGGCAGCAGTCCAGCAGGGAAGCGGATTTTTCCGCGAGTGCCTCCCGCGTGCCGGTGTTCAGCCGTGCGATATCGTAGAGAAGAAGGGTGATGCCGTCCCTTGCGGGGCCGAAATCGTTGGAGGCGTTCACATAGCGGCTCAGCATGGGAATGACCTTTTCCTTCAGCAGGGCAAGATTTTCCGCAAGGTTTTCGGTTGGCTGCTCCGTTTCCAGGCCGGCGCTCAGCGACGAAAGCTCCGCGCTGTGCGGACGGGGGATCTGCCGGGCAATCCGCCGCAGGTCCGCCGCAACGGCAAGGGTGGTGTCCGCTGTGGAAAAATACCCGTCGTAAGCCTTCAAAAATTCCGCCAGGCGGGCTTCAAAATCGCTGTTTGGGAACCGGTTTGCGATTTCACGCAGGAGGTGAAAGGCATCGCCGGAAAATTTTGTCTGGTTTTTCGCCTGAAACATCAGCGCTTCCAGCATTTCGGGCTTGTCCATCCGCATGGCTTCGAAAAGCTGTTTCATCGCGGCGGAGGACACTTTGGCGCTCTGGGCGCCGCCCGCTTTGCTGAACAGGTCGAACATGATTTTCATCATGGTCTGCGAAAGCCCGGGCGTTTCCTCCAAATGCTCCACATATTTGCTGAAAACGGAGTCCCGGTCCGGCAAAAATTCAAACTGCGCGTTCTGGTCCGTCTGGTTTTCCGCGTTCGGGCGGTTTACCCGCGACGGGTCGATCGGCGAAACCGCCTGCCCCTGGCGGGAAGGCTGGGTCCGGTTAATCCCCTCGTTTACGTTGACCGGCGTTGTAATTCTTAAGTTGTCGGGCATAAAAACACCTCAAAAAATAAAATTGGCAGTTAATTTTACAGCGGTTGATACGATATATAAAATATAAAAGATTGATTAGGCGGTGATTTTTCAATGGACGGCAATATGGAATCCATGCTTGAAGTCTATTTGTTTGAAGCGAATGATCTGCTGGAGCATCTGGACGAAATCCTCCTCAATTGCGAAAAGGAACACAATTTCGACTCCGACAGCATCAATGAGATATTCAGAATCATGCATACCATCAAGGGCTCTTCCGCGATGATGCAGTTCAACAGCCTGGCCACCATTTCCCACAAGGTGGAGGATCTGTTCTTTTTTGTCCGGGAAAACGGAATTCAGCCCCAATATATCCAGGAGCTGTTCGACCTGATGTTCCAGTCCGGCGATTTTCTGAAGAATGAAATCGAAAAGGTGGAAAAAAACGAAGAGCTCACTACAGATATCGGCACGTTTGAGCAGGAAATTAATGATTTTCTGAAAAAGATTTCCTCCGGAAAAGACGCCGCTCCGGCTGCTCCGGAGCAGGGAGCCGAGGCGCAAAACGGGGAGGCGAAAGCCCCGCCCGCCGAAACGGCCCGTCCAAGCGGGAGCGCGGCCTTAGTCGGGGCGGACGCGCGGTATCCGTTCCCGGTCAGGGTCGATTTTGCGGAGGATACCGAAATGGTCAACCTGCGCGCCGTCATGCTGGTGCAGAGCGTGACCGACGTGACGCCGGAGGTGCGGTACGCTCCGGAGGATATTGAAACCAATCCGGATTCCGCCGCGGAAATTTTCAAAAACGGCTTTCTCCTTTTTTTCCGCACGGAAGCGGCGAGAAAAAGCGTGCTGAAGCTGATCGAAAACTTTGTTTATACGAAAAATTATACCGTGCTGGACGCGGCGGTTGATGCTTCTTCCGCAGAACGGGAGGAAGCGGGGGAAAAGAATGAAAAACCGGGGCAGGCTGCCGGACAGAACGGCAGGCACACCGCGGTCAAACAGAACCTGATCAACGTCAACCTTTCCAAGCTGGACAGCCTGATGGACCTGATGGGAGAGATCGTGATCACCGAATCGATGGTGACCTCCATGCAGACAAACCGGCAGGAAACGATCGACAACCAGTTCACCAAGGCGTCGCGCCAGCTGCGCAAGCTGACCAACGAGCTGCAGGAGGTGGTCATGTCCATCCGCATGGTGCCGATTTCCGGGGTGTTTCAGCGAATGAACCGCATTGTGCGCGATATGTCCAGAAAGCTGGACAAGGATGTGGAGCTGGTTCTGGTCGGCGAGGACACCGAAGTGGACAAAACCATTATCGACCACATCGGCGACCCGATCATGCATCTGGTGCGCAACGCGATGGACCACGGGATCGAGACCCGGGAGGAGCGCGCCCGCACGGACAAGCCGCCCAAAGGGAAAATCACCCTTTCCGCCCAGAATACCGGCGGGGAAATCCTGATCGCCATTCAGGACGACGGCGCGGGAATCGACAAGACCGCGGTGATGAATAAGGCCAAGCGGCAGGGCATGCTGAAAAAGCCGGAAAAGGAATACACCGACAAGGAAATTTACAACTTTATTCTGATGCCCGGCTTTTCCACCAACGAGGTGGTCACGGAATACTCCGGCCGCGGCGTGGGGATGGATGTGGTCAAGAAAAACGTGGAGCAGATCGGCGGGGATGTTTCCCTTTCCAGCGAAGTGGGGAAGGGCACGAAGATTCTGTTTAAAATACCGCTTACGCTCGCCATTGTCAACGGGATGAAGGTCTCGGTCGGCGGCACCATGTTCACCATTCCGATCAATAATATCAGGCAGCTGTTCAAAATACCGGAGGAAAGCGTTCTGCGCGACACGGACGGCCGTGAGATCGTGATGGTGCGCGGCATGTATTATCCGCTTGTGCGGCTTCACGACGTTTTCGGGCTGGAAACAGAGGTCCGCCGCGTCGGCGACGGAATCGTGGTCCTGGCGGAAACGCATGAAAAGGCGTACTGCATTTTCGCGGACCAGCTGCTCGGGGAACAGCAGGTGGTGGTCAAGGGCCTGCCGGAATATCTCAGCCGGTTCAATTTGAAAGACACGGGCATTTCGGGCTGCGCGATCCTTGGGGACGGCAGCATCAGCCTGATCCTGGATGTCCTCAGCCTTTACAACGGCAACTGACCGCGACGGAGGGGGAAAAACAATGATTCGGCTGACCGACAGCGAATTTGAAAAAATCGTTTCCTATGTAAAAAGCAACTACGGCATCAATTTGATCCAGAAAAGGCAGCTGATTGAAGCCAGAATGTATTCCGCGCTGACGGAAAAAGGAATGAATAATTTCACGGATTACTTTGCGCTGATCAAGCAGAACAATTCCGGGGAAGTCACGAACCTGATCAACCGCCTGACCACCAATCACACCTATTTTATGAGGGAGCAGGCGCATTTTGATTTTCTGAAAAAAGCGATTCTGCCCATGCAGGAAAAAACGAACCGGCAGAAGAACCTGCGCATCTGGAGCGCCGGGTGCTCTTCCGGGGAAGAGGCTTTTACCACCATTATGGTCATCCGGGATTATTTCGGAATGCGGGAGCGGGAATGGGATTACCGGATTCTGGCGACCGACATTTCCGAACGGGCCATGCAGGGCGCCAAAACCGGGATATATACCGCCGATTCCCTGAAGAACATCCCGGCCGATTGGAAAAAGAAATATTTCCGTGCGGAGGCCGGGGAGATGTTTTCCCTTCGGCCGGAGGTGAAGGATCAGGTTATTTTCAAAAAGCTCAACCTGATGGCCCCGTTTGTCTTCCGCGCCCCGTTCGATCTGATTTTCTGCAGGAATGTGATGATCTATTTTGAACAGCCCACGCGGGACAAACTGATTCAAAAGTTTTACGACGTTCTGAAGCCCGGCGGATACCTGTTCATCGGGCATTCCGAAACCATCCAAAGGGAAAGCTCGCCGTTCCGGTATATTGAGCCTTCCGTTTATCAGAAAGGATACAAATAATGGCGATCAACCGTATTCTCAGGGTGCTGATTGTGGATGATTCCATTTTTTTTCGTACCGCCCTGCAAAAAGCCTTGAGCGCCGATTCCGGGATTGAAGTGGTGGGCAGCGCCGCGTCGGCCAGGGAAGCGGAGATCAAAATCAGGGAGCTTTCGCCCGACGTGGTTACGCTTGATGTTGAAATGCCGGACATGCGGGGAACGGAGTTTCTGAAAAAGCTTATTCCGGTCCATCCGGTCCCGGTCGTTCTGGTCAGCTCCGTCAATCTCGGTATTTTCGAGGCGCTGGACGCGGGCGCCGTGGATTTTGTCCGCAAGCCCTCCGCCCAGGGGGGCAACGAATTCCAGATGTTCTGCAACGAGCTTCTGGTCAAAATAAAAATCGCATCCTCGGCCAGAGTGAAAAAGGCTGTTTCGCATCCGGAAAGCGCTTTGATTCCCAGTCTCCGCCTTGCAGGCGCCAGCGAGCACATTATTGCCGTCGGGGCTTCCACAGGGGGAACGGAGGCAACGCTGGACATTCTGAAGCGGCTTCCGGCGGATATTCCCGGCATTCTGATTGTCCAGCACATGCCGGTCGGCTTTACGAAAATGTATGCGGAGCGGCTGAACCGGATTTGCAGCTTTACGGTTCTGGAAGCACAGGACGGGTACCGCGTAAAGCAGGGCCAGGCGCTGGTCGCGGCGGGCGACCGGCATATGATGCTGGAAAAGGATGCGCGCGGGTATTATGTAAAATGCGCGCTGGGAGAAAAAGTCAGCGGGCACTGTCCCTCGGTGGATGTTCTGTTCCGCTCCGTTGCCAAAACGGCCGGAAGCGACGCGATCGGCGTCATCCTGACCGGCATGGGGCGCGACGGCGCGCAGGGGCTGCTGGAAATGCGAAAAAAGGGCTCCTTTACCATCGGGCAGGACAAAGCGTCCAGCGTTGTGTACGGCATGCCCATGGTTGCCAACGATATCGGCGCGGTGGCCAGGCAGGCGCCGTGCGCCTCCATCGCGGGGCTGATTGTTCAAAGGCTCAATCGCGAAAATCGATGAAAGAAAAGGATACGGGATTTGCGCCGGCAGACCCCGTATCTTTTTTGCGTTGGCTGCGTCAGCCCATGCTGTTGCATTCGTCGGAGCATTTTTTGCATTCCTGCGCGCATTTCACGCAGTGGCTGTCCTGAAACGCGCCGCATTCGCAGGCGCATTTGTCGCAGATCACGGCGCAGAGCTTACAAAGCTCCTTTGCATGCGGCGCGCCCATCGACATAAAGCAGACCGCTTCCCGGCAGATGCCGGCGCACTCCGCCAGCATGGTGATGCAGCTTCTCCGCGCCTGCACGTCCGGCTCGTTCAGGCACGCGGTCATGCATTCCAGACAGGCCTGGGCACAGCGGTTACATTCATTGATGCAGGTTTGATATTGGTCCGTGCTGTTGATGACGATCCCCATTTTTCTTCCTTCCTTTTCTCTTTCAAAACCGTTCTCATGGCTCCCGTCATGCGGTGCTGAAAATACCCGGAAAACGAAACTGTCTCTCGCCGCCGCGGTATTTCTCCCTGATGAGAACCGGTTCTTATTTTGCGTGAGGATACCCGGAATATGCACCGGGCGAAAGGAAGGAATCGGATTAACGCTCCTTGAGCCAGTATTTGCGGTCCAGGCTGCGGTACTGGACCGCTTCCGCGACATGGCGGGGAAGAATTTCCCCGCTGCCGTCCAGGTCGGCGATGGTGCGCGAAACCTTGAGCACCCGGTCGTACGCTCGGGCGGAAAGGCCCAGCTTTTCAAACGCGCGGCGGAACAGCGCCTTCCCGCCGTCGCTCAGCCGGCAGATTTCGTGCAGAACGTCCGGCGTAATTCGGGCGTTGCAGGTGATCGGCAGATTCCGGAACCGCTCGTTTTGCAGCTGCCGCGCGGCGTTCACGCGCTGTTTGATGGCCGCGCTGCTTTCGGCTTTCTCCGCCGAATCCAGCTCGTCGAATTCCACGGGCGGCACCTCGATGTGCAGGTCGAGCCGGTCGAGCAGCGGGCCGGAAACCCGGGCCAGATACCGGGACACCGCGTTTGCGGAGCAGGTGCACGGTTTGGTCGGGTGCCCGAAATATCCGCAGGGGCAAGGGTTCATCGCCGCCACCAGCATGACGGAGCACGGGTACGATACGGTTCCGCTCACGCGGGAAATGGTGACGCGCCCGTCCTCCACCGGCTGGCGCAGCACCTCCATGGCGGCGCGCGAAAATTCCGGCAGCTCATCCAGAAACAGCACGCCGTTGTGCGCCAGGGAAATTTCGCCCGGGCGCGGAACGCTGCCGCCGCCCGAAAGGCCCGCGGCGGAAACCGTGTGGTGCGGCGCGCGGAACGGCCGCGTGCGGATCAGCGGCACGCCGCTGGGAATTGCGCCCGCAATGGAATGGATCTTGGTGGTCTGTATCGTTTCTTCAAACGTCATGTCCGGCAGAATGGAGGGCAGGCGCTTGGCAAGCATGCTTTTCCCGGAGCCGGGCGGGCCGATCAGCAAAACGTTATGTCCTCCCGCGGCCGCGATTTCCAGCGCGCGCTTTGCCTCGCACTGGCCCCGCACCTCCGAAAAATCCGGAACGGGCACCGCGGGCCCTTCGGTCTGGGCGCCGCCCTGCGCCGGGGCGATTTCCGCCCGTCCGGTCAAATGGGCGAGCAGCGCTTCCACGCCGGTTACGGGGTAGACGGAAATTCCCTGCACCACCGCGCCCTCCGCGGCGTTTGCGGCGGGCAGATACAGCCTGCAAAAGCCCTCCTGCTGCGCGCGGATCGCCATGGGCAGAACGCCCCGCACGGGCCGCACCTCTCCGGTGAGCGACAGCTCCCCGATGAAGATGCTGTCGTCGGTTTCCGCCGAAAGCTGGCCGCTCGCCTTCAGCAGCGCGACCAGAAGCGGCAGGTCGTAAATGGGGCCTTCCTTGCGCTTGTCCGCCGGGGCAAGGTTCACGGTGATTTTATGGACCGGAAAATCGAACCCGCAGTTTTTCAGCGCGGAGCGAACGCGGTCGCGCGATTCCTTTACCGCGGCGTCGGGCAGGCCCACCACATCGAACGACGGAAGCCCCACGGAAATATCCGCCTCCACCTCGACGGGAAAAGCGTCCATCCCGTAAAGCCCCATGCTGTACATTCTTGATACCATGCCGAACCCCTCCGCTCCGGTTGATGCAAATTTAAGATTATTATACGCCGGTTGGAAACATCTGACAAGATTCCCCTTTTTATTTGGCGGAGCGCTTTTCCCGCGGCCGTGTTGACATCCGGCGAAATCCATGATAAACTCAATCTAAATCGCAATGCGTCTTCCCGCGGTTCTGCCGCCCGGAGATGCAGGGCCTGTGTTTTTTACCTGACCGCAAGGTGGTTCCGAGCGGAAAGGCGCGCATTCGGTATGTGTGGGTTTTACTTTGCCGTTTCGCTCCCTTTCCGTTTTCGCGGGAAGGGAGTTTTTATTTTTATCAGGGTCCCGGGAGGGGGCGGGCGGCAGCCCGGCGGCGCAAACGCGGCGGGGGAAGCGAACCGAACGGCCTTTTGCTGGGAAAACGGTGTCAGGAGGTTGGAAGCCATGGAAAAACGAATCGGAATCATAGGCATTGTTGTGGAGGATCTTTCCCGCGCGGAAACCGTGAACGCGGTCCTTCACGAATATGCGGAGCTGATTGTCGGGCGGATGGGAATCCCCTGCCGGGAACGGGGCGTATCGGTCATGTCGCTGATTGTCGACGGCAGCAATGATGCCATCAGCGCAATGACCGGAAAGCTCGGCAGAATTTCCGGCGTGTCGGTCAAATCCATGATCGCAAAAACAAGCAGATAGTGTGAGAGGAAGCTAAAGATGAATTTTCTGGAAAAGTACAAAGATGAATTTGAAAAGTATGACCGGATGGACCATGATTTTATCGACGACGATAAAATATGGGCGCAGCTGAACAAATGGGAAAACCCGTCCAAAGAGGATGTGCGCCGCGTGCTGAAAAAGGCGGAGCAGTGCGTTCGGCTCGACCCGGAGGAAACGGCGATCCTGATCCAGAACAAGGACGAGGAAACGATTCAGGAGATGTACGAGCTGGCGCACCGGCTGAAGGAAGAGGTCTACGGGGACCGCATCGTCTTTTTCGCGCCGCTTTACATCAGCGACGAATGCGCCAACGACTGCGTTTACTGCGGATTCCGCTGCAGCAACAAGGCCATGCACCGCAAAACGCTCAGCATGGATGAAATCGAGCAGGAAGTCCGGATCATGATCGAAGAAGGCCAGAAGCGCACCGTCCTGGTTTACGGCGAATCGCCGTCCACCCAGGTGGATTTCATGTGCGATACCGTCCGGAAGGTGTACAGCGTAAAATCGAAGCACGGCGAGATTCGCCGCGCGAACATCAACTGCGCGCCGCTCACCGTCGAAGAGCTGAAAAAGCTCAAGGAAGTCGGGATCGGGACGTTCCAGGTTTTCCAGGAAACCTATCATCACGAGACCTACCGCAAAATGCATCCGGCCGGAACGATCAAGGGCCATTATCGCTGGAGGCTTTACTGCATGGACCGCGCGCAGCAGGCGGGCGTCGACGACAACGGCATCGGCGTGCTGTTCGGGTTGTACGACTGGCGCTTCGAGGTCATGGGGCTTTTGTATCACACCATTCATCTGGAGGAAACCTTCAACGGCGTTGGACCGCACACTATCTCGTTCCCGCGCATCAAATTCGCCACCGGCACCCCGTTTTCCGAGCATCCGGAGTACGAGGTCAGCGATCAGGATTTTAAAAAGCTGGTTGCCATTCTGCGCCTTTCCGTCCCGTATACGGGGCTGATCTGCACCGCGCGGGAGCCGGATTCCGTGCGCAGGGAGGTCATCCCGTTCGGTGTGTCGCAGATCGACGCGGGCACGCGCATCGGCGTCGGCGCCTACGCGCAGTCCAAAAACGCGAACGGCCTGCCCGACAAGGAGCAGTTTACCATCGGCGACACCAATTCGCTGGACAGCACGGTCAGGGAAATCTGCGAGATGAACTGCATTCCGTCCTTCTGCACCGCGTGTTACCGCGCCGGCCGGACGGGGGAGCAGTTCATGAAGGTTGCCAAATCCCGGTTCGTGCATAATTTCTGCATTCCAAACGCGATTTTCACGCTGAAAGAATACCTGCTGGATTATGCGAGCGACGAAACAAGGAAAAAAGGGGAAGAGGTTCTCGCGAAGCATATCGCGCAGTTCAAAGGCGAGCCGGTTTACGATAAGATTCAGGAAAACCTGAAGCGGATCGAAAACGGCGAACGCGACCTTCGCCTGTAGCGGCAGCCGGTCGCCCGCATCCCCGCGGCGTTTTTTCCGCCTGTTTCGTTCGATTCTGTCTTTCTCCTGTCTTCGTTTGGGTGTATAATTTTTTTCAAGGGCCTATGCGCCGAATCATGGCAAGGCCTTTCGGAAGGAGACGTGAGCATGAAAATCATCGGGTTGATCGGCGGGATGAGCTGGGAAAGCACGGTGACCTATTACAAAATCATCAACGAGACGGTCAAACGGCAATTGGGCGGGCTGCACTCCGCAAAGTGCCTGCTTTACAGCGTCGATTTTGACGAGATTGAACAATATCAGTCCCGCGGCGAATGGGGAAAAAGCGGAGAGGTCCTGGCGGACGCCGCGGTCAGGCTCGAACAGGCGGGCGCGGACTTTATTGTGATATGCACCAACACCATGCACAAGGTTGCGCCCGCCGTCCAGTCGAAAATTTCGATCCCGCTCGTGCATATTGCGGAGGCCACTGCGGACGAGCTTGAAAAACACCGGATTGCGAAGGTGGCGCTGCTGGGGACAAAATACACCATGACGCAGGATTTTTACAAGGCGAAGCTGATCGACCGCGGGATTGAAGTTTTGGTGCCGGAAGAAAACGAGATTGAAACGGTGAATTCCATTATTTATGACGAGCTTTGTCTTGGAATCATTTCTGAAAAATCAAGGGCCGAATATGTCCGCATCGTAAAGAAATTGTCGCAGCGGGGCGCGCAGGGCGTTATTTTGGGCTGTACGGAAATCGGGCTTCTGCTCCGGCAGTCCGACACCGAAACCCCTTTGTTCGACACGACGGTCATCCACGCGACAAAAGCGGCGATGCTGTCCGCCGAAGGGTAAGATGTTTGTTTTTATTTTAAATTAGCAATTTAATGATGCGGCGGCCTGATTTTTGTCAGCCGCCGCATCATTTTACGCAAATCCAATCTGTCTTGCTGTAATAAATCGAAGTGTTTGGGGACAAAATACCTTTTGAAAGCCGCAATGGTTTTCATACGATAAGACGATAAAGGAGATTGGAAAATATGTATACGGATGAGAAAGATCTGCAGGATGCGAAACATGCGAACCAAAAATCAAAGCAAAGCGGCGGATCGGGTTCTTCCTCCGGTTCCGAAAGTGATTATCTTCAGGAAACCAGGCAGCTGAACCAGCAGTCCCGTTCCGGCGGCAGCAGCGGTTCCAGCTCCACAGGCTCCGGCAGCGATTACTTTCAGGAAACCAAACAGCTGAACCGGCAGTCTGCAAGCTCCGGTTCCGGCGGCAGCTCGTCCTACGGCTCCGGCAGCGGTTCCTCCTCCGGCACAAGCCCGGAAGAAGAGGCCAAACAGCAGAACCAACAGTCCAGACAAAACAAGGGAAAACAGTTTTAAACAGACATTTCGGAAGATCGCGCGGGGAAAACCCCGCGCGGTTTTCTGTTTTGCGGAAGACGAGATCCGTCTTTGAGTCGGGCGGAAGGCGGCTGCTTCTGCGGCGCCTTTGTAAAATATTTGTTTCATTTATTGAATTTCCGGTTTGAAAATTATATAATAGTAACAGAGAAATTCGGTTTTTTCAAAGCTTTTTATGGGTATCTTTCAATGGAAGGAAGTCCTGCATGGGGGTAGTGATTGCCGGTATTGCGGCGGTTATCAATGTCTTTATTCTCTGGTGTTGCTGCGCCGCTGCGGGGAAAAGCGATAAAAAGAAATGAGCGGTGCGCTTCGGAAAGATGAGTTTGCCAGTGCAGAAAGGAAGGGGTTTTATGCCGATTCTTGGCGCATTCATTGTTCCTCATCCGCCGATCATCCTGCCCGAAGTGGGCCGGGGAGAGGAAAGGAAAATTCAGAAGACGATCGATGCTTACCGTGAAGCCGCGCGGCGGATTGCGGCATTCAAACCGGAAACCGTAATCGTGACCTCCCCTCACGCCGCGATGTACGCCGACTATTTTCATATGTCGCCCGGAGAAAGCGCAAAGGGCGACCTGCGGCAATTCGGCGTGGCGGGCGTTTCGGTGGAAGCGGAGTACGACAGTGAATTCGTGCAGGCACTGTCACAATTGGCCGGGCAGGAGGGATTGCCCGCGGGAACTTTCGGCGAGCGGGACAAATCGCTGGACCACGGCACGCTGATTCCGCTGCGCTTTCTCAATGAGTCGTATCAGGACTACAAGCTGGTGCGCATCGGGCTTTCGGGCCTTTCGGTCCTGCAGCATTACCGCCTGGGAAAGTGCATTGCCCAAACGGCCGAAAAGCTGGGGCGGCGGGCGGTTTTCGTCGCCAGCGGCGACCTGTCGCACAAGCTGAAAGCGGAGGGCCCCTACGGCTTTGCGACGGAGGGACCGGAATTCGACCGGGAGGTCACCCGGGCAATGGCCGACGGCGACTTTTTGCGGTTCCTATCCTTTCACCCCGATTTCTGCGACGCCGCCGCGGAGTGCGGCCTGCGTTCCTTCATCATTATGGCCGGGGCGCTGGACGCAAAAGCGGTGCGGCCGGAGCTGCTCTCGTACGAGGGGCCGTTCGGCGTCGGGTATGCCGTGTGTGCGTTTGCCGTTGCGGGCGACGACGAAAGCCGGCGGTTTGATGAGATTTTTGAAAAGGAACAGCAGCGCCTCGTCGACGGTGCAAAGGCGAAGGAAGACGCTTACGTCCGGCTTGCGCGCTATTCATTGGAAGCTTATGTAAAAACCGGAACAGGGGCCGGGCTGCCGGAAAATCTGCCGGAAGAAATGCTGGGGCGCAGGGCGGGCGTTTTCGTTTCGCTGAAAAAATTCGGGCAGCTTCGCGGGTGCATCGGGACCATCGGCCCGGTGACGGGCAGCATTGCGGAGGAAATTCTCCGCAACGCGGTCAGCGCCGGCACGGAGGACCCGCGTTTCCCGTCGGTAACGGCGGAGGAGCTGCCCGACCTGGTTTACAGCGTGGATGTTCTGGCGGAGCCGGAGCCGATTGATTCTATGGCGGAGCTGGATGTCAAACGTTACGGCGTGATTGTGACAAGCGGCTATAAGCGCGGGCTGCTGCTGCCCAATCTCGAGGGAGTGGATACGCCGGAACGGCAGGTGGCGATCGCAAAGCAGAAGGCGAATATCCGCGAATGGGAGGCTGTCTCTCTGGAACGGTTCGAGGTGGTGAGGCACAAATGAAAGTGACATGTGAAGTCTGCCCGCATCACTGCGCTTTGGAAGAAGGGCAGGCCGGCCTGTGCCGCGCGCGGGAAAACCGGGCCGGGGCAATCGTCTGTGCAAATTACGGCCGCCTGACCGGCATGGCGCTCGACCCGATCGAAAAAAAGCCGCTGCGCCATTTTTACCCGGGCAGCAAGATCCTTTCGGTGGGAAGCTACGGCTGCAACATGCGCTGCCCCTATTGCCAGAACAGCGAAATTTCCATGACGGACGGCGAACACGCCGCGGCGGTGCACACCTCGCCGGAAGCGCTGGTGGAAAAAGCGCTGGGGCTGGTGCCGAACGGGAATATCGGTATTGCGTACACCTACAACGAACCGCTGATCGGTTATGAGTTCGTGCGGGACTGCGCGGCCCCGGCAAAGCAGCGCGGGCTGAAAAACGTGGCGGTGACAAACGGCTGTATCTGCGAAAAGCCGCTCAAAGAGCTGCTCCCTCTTCTCGACGCGATGAATATCGACCTGAAAGGGTTTACGGAGAGCTACTACCGCTTTTTAGGCGGCGACCTTCCAACGGTCAAGCGCTCGATTCAGCTTGCGGCGGAGCAATGCCATGTGGAGGTGACCACCCTTGTGGTTCCCGGCAAAAACGACAGCGAGGACGAAATGGACGCCCTGTCCGCCTGGCTTTCGTTTGTCAACCCGGAAATCCCGCTGCATGTAAGCCGGTTTTTCCCCTGCTGGAAGATGACGGACCGCGGCCCCACGCCGGTGGAAACGGTTTACCGGCTGGCGGAAATCGCGCGGCACCACCTGCGGTATGTGTACACGGGCAACTGCTGAATACCGCCTTTGGGAAACCGGAATCAAAAGAAAAAGGTTCAAAACGGAGCAAGTCATCCTCTCCTTTTTGAACCTTTCGTCTGTTATAGGCTTTTGGATTTTCCGGTTTTCGGGTTACCGGGCTGAGCGCGCCCCAGGTCTTTCGTTTCGCGCGGTTCAGTTCCCGCTGCGCCTTTTTGCTCAGCTTTTGTTTTGGAACAAATTTCTGCATGCGATCACCCTTTCTTGGTCAGTATACCATTTTTTTCGCTGAAAATCCAGGCGGGGCTTGCGCACCGTTTCCGGAAAAGGTTCGCAAAGGCGGCCTTGCAGGAACAGATATTATACTTATAGTATTATAAAACTATAATATTACAATAATGCAGCGATTTCGACAGTGAATTTTCAGCTTGCGGCATATTTTGCGTAGGATGGACAAAACGCGAAAGAATATCGACCGTGAACGCCTTGCGGCGAACGATTTCCTTTGCGGGCAAAGGGAGCGGGAAGAAAAGGAGGAATTAATTTGAAAAGCATCATTATTTACACGACAAAGTACGGGAGCGTCGAAGAGGCGGCTAAACGCCTTCAAAAGCAATTGGGCGGCGAAACCGAGCTGTGCAATCTCATGAGGGAACGGGGACCTTCGCTCGGCGCTTTCGACACCGTCGTTCTGGGCGGTTCCGTTTATATCGGCAGAGTGCAGAAGCGCCTTTCTCAATTCTGCTCCGCCCATATGCGGGAGCTGCTTGGGAAAAAGGTCGGGCTTTTTCTTTGCGCCGGGGAGCCGAAGGAGGACGCCAGGCAAAAGGAGCTGGAGAATGCCTTCCCGCCTGAGCTGCTGCGTCATGCTGCCGCGAAGGATGTGCTGGGTTATGCCGTGCGGTTTGAAAAAATGAATTTTTTTGACCGCTTTATCATGAAAAAAGTATCGGGAGACAGTGCCGACAAGGAGGAATATTATGACGACCGGATTGCAACATTCGCCGGCGTACTGAATAAGGATGGGTGAGCGACTGAGACGGAAGCTGGAACGGTAAGTTTTCGGTTGCTTCTTATTCGACAAAATGCGCTTGAGAATCCTGCGCCGCGCGGCCGGAATTTTGGCGGCGCGGCGGCTTAAAAAGATCGAAAACCGGCGGTTCCCATCAGGGAATCGCCACGGCTCCGGCCGTCTTCACACTGAGAAATTCGCCCTTTTCCAGCTTGATATGGCCGGATTCATAAAGCCCGTTGTCAATCGTCAGCAGCACCTTCGTTTTGTCGTAATAGAAACCGAAGGTATTCGCAATGCATTGCAGAATCATGGATTCATACCCTGCGCCGGCGTTCATTTCCGTAAGAAAGCTCCGGTTCAGGTCAATGTAAACCATACCGTCCCGGTTCAGATAAAGGCTGTTGATTCTGGTGTTGGTGGAGAACACTTTCCCGGGCTGGCCGGAAATCGGGGTTTTATAGGCGGTTTCCAGCACTTTTCTGGTGATATTGTTGGTCCAAAAGCTGATTTTCCGGTCCTTGTAATACAGCTTATCGTCATTGATATTGGGGTAAAAGAAGCGTACCGTTTGAATCAGGGACACATTTTTCCGGATTTCGGAAAGGGAAGAGGAGATTGTGTCATTCGTTCCGGTGGTAACTGTTTTGACCAGTCCGATATTTTTGGCATAATAATCGACGGTTGTGTCGGAACCTTTTTTGGTTGTCACCGATACGGCGGAGTAGCGGCCGGAGGGAGTGCTCACAGGGACCGACACACCGGTGATGCTTCTGGCGCTGCCGTCGCCGAGCTTCCACGAGGTCCCGGTTTGAATGGGCTCCTTCAGCAGCACATCCTGTGCGCCGCTTGTCTTTCCAAGGAAGTTTTCACGGTAATAAACTTCGCTCTGGCTGAACACACGGGTGACTTTGCCGTTTCCAACCGAAATGACCCTGACGGTTTCCGTCCCGCCGTTGTTGACCCGCTGTTGGACTTTCGTGTCGCTCGTATAATCGATATACATGTCGTAGGAAGCATACTCATTTCCCGCTCCCTCATACCGGTACCGCACATTTTCGAGGATCGGAAAATAGTCCTTCACCGTTCCCGCCGGGCCGGACTGGGACTGCGGCAGGCTTGTGCCGGAAGAAGACGACGCGGATGATGACGAGCTTGCATGGGAAGAGGTTGACGAGGGCAGCTGAGACGAGCTTCCGTTCGGATGGAAACCGCATCCGGCAAAAATCAGGAAAAAGGAACAGCATACTGGCAGAATCCGGGTTTTCATAATCGCACCTCCTTGAAGAAACGTCCTCACAATTTTTCAATCGGTCCGGGTCGGGCGAATTACCGTTTGGCCTGCATTTTATGCTTGCTTTATATCGCAATCTTATTATATAATAAACATAAAAGAATTTAAAGTAGGCTGCGGCGGTATCAAAACATATATTTTCATTGGACCGTCCTGCTGCTTCCGGCCGGAAAACGGACGGGGATGACCGGATACACGGCGGCCATAAAAAATAAGACGCTTATCTTTTTCGATAGGCGTCTTTTCCATTGCCTGCGGAAATTGGTTCCGCATTTTTTCTATGAAAGGCGGGAACGGAAATCCTCGTACCCGAACCGCCGGATCACCTTCAGGCCGTCCGCTCCGTTCCATGCGATGGAGGGAAGATTCACGCCGTTGAAGGTGTTGTTTTTCACCATGGTGTAATGCGCCATGTCGCAGAAGACAAGCCGGTCGCCGGGGCGCAGCGGCTGCGCGAAGGAATAGTCCCCGATCACGTCGCCTGCAAGACAGGTCGGCCCGCCCAGCCGGTACGTGTGCGGCAGTTCGCCGGGCTGCCCCGCGCCAATGATATTCGGGCGGTAGGGCATTTCCAGCACATCCGGCATGTGGCACGCGGCGGAGGTGTCCAGAATCACGAGCGGCATGCCGTTTTCCGTAATGTCGAGGACGGTGCAGACAAGGAACCCGGTGTTGAGCGCGACGGCCTCTCCCGGCTCCAGATAGACCTGCACGCCGTATTTTTGCTGCACCGAGTCAATGCAGCGGATCAGCGTTTCCACATCGTAGTCCGGCCGGGTAATGTGGTGCCCGCCGCCGAAATTGAGCCATTTCATCCGGCGCAGGAACGGGCCGAACTTTTCTTCCACCACGGGGAGCGTGCGCGCGAGCGTGTCCGAGTTCTGTTCGCACATGGTGTGAAAGTGCAGGCCGTCGATGCCGTCCAGCTCCTCCGGGTGAAAGTTCGCGAGCGTGACCCCCATGCGGGAATTGCGGTAGCAGGGGTCGTAAAGCGGAGTTTCGATTTCGGAATATTCCGGGTTTACGCGGATGCCGCATTCGATCCGCCGCCCGGCTTGTCCGACGCTGCCGCGGTACTTTTCCCACTGGGAAAAGGAGTTGAAAACAATGTGGTCGGCATAGCGCAGAATTTCCTGGAAATCCTGTTCCGTGTAGGCCGGCGCGTAAATATGGACTTCCTTTCCCATCTCCTCATAGCCGAGCCGCGCTTCGAACAGAGAGCTCGCGGTCACGCCGCTCAGGTAACGCCCGATCAGCGGGAAAACGGAGAACATGGAAAAGGCTTTTTCCGCCAGCAGAATTTTGCAGCCCGTCCGCTCTTCCACCAGGCGGAGCAGCTTCAGATTTTTCACCAGCAGGGCCTCGTCCACCACGTAACAGGGGGAAGGGACGGCGGTAAAATCAATGTTCACGGGCATTTCAGTCCACCAGCTCGGGGCTGAAGCTTTCCTGCCACGGCAGGCCGAAACGGTTCAGCGCGTCCATAAACGGGTCGGGATCAAACTCTTCTATATTGTAAACGCCGGGCTTTTTCCATTTTCCGGTCAGAACCATGCTGGCGCCGATCATGGCCGGAACGCCGGTGGTGTAGGAAATGGCCTGCGAGCCGACCTCCCGGTAGCATTCCTGATGGTCGCACACATTGTAGAGATAGTACGTGAGCGGCTTGCCGTCTTTCACGCCCTGGAAAATACAGCCGATATTCGTTTTGCCCTTGGTGCGCGGCCCGAGCGAGGCCGGGTCGGGCAAAACGGCCTTCAGGAACTGGAGCGGCACGATCTGTTTGCCCTCGAAATCAATGGGGTGGATGGAGGTCATGCCCACGTCTTCCAGCACTTTCAGGTGGGTGAGGTAGTTTTGGGAAAAGGTCATCCAGAAACGGATCCGTTTGATGCCGCGGATATTCAGCGCCAGCGACTCCAGCTCCTCGTGGTGCAGCAGGTAAATATCCTTTTGGCCGATCTGCGGGAAATTGTACACGCGCTTGATTTCGAGCGGTTCGGTTTCCACCCATTTCCCGTTTTCAATGTAGCTGCCCTTGGCCGTCACCTCGCGGATATTGATCTCCGGGTTGAAATTGGTGGCGAAGGGGTAGCCGTGGTCGCCCGCGTTGGCGTCGAGAATGTCGATGCAGCGGATCTCGTCGAAATAGTGCTTCTGCGCGTACGCGGAGAACACGCCGGTCACGCCGGGGTCGAAGCCGCTGCCCAAAAGCGCGGTGATGCCCGCCTGCCTGAATTTTTCGCGGTAGGCCCACTGCCACTTATATTCGAATTTCGCGGTGTCCACCGGCTCGTAGTTGGCCGTATCCACATAATCCACACCCGTCGCAAGGCAGGCGTCCATGATCGTAAGATCCTGATAAGGGAGCGCGACATTGATTACAATATCCGGCCGGAATTTGCGGATGAGAGCAATCAGTTCGTCCGTATGGTCCGCATTTACCTGCGCGGTCTGAATTTTGGTGCGGCCGCCTTCCAGCTTCGCTTTCAGCGCGTCGCACTTGGAAAGGGTCCGGCTCGCAATGCAGATTTCTTCAAAAACGTCCGAATTCTGGCAGCATTTGTGAACAACAACGCCCGCAACGCCGCCCGCTCCGATGATCAAAGCTTTTCCCAATTTTTTATTACCTCCTGAATGACTTGAATTGATAGGGGTTTCTAAGGGGAATTATACAGAAAAAAGCCCCGGGAATCAAGAAATATTTTAAGATCATCTTTTGCATATAATAGAGAGATATACCGGCGCGGGGCGCGGAAAAAAGTCGGCCGCCGGGGTGACGGCCGCTTAAAAAAATAGTATAATGTTTGTTGCAAACAGGCGGCGTTTCCCCCGGGGAGAGCGCCGGACGGCAATCAAACGACTCGTTAATGAAACGGAGCCTGGAACCAATCGGAAGGGTGCTGCGGATGAATGACAACGATCTGATCAACACGGCGACGGAGGTCGGCTACATGCTGCTGGCGAACGGCGCGGAAATTTACCGGGTAGAGGAATCCATGCAGCGGATTTTTCGCGCCTATTCGGTGGAAGGCGGCGAAATTTTCGCCATTCCCACCTGTATTTACGCGACCGTCAGCACGGCGGACGGCCGCCCCATCACAAAAATCAAGCGATGCCACGCGCGCTGCACCAATATGGATAAAGTGGAAAAGGTCAACGACCTGTGCCGGCGCGTCTGCCGCGAGCGGCCGGATTTTTGCGTCATCCGCGCGGAGCTGCGCAGAATCGACGCGCGCCCGACCTATACCTTTCTGGAGCAGGTCATGGCGTTTTCCCTGGTGGCGTTTGCCTTCACGCTTTTTTACGGCGGCACGTTTTCCGACGCGGTGTGCTCCGTTGTGTGCGGCGCGGTCATCAAGGTGGTGGCCCACCAAATGGACCGGTTCCACGCCAACAGCTTTTTTACCAACATTCTGGCCAGCGGCGCGGGGGCGCTTGTCGCGCTGGTTGCGGTTCATTACAATTTCGGGCTGAATTCCGACAAAATCATCATCGGCGCGCTCATGAACCTGGTTCCGGGCATTGCGATCACCAGCTTCATGCGCGATCTGATCGCCGGGGACCTGATCGCCGGCCTGATCCGTTTCACGGAAAGCTTTCTGGTGGCGACCGCCATCGCCATCGGGGCCGGCGCCGCGCTCACCGTGACCCGCGCGATATGGGGGGTGTGAGCATGCGGTATCTTCTGCCCTGCGTTTACGCGTTCGCCGCCTGCGCCGCGTTTTCCATCGCGTTCAACATGCGGGGAAAATCGCTGGTTTTCGCTTCCCTCGGCGGCGCGATCGGCTGGCTGGCGTACCTGCTGTGCGCGCCGGTTCAGAACGACATCCTGCAATTTTTTTTCGCCACCATGGCGATTTCCGTTTATTCCGAAATCATGGCGCGCGTTCGCAGGGAACCCGTGACCGGGTACCTGCTGGTCGCGCTGCTGCCCATGGTGCCGGGCGGCGGCATTTATTACACCATGGAATACTGCATTGTCGGCAATACCGAAATGTTTCTCGAAACCGGCCTGCATACGCTTGGCATAGCGGGAGCGCTGGCCATGGGCATTCTGCTGGTGTCCTCCCTTGTGCGGCTCTGGCATATTATCCGCATGACCAGAAAAAACGCGTGATGATCTTTCACCGCTCCGGGGCCTGAGCAGGGCCGATTTGCAACAGCATACACGGTACGGCAGCTTTAAAAACAGATAAACGCGCCCCTGCGGCGGCTTTGTGAAAGCTTGTTCAGGGCGCGGTTTTTATGTGCTGCTTCAGCTGGAGCAGCTTTGCGTCAGCTTCTGATTTTGCAGTAAATCAGCGCGGCTGTTTGCTGTGGCGGCTCCGGAAAGCCGCTGTTTTACTGCGTGTCTATCGCTTTCGTTTTTCTTGTTTTCTTTCAGCAGCGTCTTTATACCGGCTGAATTTTTTAATTTAAAGTCATTTGATTTCGGCTTCAGCTTTTTACGTCTTGACAATTATAGCGAATAAATTGTATAATTGTTTTAATTCAACCATACAATTTGATTGATGTGGAAACAATAAACTGTTTGAAGAAAGAGATCAATATGGAATTTAAACCATCCGAACCTATTTATATCCAGATCATGGGTGAAATCAAGCGGAAAATTGTTTCCGGCGAACTGAAAGCGGGCGCGAAGGTGGAACCCGTGCGCGACCTTGCGCGGACGCTCGGTGTGAACCCAAGCACCGTGCAGAAGGCATTTTCCGAACTGGAAAGAGAAGGGCTGATGTATACGGAAAGAACAAGCGGAAGATATATTACAACCAGCGGGGAACGAATCGAAAAATTGCGCGAAGGTTCGCTGGTCCGTCTGGTGGCGGACTTTGTGGGGCTGATGCGGCGGATGGGACTGCAACCGGAAGAAATTGAAGAAATGGTGCGGGAATCTATCAAAAAAGGGGGAGCCGCGGATGAATGAAATCGTGGAAGAAGCCGCGCAGAGGGAAGAAGCCGGCGGTTCCGTCCCCATGGTTGAAACCGTGGGGTTGACCAAACGGTACGGCGGTAAAACAGCGCTCCGCAACGTGACGCTGTCCATTCCTCAGGGGAAAATCGTGGGCCTTATGGGCCCGAACGGATCGGGTAAGACGACGCTCATCAAGATCCTGACGGGGGTCCTGACGGGTTATGAAGGCACGGTGCATGTCAACGGGAGGATTCCGGGCGCCTGCACCAAATCCATTGTTTCCTATCTGCCGGACCGGCTTTCTTTGGGCCGCTGGATGCGGGTGCGGGATGCCGTGGCGTATTATTCCGATTTTTTTATCGATTTCGACCGGATCAAAGCCATGGAGCTCATCGCGCGGCTGCGCCTGGACCCGGGCATGCGGTTTTCCCAGTTTTCAAAGGGGGACTGCGAAAAGATTCAACTGGTGATGGCTATGTCGCGCGCGGCAAGGCTGTACGTACTTGACGAACCGATCGGCGGGGTGGACCCCGCCGCGCGCGACGTGGTTCTTGATACGATTCTGACGCAGTACTGCGAAAACAGCACTGTGCTGCTGTCCACCCACATTATTCAGGATGTGGAGCGGATTTTCAACAGCGTGATTTTCCTGCGGGAAGGGGAGGTCGTTCTGTACGATGAAGTCGAAGCCGTGCGCGAACACCGTAAAAAATCCGTCTACGACCTGTTCCGGGAGGTTTTCAAATGCTGACCAAAATGATCAAATGGGATCTGCGCGCTACATACCGAAAATTCACCGCGGTTTTGGTTGCGTTTATTCTGCTCTGCATGGCGTTGCCGGGTGTGCTTTTTGCAGTGAATCCGGGCGCCGCCCAGGTTTATTCCATGCTCACCTTTTCGTTGGGACCCACTGCCCTTTATATTGTGATGATTGCTTTTATCCTTCAATATTACAATACGAATCTCTATGGAGATGAGGGATACATGACATTCACGCTGCCTGCAACAGGCTGGCGGCTGTTGCTGTCTAAAATGATTCTGGCTCTTTTTTGGATGTTGGCAGCGGCGGTCCTGATCGGACTTTCCGTATTTACTTCCATAAAGATAATTGAGTCAAACAGCCGGCTGAGCTCCCTTTTTGCTCCGGTTTGGAATTTTTACCGCATGGACGCCGCCCATTGGATCACATTTGGAGCGCTTTTTTTGCTGGGGAACATCGATTGTGTTCTGGCTGCCTTTTTCTCCATTACGGTTTCCAAACTGTCCGTCTGGCGCAAGGGCGGAATCGCCATGGGGTTTGTCACGTTTGTTTTTATTTATATTGCTCAATCGCTTCCGGCGCTTTTATGGAACGGCGAATTGCGGTACGTAACCGAGACCGTATCCCAGTCTGAGGCGGTGCAGACCATGAACATGAGCGTGGTCTGCACCGTGCAGCATAACCTGATTTCCCTGGCCGTCTATGCGGCCGTTTCGATCATCGTATTTTGGGCGGCCGCGCGGCTGCTCGACAAGACCACGTCTCTCAAATGACGGTTCCCCGTCCGCCGGGCGTTGTACCGTACGGATGGGTTGCTGATTTTACAAAGGAACGACAGGAGGAATTATGATGACAAAAATGAAAGTAAAACCTGGCAGATGGCTTTATGCAATCGGTGTGCTGCTGATCGTAGCCGGCATTATTGTTGCCGGTGCGACCGCTGTTAACGGGGCAATGTCGGCCATGAAGGATTCCATAAAAATGCAGGCGCCGGGCAAAAGCACCGTACAGCTTGAAAAAACGGGAGCTTATACCATGACTTACGCCGCTTCGTCGGACGGAAAGCCCGTTACCGACACCGCGGCCTATCAGGGGCTTTCTTTTCAGCTGACCGACGCTGACGGCGGCAGTGTGAGCGTTAAAAGCGTGAGCGGCACGGTGATGACATTCACCGTCTCCAAACCCGGCGCGTATACGATGGACGCCGAATATTCCGGCGGCAGCGGCCCGTCGGCCACCTTGATGCTTATGCCGACCTCCGGTATTAACGGCGCGCTGATCAGCGGTATTTTCTGGGCGTTTTTGATTATCGGCGTGGCGCTGATCGTGGTGACGGCCGTGCTGCGGAGAAAAAACCGCAGAAAAATGCTTGTCGGGAACGGAAATCAATAAAAAGGAGGCGGCGGTATGCCGGAGATGGTTTTACGCACGGAAAATTTAAGGAAAGATATCGGTTCAAAAAATATTGTTTCGGATATCAATCTTGATATCCGGCCGGGGGAAGTATTCGGCTTTCTGGGGCCCAACGGAGCGGGAAAAACCACAACCATCCGGATGATTGTGGGCCTGAGCAAAATCACGCAGGGCGACATTTTCATCAGCGGCAATTCTGTGCGCAGCCGGTTCCGCGAAGCCATGCGCGACGTGGGCTGTATTGTGGAAAACCCCGAGCTTTACCGGTACATGTCGGGGCTTGACAACCTGCGGATGTTCGCGCGGCTGTATAAAGGGGTTGGACGCGAGCGCGTGGACGAGGTGGTGCGGATCGTTCATCTGGAAGACGCCATCCGTGACAAGGTCAAGACTTACTCGCTGGGCATGAAACAGCGGCTGGGTTTGGCGCAGGCGCTGCTCCACCGTCCGCGCTTATTGATCCTCGATGAACCGACAAACGGCCTTGACCCCGCGGGGATCCGGGAAATGCGGACGCTTTTCCGCGACCTTGCCGATCAGGGGGCGGCGGTTTTCGTTTCCAGCCATATCCTCAGTGAGATGCAGATGATGTGCGACCGGGTGGGGATTATCAACCATGGGCGCATGGTGGCGGTTCATACGGTGGAGGAACTGACCAGTCTGTCGGACGGCGGCGGGGTGCAGCTGCTGGTGCGCACCGGTGACAACGCGGCGGCGCTGCAGTGTATGAACGGATTACAGATGAAGGCGTCGCTGGACAGCGACGGCGTACATGTCGCCACCGCGCCGGAACGCGTGCCGGAGCTGGTGCGCGCTCTTGTGGGCGCGGGTCTGGATGTTTATGCCATGGACACCCAGAAAACCAGGTCGCTTGAGGATGTCTTTATGAAACTCACCGGGGAGGAAAAACAGAATGGGTAATTTTTTATCACTGGTCGGGGTGGAAAATACAAAATTGTGGAAGCGCGTTTCCACATGGATCATGCCGTTGATTCTGGCGGTTGTCGTCATTGGAATCTGCGGGCTGGCAAGAATGCAGACTGCCATGATCGGGTCGGGTTCGGTCAGCATTTCCGCCGGACAGTCCCAAAGCAAGACTGTGTCCGGCGGGTGGCGGCAGACGCTGGAGGAGCAAAACAAAGTGATGCAGGCGAGCGTCGACGCGGCTGAAAAAAGCGACAGGCAGGCCGATAAAAATCAAATCGATTCGGAAAAGTTTCGGATCGCCAAAAACCAATATTATCTCGACCATAATCAGAAGCCGGCTGAGGTCAGCGACAGCAGCTCCAATGTATTCGGCAGCAGCTATTGGCAAAGAGTGATGAACTTTGGAATGGGATTCTTTATCGCTCTGTTTGCAATTATCGCCTGTACGGGTCTGGTGGCGGGCGAATTTTCCGAAGGCACGATGAAAACGATGATTTCACGGCCGTTCGCGCGCTGGCAGCTCCTGACGGCCAAACTTGCCGCTGTGATCGGCTACACCGTATTTCTTTCCGTTGTGGCTTATTTGGTGACGCTTGGCGGGATCGCCGCCTTTTTCGGGACCGGCGGGACGGGTACCCCGGTGCTGATGTGGCTCGGCGGCAGCGTTGCCGCAGTGCCCGGGTTCGGCGCTTCCCTGCTGACGGCGCTGCTGGATTTGTTGAGTACGATCGTTTATTTGCTTCTTGCTTTCTGCCTTTCCGCGGTTTCCCGTTCCCGCGCGCTTGCCACCGGCCTCTCCATCTTTCTGATGTTCGGGGGCAGCTTTACCATGCTGATCGCCGACAACTTCAGCTGGGGCAAGCTGATCTTTTTCGCGGATACGGCGTTCAGCACATTTGTGACCGGCGGCGCGCCGTTTTACGGGATTACGCTGGGCCTTGCGCTGATCATCTGCGGGGTGTACTGCGCGGCGTTTCTCGCTTCGGCGTATGTGGCTTTTACGAAGCGCGATGTCGCCGGATAAGTGCATCAAATGCGCGGGATTTTAACGTGAATCGACGCTGATGCAAATCGATCTGTAATCATAAAATGCGCCTTGAAACGGCTTTGCAGCCTGCTCAAGACGCATTTTTATGTATGGTTGGAGGCGCGGGCGGCTCTGATTCTTCCGCCTTTTCAGCCGAGCCGTTTTTCCAGGGCTTCGGCGATGATTTTAAGCACCTGGGTTCTGCCGTATTTTTTATCTTCGGAGGAGATTACATGCCACGGGGCATATTTGGTGGAGGTGTTCTGCATCATGTCGTTCACGGCCTCTTCGTACCGGCCCCATTTTTCACGGTTGCGCCAGTCCTCGTCCGTGATTTTCCACTGCTTGGAAGGGGTGTTCTGCCGCATTTCAAAACGGCGGAGCTGTTCGTCCTGGTCGATATTCATCCAGAATTTCAGGATCACCGCGCCCCAGTCCGCCAAGCCCTGCTCGAATTCGTTGATTTCGCGGTAGGCGCGCCGCCAGTCTTTTTCCGGTGTGAGGTTTTCCACGCGTTCCACCAGGACCCTGCCGTACCAGCTCCGGTCGAAGATGGCCACGTGGCCGTTTTTGGGCAGCTTCCGCCAGAAGCGCCAGAGGTAGTGGCGGTCGATTTCTTCCTGCGAGGGCGCGGCAACGGGCACCACTTCATAGCCGCGGGGGTCGAGCGCTTCCGTCACGCGGCGGATCGCGCCGCCCTTTCCGGCCGCGTCCCAACCCTCAAAGACAAGAATGACGGGGACTCTTTTCCGGTAAAGCTTGCCGTGCAGATATTTCAGCCGTCCCTGCAGCTTGGCCAGGGAATCCTTGTATTCGTCTTTTTCCAGAACGCCGCCGAGCGGGCAATCGGAAAGCTTTTCGTGCCCGATGATCGGGAAATCCCCCAAAAACGGCAGATCGGCCGCGGGCTCCGGGTTCGCCTTGGCCTCCATCGCCGCCTGAATGCGGTCCAGCACAATGGAAAAGACCTGAATCTCGGCGGTCCGGCTGTCCATGCCGGAAACGGTGTACCAGGGCGCGTAGGGCGTGTTGGTGGCTTCCAGCACCTCGTCGAACACCTTGTAGTATTTATCATACAGCCGGTTGCGGTGTTTGTCTGTTTCCGTCACGCGCCACGCGGTGTTTTTGTTGGAATAAAGTTTTTCAAACCGGGCCTTCTGCTCCTGTTGGCTGATATGCAGAAAGAATTTTAAAATCAGGGTGCCGTTGTCGCTCAGCTGCCGCTCGAAGGCGTTGATCTTCCGGATGCGCCGGAGTGCTTCCTCGCCGCTCTGCCCCCGTTCCAGCCTGCTGATGGAAACATCCTGGTACCAGCTTCGGTCCAGCACGGAAATTTTGCCCTTGGGCGGCAGGGTCTGCCAGTGCCTCCAAAGGAAGGGGTACCGTTTTTCCTGTTCGTCCGGAAGGGCGATCGTGTGCACGTTGAAATTGCGGGGGTCGAAATTCAGGATCAGGTTTGAAATCATGCTGCCTTTTCCCGAAGCACCCCAGCCTTCAAACAGAATGATGACGGAGATCCCGGACTTTTTCAGCGGCTGCTGAAGGTCATAAAGCGCGGGCTTCAGTTCTTTCATCCGCTGTTTGAATGTGTCTTTGTCCGTTTTTTGATTCAAATTTACATTCTCAAGCATTTGACGCCTCCATTTGCCCGTTCGGCGGGGACCGGCCATTATTTTATTTTTATTCCATTATATCGCTATCCGAAGAGAAAATAAACCATTTTTTTACAGATTGTCTGAAAAGCTTGCCGGTTTGCCGGGCGGGATTGGTATTCCCTATTGGAATGGTTTGTGATATAATAACCGCAAAGCGTCTGTTTGACTTGAGACGCGGATTTCCGGCCGCCGGAAGCGGCCGGAAAAAACAGCGGGATGATGGAGCGCGGAAAATTATGGTGATACTTGGAATCGACCCCGGCTATGCCATTGTGGGCTATGGGGTGATCCGCGCGCAGCGCGGACGGTACCAGCCGCTGGAGCACGGCGCCGTGGTCACGCGGGCCGGGGAAAATTTCGGCCGGCGGCTCGAAATCATTTACGACTCGGTTTCCGCGGTGCTGTCGCATTGGAAGCCGGACGCCGTTTCCATTGAAAAGCTGTATTTTCAGAACAACCAGAAAACCGCGATCGGCGTGGCGGAGGCCAGGGGCGTGATTCTGCTCGCGGCGCGGAAGGCCGGGGCGGAGGTTTTTGAATACACGCCCCTTCAGGTCAAAATGGCGGTGACCGGCTACGGGCAGGCGCAGAAGCCGCAGGTCATGGAAATGACGCGCAGGCTGCTCTGCCTGAAGGAGGTGCCGAAACCGGACGATACGGCGGACGCGCTCGCCATGGCGATCTGCCACGGGCACGCGGCGGGTTCGGCGCTGCGGCGCACCCTGATGTGCCGGCCGAACAGGGAAAATTAGCGGGAAAACGGGAGCGCAGCGATGTTTTACAGTATCAAAGGAACTCTGATTCATACGGAGCCCAGCATGGCCGTGGTGGAATGCGGCGGGGTCGGCTTCAAATGCTTTACCACGCTCAGCACGCAGCGCGCGCTGCCGAAGCTTGGCGAAACGGTCACGCTTTACACGCACCTGAACGTGCGGGAGGACGCGCTCGACCTGTTCGGCTTCGCCACCAAAAGCGAGCTGAACTGCTTTAAAATGCTCACGGGCGTGAGCGGCGTCGGGCCGAAGGTGGGGCTGGCCATCCTTTCGGAGCTTGCGCCGGAGCAGGTGGCCATGGCGGCCGCCACGGGCGACAGCAAAACCCTGACCCGGGCGAGCGGCGTGGGCGCGAAGCTTGCCCAGCGCATCACGCTGGAATTAAAGGATAAGGTAAAAGGCATGCAGACCTCCGGGGCGGGCTTTGCGCCGGCGGGCGTGGTTTCCGCGGCGACGAACGCGGGGGCCGCGGTCAACGCCCTTACGGTCCTGGGGTACTCCCCGACCGAGGCGGCCGCCGTGGTGGGCCGGTTCGATTCTTCCCTTCCGGTGGAGGAGCTGATCCGCCTGTCGCTCAAGACCATGGCGGGCGGGATGAAATAAACCATGATGACGGAATTTATTCAGACAATCAAGGCGGCGCGGCGGACGCGGCGGGATGACGGCAGGTGAAAACGGATGGATTACGAAAACGAATATGATTTTGAAAACCGCATGGTTGCGCCGGAATATGTCCCGGAGGATGCGGAGGTGGAAAACCCGCTGCGCCCGAAGGTGCTTTCCGAATACATCGGGCAGGAAAAGGTCAAGGAAAATCTTGCCGTATTCATTGAGGCTGCCCGGCAGAGGAAGGAATCGCTCGACCATGTTCTGCTTTACGGCCCGCCTGGGCTCGGCAAGACCACGCTCGCGGGCATTATTGCGAACGAGCTGAACGTGAACTTCCGCATCACCTCCGGCCCGGCGATCGAAAAGCCCGGCGACCTCGCCGCGCTGCTCACGAACCTGAATCCCGGCGACGTGCTGTTCATCGACGAGGTGCACCGCCTGTCGCGCAGCGTGGAGGAAATCCTGTACCCCGCGATGGAGGACTTCGCGCTCGACATCATCACCGGAAAAGGGCAGATGGCCGCCTCGTACCACCTGCCGCTGCCGAAATTCACGCTGGTGGGCGCCACCACGCGCGCAGGGCAGCTCAGCGCCCCGCTGCGCGACCGGTTCGGCGTGGTGCTCCGGCTGGAGATGTATTCCCCTCAGGAGCTTTCGAACATCGTCGCGCGCAGCGCGAAAATCCTCGGCATCCCCGTAGAGGCGGACGGCGCGCTGGAAATCGCTTCCCGTTCGCGCGGAACGCCGCGGATCGCCAACCGGCTGCTGAAACGCGTGCGCGATTTCGCGCAGGTGATGAGCGGCGGGGTGATCACATATGAATCCGCCAAGATCGGGCTGGACCGGCTGGAAATCGACGAGATCGGGCTGGACGCGAACGACCGGCGCATGCTCTCCACACTGATCCGCTTTTACAACGGCGGACCGGTCGGTCTGGAAACGCTTGCCGCCGCCATCGGCGAGGAGGCGGTCACAATCGAGGACGTTTACGAGCCGTACCTGATGCAGATCGGCTTCCTGAGCCGCACCCCGCGTGGGCGCTGCGCCACGCGCTCCGCATACCTGCATCTGGGCCTGACCCCGCCGGGTGAAGCGGAAGACGCCCAGCAGCGGATATTTTGAATCGTCGTTTCTCCGGGAAACCGTCTGCACGGAAATGCGGGCTTTGGCGGAAGCTTAAGCCGGCTTGCATACGGGAAAACGTTGCGGGTGCAGACTGAAATATAGAAAATACATGTAGGAGTTGTTTTATAATGGGAAGATTATTTGGAACCGACGGCGTAAGAGGCGTCGCGAACAGCGAACTGACCTGTGAACTGGCGTTGAACATCGGCCGCGCGGCCGCCATGGTGCTGACGGACGGCGACCGCCGCCATCCGAGGGTGCTCATCGGCAAGGACACCCGCATTTCCTCCGACATGCTCGAAAGCGCAATCACGGCGGGGCTCTGCTCCGTCGGCGCGAACGTGGTGCATCTCGGCGTCGTGCCGACGCCCACGGTCGCCTATCTGGTCGGCAAATACAAGGCGGACGCCGGCGTGATGCTGACCGCCAGCCACAACCCGTGCGAATTCAACGGCATTAAAATTTTCAGCGGCGACGGCTACAAGCTTCCGGACGCGCTTGAGGAGCAGATCGAATCCATTGTGCTTGACCACGCGCAGAAGCCCGCGGTTCCGGTCGGGGGCGACGTGGGCAGCGTGACCGTCGCGCAGAATGTGGTGCGCGACTATATCGACCACATCAAAAGCACTGTCGCGTTTTCGCTGGACGGCATGAAAATTGCCGTTGACTGCGCGAACGGCTCGGCTTCCCGCACGGCGGAAAAGCTGTTCACCGAGCTCGGCGCGACCTGCTACATGCTGTCGGACTGCCCGAACGGCGTCAATGTGAACGACAGCTGCGGCTCCACTCACATGGAAAACCTGATGACCTTTGTCAAGGAAAACCATCTGGACGCCGGCGTGGCGTTCGACGGCGACGCCGACCGCTGCCTCGCGGTGGATGAAAAGGGCCAGCTGGTGGACGGCGACTACGTCATGGCCATCTGCGCGGCGGACATGAAAAGCCGCGGCAAGCTCGCGCGCGGCTCCGTGGTGGGCACCATCATGACCAACATGGGCTTCAACCGCTTCTGCGACGATACCGGAATGAAGTTTGTCGCCACCAAGGTGGGCGACCGCTATGTTCTGGAGGAAATGCTGCAGGAGGGCTACAATTTCGGCGGCGAGCAGAGCGGGCATGTGATCTTCCTCGATTTCGCCACAACGGGCGACGGTCAGCTGACCGCGTCGCAGCTGCTCAGCATTGTGCACCGCAGGCAGGCGAACCTTTCGAGCCTCGCCTCTCTCATGACCCGCTACCCGCAGGTGATGGTGAATGTTGCGGTCACGCCGGAAGGCAAGCTGCGTTTCTACACCGATACCGAGGTGAAGGAAACCATTGAACAGGCAAAGGCAAAGCTGGGCGGCAACGGCCGCGTGATCGTGCGTCCCTCCGGCACAGAACCGCTTCTGCGCGTGATGGTGGAAGGGGAGGACCCGGAGTACATCGGCGTGCTCGCCAACTCGATCGCGGACGTCATGCGGGAGCGGTTGGCGTAACCTTTGCCGCGTTTTGCGCGTTAATGCAATATCGTGCAATTTTTTCCGCGAAAGGCAATTTTGTGATTGTGCGGGCAAGGCCCGATCTCACTTTAAAGAGGTATTATTTTGAGAGCAGCAGACTGGAAGGATTACGAACTGATCGACACATCCGCCGGGGAGCGGCTGGAACGGTGGGGCGACATCATCCTGATCCGCCCCGACCCCCAGATCATCTGGGACACGCCAAAAACCAACCCGCTCTGGCGCCGGGCGCACGCCCGCTATCACCGCTCGCAGGCGGGCGGCGGCGCGTGGGAGGAGCTGAAAAAGCTGCCTCCCGTGTGGAAAATCGGCTACAACGGCCTGACGTTCCAGCTGAAGACCATGGGCTTCAAGCATACCGGGATTTTCCCGGAGCAGGCGGTCAACTGGGACTTTGCCATGGAGAAAATCCGCGCGGCGGGCCGCCCGGTGAAGGTGCTTAACCTGTTCGGCTACACGGGCGCCGCCACGCTGGCCTGCCTGAAGGCGGGCGCACAGGTCTGCCATGTGGACGCTTCCAGGGGGATGGTCGCATGGGCGCGGGAAAACGCCGCGGCTTCCGGTCTGGCGGACCGCCCGGTTCGCTGGCTGGTGGACGACTGCGTAAAGTTCGTGCAGCGCGAACAGCGGCGCGGCAATCGGTACGACGCCGTCATCATGGACCCGCCCTCCTACGGGAGGGGGCCGAACGGCGAGGTCTGGAAGCTGGAAGAACAGCTTTACCCGCTGGTGCAGATGTGCGTCCCCATTCTTTCGGAAAAGCCGCTGTTCTTTTTGCTCAATTCCTACACCACGGGTCTTTCCCCGGCGGTGATGGAATATTTGCTGGGCGTGCTGCTTCAGAAAAAATTCGGCGGCGGCCTTTCGTCCGGCGAAATCGGGCTTCCGGTCACCGAAACCGGGCTGGTGCTCCCCTGCGGCAGCACCGTGATCTGGCAGTGCGTTTAGCCGGCGGACGAAAAAACCGTGAATTTTAAGAAAAAGGATTCGGTAGGGAAATGGATTATATCAGGGCGCAGGACGTCACCTTTTCATACGAAGAGATGGAAACGGCAAAACAGCGGGAGGTGCTGCACGGCGTCTCCCTCTCGATCCGCAGGGGGGAGTTTGTCGCCCTGCTGGGCCACAACGGCTCCGGAAAATCCACCATGGCGAAAATGTTCAACGCCATGCTGCTCCCCGACGGCGGAAAGGTTTTCGTGGACGGAATGGACACCGTGGACGAAAGCGTCCTTTACGAAATCCGCCGCCGCGTAGGGCTGGTGCTCCAGAACCCGGACAACCAGCTGGTTGCGAGCATCGTGGAGGAGGACGTCGCCTTCGGGCCGGAAAACCTCGGCGTTCCGCCGGCGGAAATCCGGCAACGGGTGGACGACGCGCTGAAAGCGGTGGATATGTACGATTTCCGCCTGAACGCGCCGTACAAGCTTTCCGGCGGACAAAAGCAGCGCATCGCCATCGCGGGCATTATCGCGATGCAGCCCGACTGCATTGTACTGGACGAGCCCACCGCCATGCTGGACCCGCGCGGCCGCGGCGAGGTGATGGACACCATCCGCAGGCTGAACCGGGAAAAGGGAATCACCATCGTCCTGATCACGCATTACATGGACGAAGCCGTGCAGGCAGGCCGCGTTGTGGTCATGGACAACGGAGAAATTTTGACCGACGGAACGCCGCGCGAGGTGTTCGCGCATGTGGAGCTGCTCAAGCAGCACCAGCTGGACGTCCCGCAGTCCACCGAGCTGATTTACCGGTTGAAAGCCGGGGGAATTCCCCTGCCGGACTGCGTTTTGACCCCGGAGGAATGCGTTGCGGCGCTGGAACGGCTTTTGCGCCGGCCGGAATAGGAGATTCGTATGCCTGTCATTGAAACAAAAGATTTAACCTATACCTACGGAGAAGGAACGCCGTTTTGCAAAACCGCGGTGGATCATGTGAATCTTTCCATCGAAAAGGGTGAGCTGATCGGGCTGATCGGCCACACGGGCTCGGGAAAATCCACGCTGATCCAACAGCTGAACGGCCTGCTGCGCCCCACGTCCGGAAAGGTGCTGCTCAACGGAAGAGATATTTGGGCGCAGCCGAAAAAAATCCGCGCGGTCCGCTTTCAGGTCGGCATGGTGTTTCAGTACCCGGAGTATCAGCTCTTTGAGGAAACCGTCCTGAAGGACATCGCGTTCGGCCCGGGCAACATGGGCCTGAGCGCGGCAGAGGTGGAAAGGCGCGCCCGCGAGGCCGCCGAGCTGGTCGGCCTTTCGGAGCAGCTGCTGGAGCGCAGCCCGTTCGAGCTTTCCGGCGGGGAAAAGCGGCGCGCCGCCATTGCGGGCGTGATCGCCATGGACCCGGACGTGCTGATCCTGGACGAGCCGACCGCCGGGCTTGACCCGCGCGGCCGGGACGTTTTGCTCAGCCAGATCATGAGCTACCACAAGGTGCGCGGCAACACCGTGATTCTGGTTTCGCACAGTATGGAGGACATCGCCCGCATCGCGGACCGTGTGCTGGTGATGAATTCCGGCAGGGTGGAGATGTTCGACACCGCCGAAAAGGTGTTTTCGCGCGACGGGGAGCTGGAAAAAATCGGCCTGCGCGTGCCGGAAATCACAAAAATTATGGCAATGCTGAAAAGCAGGGGCTGGCCGGTCGCCACGGCGCTCACACTGGAGCAGGCCGTGCGCCAGCTGATCCCGCTGCTGAAAAAGGGGGCGCACCATGGTTAGGGATATCGCGCTGGGCCAGTATTTTCCCGGCAAGTCGATCATTCACCGGCTTGACCCGCGGGTTAAAATCGCGCTGACCTTTGTCTATATCGTGTTTATTTTTATCGCGTCCAATTTTCAAAGTCTCGGCATTATGGTCGCTCTGGTGTTTGGAATCCTTCTCTTTTCCGGCGTTCCGCTGAAGCTGTATTTCAAAAGCCTGAAGGCGATTTTGTTTGTGGTCATTTTTACTTCCGTGCTGAACCTGTTTTACGGCGGCGGCACAACGCTGGTCAGACTGTTCGGCTTTATGGAAATCACGACCGGCGGGGTGATCAACGCCGTTTTCATCACCATCCGCATCGTCAGCCTGATTCTGTTCAGTTCCGTTCTGACCTTCACCACGTCCCCCACGGAGCTGACCGACGCGCTGGAACGCCTGATGAAGCCGCTCAAGGTGCTGCACGTGAAGGTGCATGAAATCGCCATGATGATGACGATCGCGCTGCGGTTCGTCCCCACGCTTCTGGAGGAGACCGACAAGATCATGAGCGCGCAGAAGGCGCGCGGCGCCGACATGGAAAGCGGCGGCTTTATGCAGCGCGTGAAGGCGCTGATCCCGATCCTGATCCCGCTTTTTGTTTCCTCCTTCCGGCGCGCCTACGACCTTGCCATGGCGATGGAATGCCGCTGTTATCACGGCGGAGAGGGGCGCACCAAAATGAAGGTTCTGCACGCGGCGCCGCGGGATGCCGCCGCGCTGGCGTTCACGGGCTTCCTCTGCGCCGCCGTGGTTTTCTGCGCGGTGTGGTTTCCGCCGGCGCTCAGCTGATTTTTTTATTTCATGAGCGGCGCGCCGGAAGGAGAGAGGTTTGATGAGAAATTTGCTGCTGACCATCCGCTACGACGGCTCCGGCTACCACGGCTGGCAGGTTCAGAAAAACGCGCTGACGGTGCAGCAGGTTTTTCAGGAATCGCTTTTCCGCGTGCTGGGGCAGCGGCCGGATTTAAAAGGCTGCAGCCGGACCGATTCGTTTGTGCACGCGCGGCAGTTCTGCATCAGCCTGAAAACGGAGCATACCATCCCGTGCGAACGGCTGCGCAGCGCGCTCAACCACTTTCTGCCGGAGGACATCGCCGTCCAAAGCTGCCGCGAGGTACCCCCGGACTTTCACGCGCGGTACTCCTGCACCGGCAAGGAATACGTCTATCAGATCTGGAACCATCCGGTGCGCGACCCGTTTCTCCGGGACCGCGCGCTGCATTACTGGTACGCGCTCGACGCGGAGAAGCTCAACCGGGCGGCCTCCTGTTTTCTGGGTACGCACGATTTCACCTCTTTCTGCACCATGGATTCCCGCGAGCGCGGGAGCATGGTGCGCACCGTGACCCGGTCGGAGGTGGTCCGCGGCGGCGACATGGTGACCTTTACCGTGGCGGCGGACGGCTTCCTTTACAATATGGTGCGGATCATGACGGGTACCCTGCTGCGCGTGGCGCAGGGGAAAATCTCGCCGGAGCAGATTCCGGCCGTGATCGCGGCGCGGGACCGTCACGCCGCGGGTCCGACCGCGCCGCTCTGCGGGCTGTACCTGAACCGTGTTTTTTATAAGGATGTGAAACCATGAGACAAGGGGAACGCTTCGACACAACGGAAATCGACATGAACCATCCCCGTTCGGGCGCAAGCCGCCGCAAAAAACGGAAAGAAACAAAGGAACGGCGCGTGCCCCGCTGGGTTTTCCGCGTTATCTTTATTTTATTTCTGAGTGTCGCCGGGGTCTTGCTGTGGTTTAACCGGAACAATCTGACGCCGGCCAACCTTCTGGAATGGGTGCAGACCCAGGCGGTCGGCCTGGGCATCGGCGACGGGTACCCGTATTCGATCGCCGGCAGCACGGTTTCATCCGGTAATTTCCGTTCCGTGAACCATGAGATTTTCATGCTGCGCGACACCGAGCTGACGGTGCTGAATTCCACCGCGAAAGAGCTGATCAGCCGGCCGCACAGCTTTTCCAAACCCGTGCTGAAGGTCGGCGGGCTGCGCTCTTTGATTTACAATCTGGGCGGCAAAGGGTACCAGATTGAAAGCCAGTCCGGAACGCTGGCGAAAGGAAACGCGGAAAACAATATTCTCGCGGGCGCGATCGCGCAGAACGGCCGTTACGCGCTGATTACGCAGGCCGACGGCTACTTCGGCTGCCTGACGGCGTATTCGGCAAAGAAGGAAGTCCTGTTTCACTACTGGTTTTCCGATTACTACCCGACCGCGGCCGCGCTGAACGCGGACGGCACCGGCGCCGTGGTCACCGCGGTTTCCGCAAAGAACGGCGGCCTGACCTCCGCCGTTTATCTGATTGATTTCGGAAGCACGAAGGCGGTGGAGCCGATCGCCGTTTATTCGGAGAATATGCTGACGGACGTTTCCTGGGCGGACAACGGGACCGCCGTGGTTGTCGGCGACCGGATGGCCTCGGTGATACAGACGTCAACGAGGAAAAAAACCGATTATGATTATCAGGGACTGCTCCTTTCCGCATATGATATGGATGCCGGCAGGGCCGCGCTTGCCCTGACCCCGTACCGCGGCGCGGCGCAGACCACGCTGGCCGTGCTCGATTCCTCCGGAAAAACAACCTCGGTGCAGCTGAAGCAGGCGGTTTCTTCCGTTTCCCTGTACGGGGACTGCGCGGCCGCGCTGAGCGGGTCGCAGGTGCTTTTTTACTCGGCGTCCACGGGCACCCGGCTGGGCGCCTGCGACGCCGGCAGCGACGCGAAGGCGATTGCCCTCGGCGGGGAACAGTCCGTTTATATTCTCGGCGTTTCCGAGGTGCGCTCGGCTTCCGCAAAATAGCCTTCTTGTGCGAACCGCCGATTTGTGTTATATTACTTATAAAGTAAATTATAACAGACAGACTGCGGGAGGGAATATGGGTACAATACTTGATATCGTTCTTTGCATTGTAATATTCTGCTTTACTTTTTCCGGCCTGAAAATCGGGCTGGTTCGTTCCCTTGTGGAACTGGTCGGTTCCATCTTGTCCGTAATCGGTGCGGTTTTGCTGGCCAACTATTTTACTTCGTTTGTTTTTCAGGTCATTTGGAACAAACAGCCTTCCGGCGCGCTGGACAACGCCGTCGCCAGGGTGTTTGCCACGGTGATCCTTTTTGCGCTGTTGCAGATTGTGGTCCATTTTCTGGCAAACGCGCTCGACGCGCTGTTCCGTATCCCCGTTCTTCATCAAATCAACGCCCTGCTGGGCGGCGTTTTGGGCCTGCTCAAGGGAGTGGTGGTGGTATTTCTGCTTTGTGCGGCGCTGCAGCTGACGCTTCCTCTCATTACGGAAAAATATCCGCATATTACACAGGAAGAGCTCTCAAAGTCATACATTTATCAATACACTTATGCCAATAATCCTGTTTATAACATGTATCAGGCGGAAATATAGGATAAGGAAGACGAGAATGAAAACAAGGAACAAGAATATTAATATACCGAACGCCCTCTCCATGGTCCGAATCATTCTGATCGTTCCGTTTATTGTCTATTTTGTCACCGACCGGATCTGGCAGGCCGCGCTTGTGCTGATCGTCAGCGGGCTTTCCGACATGCTGGACGGCTTGATTGCCCGCCGGTTCCATCAGTTTACCGAACTGGGGCAAATGCTCGACCCTCTTTCCGACAAACTGACACAGGGCGCCGTTGCGGTAAGCCTTGCGGTCAAACAGCCTGTTTTGATTCCGCTTCTGGCGATTTTCATCCTGAAGGAAATTCTGATGCTGAGCGCGGCCTGCCTGCTGCTGAAAAAGCGGAAGCGCCCCGGCGGTTCCCACTGGTACGGCAAGGTGGCGACGATCCTTTTTTATATTTCCTTTACCATTATTGTCGCGCTGAAGGGAATCTGGAATATTGAAAATCTTGCCGTTACCGTCACGCTGCTCTCCATTACGGCGGCGTTTATGATTTATGCGTTTGTGCAGTATTTCAAAATATTCATGGTGACCCTGCATTCCGATGATCCGCAGTACACGATCGACATCCATGAAGTGATGGATAAAAAAGAAAGAAAATAAAATCGGTTGCGACTTTTTGTATTTTAGTAGAGAAGAAGTGATGTTACCCCATGATGTGTTCAAGATGCCATAAAAGGCCGGCGGTCGTATTCATATCGCCCACCGTCGATTCAAAGGAAAGCAGAGGCCTCTGCCTTGTCTGCGCGAAAGAGCTCGGCATCAAGCCGGTCAACGACCTGATGGAAAAAATGGGCATTACCGAGGAACAGATGGAAGCCAT
The DNA here is from genome assembly GCA_012517675.1 of Clostridiales bacterium. Lineage (GTDB taxonomy): Bacteria > Bacillota > Clostridia > Oscillospirales > Acutalibacteraceae > Caproiciproducens. Next base: position 4,422 of record JAAYUL010000005.1, on the reverse strand, counting down.
GGAGGCGGAGCTGAACGAACTGATGAATGTTCAGGACGACGATGCGCAGGACGACGGGGAAGACGGCTTTGTTCCCGGCGGCGCCGCGACTTTCCCGTTCCTTCAGAATATATTTTCCACCAATGACGGCGGCGCCGAACAGGTCAGGAAAAACGAGTCCCCCGCGAAGGAAAAGAAGGAAAAGCACAAGACCAAGCGCAAGCATCTGGACGCTTACTGCTCCAATCTGACCGCCAGGGCCAAAAACGGAGAGATCGACAACATCGTCGGCCGTGAAAAAGAGATTGCGCGCGTGATTCAGATTTTAAGCCGCCGCACCAAAAACAACCCCTGCCTCATCGGCGAACCCGGCGTTGGCAAAACCGCCGTGGCGGAAGGGCTTGCGCTGCGCATCGCGGCCGGCAATGTGCCCGCACGGCTCAGGAAAAAGGAAATTCACCTGCTCGACCTTACCGCGCTGGTGGCGGGCACGCAGTTCCGCGGCCAGTTTGAAAGCCGCATCAAGGGCCTGGTGGACGAGGTGAAGGCCGAGGGCAATATCATCCTCTTTATTGATGAGGTGCACAACCTCGTCGGCACGGGGGACGCCGAAGGCTCCATGAATGCGGCGAACATTTTAAAGCCGGCGCTTTCCCGCGGGGAAATTCAGGTCATCGGCGCCACCACGTTTGCCGAATACCGCAAATATATTGAAAAAGACGCCGCGCTGGAGCGCCGCTTTCAGCCGGTGACCATTGCCGAACCGTCCGTTGAGGAGACGGTGGACGTTCTGATGGGCATCAAGTCGTACTACGAGGCGTACCACCGCGTGCGCGTGCCGGAGCAGATCGTGCGCCGCACCGTGGTGCTTTCAGAGCGGTATATCACCGACCGTTTCCTGCCGGACAAGGCGATCGACCTGCTGGATGAATCCTGCGCGTGCGCCGCGCTGCGCAATTCTTCCATGGCAACCTACGACAGCGCGTCGGAGGAGCTGGAAAAGCTGAAGGCGCAGGAAGAGGAAATGACAGCTCCCACTGCGGAACCGGATTACGAAAAGCTGGCTGAAATCCGCATGCAGATGTCGAAGCTGGAGGAAAAAACAAAAGAGCTTGCCCCCTCCGCCCTCGGTTCCGAAGTGGAGGAAAGGGACATTGCGCGGGTGATCGAGCTGTGGACGGGGATCCCCGCCAGCCGGGTGCAGGAAAACGAGCTGAAAAAGCTGGCCGGTCTGGAGGATACCCTGAACGCGAAGGTAATCGGCCAGAAAGAGGCCGTGGCCGCCGTGGCGGCCGCCATCCGCCGCAGCCGGGTGCAGATCAGCCCGCGCCGCAGGCCCGCGTCTTTTATCTTTGTCGGCCCCACGGGCGTGGGGAAAACCGAACTGGTCAAAGTGCTTTCGCGCGAGCTGTTCGACACGCCCGAAACGCTGATCCGGCTCGACATGTCCGAATTTATGGAAAAGCACTCGGTGTCGCGCATCATCGGTTCGCCGCCCGGCTATGTGGGCTACGACGAAGCCGGCCAGGTGACGGAAAAAGTGCGCCGGCGCCCGTATTCCGTGCTGCTGTTCGATGAAATCGAAAAGGCGCATCCGGACGTGATGAACATCCTGCTCCAGATTCTGGACGAGGGCCGCATTACCGACGCCCACGGCCGGACTGTGAATTTTGAAAACACCGTGATCGTCATGACCTCCAACGCCGGGAGCGAAAAAAAGGAAGGGGCGCTCGGCTTTGCGAAAAGCGAAACCGATGTGACCCGCGAAAAGGCCATGAAGGCGCTGTCGGACTTTTTAAGGCCCGAATTTTTAAGCCGTGTGGATGAGATCATCGTCTTCCGTCCGCTCAATACGGACGATTTTGAAGCCATTTCTCACCTGATGCTCGACGAATATGTCGCTTCGCTCAAGGAACGCGGCATTGCGCTGGTCTACGATGCCAAATCGACCCGCTGGCTCGCCGAACACGCCATTGGCGGCAAGAGCGGCGCGCGCGACCTGCGCAACCTGATCCGCCGCCAGGTGGAGGACCGGATCGCTTCTCTTGTTGTGGAAAACTGCGACGACAGGATGACCGGAATTTCCCTGAGCACGGATGAGAACGGAATCAAGCTGGATGTTTTGAAATAAAATTAATTTTCAACAGATCGACCGGAAATCATATTGACATTTGCCACTGAACTATGCTACAATAATACCCGTCGCTAAAATGCGAGTGTAGTTCAGTGGTAGAACTCCAGCCTTCCAAGCTGGTCGTGTGGGTTCGATTCCCATCACTCGCTCCATGGCAATTTGCGCCAATAGCTCAGCTGGATAGAGCAACTGCCTTCTAAGCAGTAGGTCAGGGGTTCGAGTCCCTTTTGGCGCGCCATATCTATGGTGGATGTAGCTTAGTTGGTTAAAGCGCCAGTTTGTGGCACTGGAGACCGTGGGTTCGAGTCCCATCTTCCACCCCATTTATAAAACATGGCGCGGTTGCGGCTGAGTACCGCGCTTTATATTGGGCTGTAGCCAAGGGGTAAGGCAACGGACTTTGACTCCGTCATTCCGTAGGTTCAAATCCTGCCAGCCCAGCCAGAAGCCTGTCTTCGGGCTGTGTTCGCAGACAGGCATCTTATTGTTGACATCGGCACAATATGCTGTTATAATATACAAGCTGTTTATGAATCATTAGCTCAGTTGGTAGAGCACTTGACTTTTAATCAAGGTGTCCGGGGTTCGAATCCCCGATGGTTCACCAAAGCGCAGGAGAAGCAATCGGTTTCTCCTGCACTCTTTCATAATCAAGCTTTCGGGTTCCGACAAACACATAGTTGAGTATGTGCTTGTCGCAAAACGAAGCTTTTGATAAATATATAAAGGGTGAAGTCCTTTTGCTGAAGTTCCCCACCCTTGTATACATTCGGGTGTCATTACTAACCGGGTTTGGCATTTCCTGTATTCGGCTACTCTCACACGAATACGTATTTCATCCGCTGCTGTGCAGCGCAGGCGTGCTCGCTTAACAGCTGCTTACTGTTGAGGTCGTGGCACACTGGCTATCGGAATTGTATCATCCCTATACCGGTTTTGACATTCACTTGTTGTGGGTTTGTGCCCACGCTCCTGCCCTCTTGCCGCATGGCAAAAAAGCAAGAGCCTGAACGCAGTTGTGTGGCAACGTTACGTTCAAGCTCTTGACAAGAATATGTTAACCATGCTACCATTAAGGCAACACAGAAAACCAACCCTGCTGATGTTTAGTCTTTGAAACGTAACGCTTTTACGGTTTCAATTAGTGTAGAAAATCGCCAAAATTTTCTACAGCTAATCATTGGTGGGGTTCTTTGTTTGTCCCCATAAACTTATCTCATTATAGCATCGGAATATTTGAAATGCAAGAAGATTTTTCTTATCTTTAATATTATTATACTACGAATCTCGTAATTAGTCAATGATTAGAAACAAAATAATTGTTATATGCGTAATTTATTTACGATAATCGTATTGAAAAAGCGTGATTTTTATGATATTCTTTGTTTAAAATAAAGAATGGAATGATGAAAATGGCGATAAAACTTACTCTTCGAAGATTACTTGGGCAAAGGAACATGACACAAAAGGAGCTTGCCGAACAGACGGGGATCAGGCCCCCAACGATCTCTGCAATCTGTACCAATACGGCAAAGCATCTGCCGATTAACGTGATTGATCAGATCTGTCTTGCTCTTAATTGTGAGCCTGGTGATTGGATAAAAAAAGAGGCAGCGGACTAAGTCCGTTGCCTCTTTCGCTTGCAACAAGCTAATTTTTATAAGTCAATTATTCAGGGGAGAATAAAACGATATTATTATTAATAGTTTTGTTTAGTATATTTTTCTTTGGATTTTGCTTGTACGAATCCATTAATTACTTTATATATTTTAAATGGGGTGACAAACATTCCAATAATTGCTGCTATGGTAAACTTTATCAGGAAGTATATAAGCCAGCCGATCCAGGATAAAAATAGAAACATATTTGGTGTGATCTTAGTAAGTATACTCCATCCCCACGGAATTCCTGCACAAAAATATCCCCATAATAATGCGATACCAATTCCTTGACCTTGATTAGAGCCGAAACAAAATCCAATAATAAATCCGATGACCATGATAATTGCATTCTTTATAAGCATTTGTCTGTCCGCATTGATTCTTTTGAGGTTGCATTGGTCACAAATCGGTATTGAAAATTTGTCCGCACACTCCTTGCATAGCCCTTTACCACAGTCCACACACTGGCAAACGGCATCACGCTCGCTGTGATTATAACATTTCATTGAAAGAATCTCCTCAATAATAAATTTTCCCTGAATATATTGATTATTTAATATGGTTATCATCTATATTGGCAATTAACGCCATTCCAGAAGCCAATAAGATGATTTTTTGTTTTTTAGTTAGACTTTTAATTTTTTTTAT
>JAAYUL010000022.1 GCA_012517675.1 Clostridiales bacterium | reverse complement strand
TTTCCGCAATCTGCGATTTGAACGACCGCGGCCTGAAGGCCCAGATGAAGTACGCCGACAAGATCGGCGCGAAATATTCCATCGTGCTCGGCGACGACGAGCTGGCGGCGCACAAGGCCGGAATCAAAAATATGAAAACCGGCGAAAAGTCCCTGATTTCGCTCGGCGATGATTTTATCGAGCAGTTTATCGTTCTTCAGACAAAAGACGAGGACGACATCTCGTTTTAACCGCAGGCCCGCCTCCTGTTTTTTCCGGCGAGGCCCAATACAATCTGTATAAAAGGATGATGTTATTATGGATTTGTCGCTTCTGGACCGGTTCCGCCTTGCCGTGGCGGAGCAAAACCTCTGCGTTTACGGAATCCGCGTGGAAACCGCGGACGGCGAAAGCGTGAGCCACCGCTGGCGGTCGGACGATGCGGAAAACCTGTATTCCGGCTCAAAGACGTTCACCTCGCTCGCCGTGGGCATGTGCGTGGACGACGGCGCCCTGCGCGTGACCGACCGGGCGCTCGGATTTTTCCCGGAATACCGCGAAACCGCCTCGCCGGGCAGCGGTGAAATCACCGTGCTCGACCTGCTGCACATGGCCTCCGGCAAGCTGGAGTTCTGGTTCGGCGACCCGGACCAGACCGCGCTGGAGGCGAGGCCCGAGGACTGGGCGGAGCTCTTCTTCCGCGTTCCCGTCACCCGGGAGCCGGGAACGCAGTTCTTTTATTCCAACGCCTGCACCTATATGCTGGGGCGCATTGTGGAAAAAATCAGCGGAAAGACGCTGCGCGATTTTCTTCTGCCCCGCCTGTTTGTCCCGCTTGGGATCCCCAACCCGCAGTGGAACGCCTGCCCCGGCGGCCACACGCTCTGCGCGACCGGCCTGCAGCTGACCACGGAGGAATTTTCCCGCCTGGGCCTGACCCTGCTCAACGGCGGCGTTTACAAGGGGCGGCGCATTGTGAGCGAAGCCTGGGTGCAAAGCCTGGCCAACGACACGATCCCCTGCGGCCTGCCCGGCAACGAGGAGCCGGAAAGCGCCGCGGGCTACGGCTATCAGGTCTGGCGCTGCGTCTGCCCCGGCTCGTACCGGGCGGACGGCATGTACGGCCAGTTCAGCATTGTGGTGCCGGACAAGCGCGCCGTGGTGACTGTGACCGCCCACGAGGAAAAAGCGCCCTACGAAATCGTGCGCTCCGTTTTCCGCGACATCGTTCCCCAGCTGTAAATTTCCGCGTCTAAAGATTCTTTGCGTTTGCGCGGCCGGTCCGGCCGCCTGACGATCCCTTATTTCGTTTACTGGAGGCTTTTATATGGCAGAATTCCTGAATGGCATGAAACGGACCCACTACTGCGGCGAGCTCCGCGCGGCGGACATCGGAAAAACCGTGACGCTCTGCGGCTGGGTGCAGCGCCAGCGCGACCTGGGCCAGCTGATCTTCATCGACCTGCGCGACCGCACCGGGCTGGTGCAGCTCGCCTTTGACGACGCCACCGGCCGCGACGTGTTCGACAAGGCGTTTTCCGCCCGCGCGGAATATGTGCTGGCCGCCGCCGGAACGGTGCGCGAGCGTTCCTCCAAGAATCCCGACCTGCCCACCGGCGACATTGAACTCGAGGTCAGGGAGCTGCGCGTGCTCGCCAAAAGCGAAACGCCGCCGTTTGCCATTGAGGAGCAGTCCCCGGTGCAGAAGGAAACCCGCCTTCGCTACCGCTACCTGGACCTGCGCCGCCCCGACATGCAGCGGACGCTGGTCGCGCGCCACCGGCTGGTAAAGGTCGCGCACGACTATTTCGACGAAAACGGCTTTCTGGAAATCGAAACGCCGGACCTGATCAAATCCACGCCGGAGGGCGCGCGCGACTACCTGGTGCCCAGCCGCGTTTTCCCCGGAAAATTTTTCGCGCTGCCCCAAAGCCCCCAGCTTTACAAGCAGCTGCTGATGATTTCCGGCTTTGACCGCTACATGCAGATCGCCCGCTGCTTCCGCGACGAGGACCTGCGCGCGGACCGCCAGCCGGAGTTCACCCAGATCGACTTTGAAATGTCGTTCGTGGAGCAGGACGACGTGATGGCGATCGGCGAAGGGTTTATCCGCGACGCCTATAAAAAGATGCTGGACATCGACATTCCGCTCCCGCTGCCCCGCATGACCTGGCGGGAGGCGATGGACCGCTTCGGCTCCGACAAGCCGGACCTGCGCTTCGGCATGGAGCTGGCCGACCTGACCGGCGACCTGCGCTCCACCGGCTTCCGCGTGTTCAAAGGCGCGATCGAGGGCGGCGGCAGCGTGCGCGGCATCAACGCGAAGGGGCTGGCCGAAAAGCTGAGCCGCAAGGAGCTCGACAAGCTGGGCGAGTGGGTCAAAACCTACGGCGCGAAGGGCCTTGCGTGGACCCGCCTTGCCGGGACCGAAACCTCCTCCTACGAAAAATTCCTTTCCCCGGAGGAAAGCGCCGCGGTGCGCAGAACGCTGGGCGCGGAACCCGGCGACGTGCTGTTTTTGGTCGCGAGCGGGGAAAACAGCACCGTTTACGCGTCCCTCGGCGCCCTGCGCTGCCAGCTGGCGCGCCGGTTCGGCCTGATCGACAAATCGAAGCCCGGCATCCTTTGGGTCACGGATTTCCCGATGTTCGAGTACAGCAGGGAAGAGGGCCGCTGGATGGCCATGCACCACCCGTTCACCATGCCAAACCCGGAGGACATCGGCAAAATCAAAACCGACCCCGGCTCCGTGCGCTCCATCGCGTACGACATGGTCATCAACGGCTATGAGGCCGGCGGCGGCAGCATCCGTATCCACGACACGGAGCTGCAGCAGCAGATGCTGGAGGCGCTCGGCTTTTCGCCCGAGCAGGCGCGGGAGCGCTTCGGCTTCCTCCTGAACGCCTTGAAATACGGCGCGCCGCCGCACGGCGGCATGGCCTGGGGGCTGGAGCGCCTGGTCATGGTCCTGATGGACATTGAGGACATGCGCGACGTCATCGCGTTCCCGAAGGTGGCCTCCTCCGCCGACCTGATGTCCGAAGCGCCCGGGAACGTGGACGGCGATCAGCTGACCGAGCTGGGAATCGGGCTTTTGCCGGAACCGAACCAAAACTGACGAAAAATTCCTATTGAAAAACATCCGGGAGGTGTTTCCCGTGCCGAACGTCAATTACCAGAAACAGATGGAAGAAACCATCGCCGGCCTGCGCGGCGAAACGCCGTCGCTGTTCCTGCACGCGTGCTGCGCGCCGTGCAGCAGCTACGTGCTGGAAGCCCTTTCGGATTATTTTAAAATCACGCTGTTTTATTACAACCCCAACATTTCGCCGCGCGCGGAGTACGAAAAGCGCGTGGCGGAGGTGCGGCGCCTGCTGGCCGGGCTTCCCGTGAAAAACAGCGTGGCGCTGCTGGAGGGAAAGTACGACCCCGAAACCTTTTTCGCTATGGCGAAAGGGCGCGAAGCGGAGCCGGAGGGCGGCGGGCGCTGCGCGCTGTGCTACGAGCTGCGCCTGCGGGAATCGGCGCGCCTTGCGAAAGCGGGCGGGTTCGACTGGTTCACCACCACGCTTTCCATCAGCCCCTATAAAAACGCGCAGAAGCTCAATGAAATCGGGAAAAAGCTGGAACGGGAAACCGGCGTCCGCTACCTTTGCTCCGACTTCAAAAAGCGGGACGGCTACCGCCGTTCCATCGTCCTTTCCGAACGGTACGGCCTGTACCGGCAGGACTACTGCGGCTGCGTTTTTTCCCGCGCGCAGCGCGACGCCCGCCGCACCGCGGCGGAACCCGTATAAATTCCCCCTGTTTCCCGTGAAACCACCGGTTTTTCCCGGAAAGTTTTCCACCGCTGTGGAAAACCATGTTGAAAACTTTTTATTAAGGCGGAACTTCTCAACGCCGGCCGAAGGTGCGGCCGCCCCGGTATTACGAACCGTGCGCTTGAATGGAACGAAAAAGGAGGCAGGACCGACATGAAAAAGGAAAAAGAAAAAAAGAAAAAACGCCTGAAAAAAGAATCCTCCGCGCCCGCGGCGCCGGAAACGGCGGAAGAAAATGCCCGGCCCTCCCAAAACGAGCCCGAACTGCCGCCCGAACTCGCGCGGGACCCGCTGCAGCACGCGGTGCAGATCATCGGCGGCAAGTGGAAAATCCGCATCCTGTGGGCGCTGCGCGGCGGCGAAAGCCTGCGCTACGGCGACATTCGCCGGCAGATCCCCGGCATTACCGACATGATGCTCAGCCAAAGCCTGCGCGAGCTGACCGAAAGCGGGCTGACCGAACGAAAGCAGTACCGGCAGATCCCCCCGCGGGTCGATTACAGCATCACCCCCGCGGGCGCGGAGCTGATCCCGATTTTGAACCAGCTCTGCGCGTGGTCCGCCAAACAAGGAAGAAAGGATGTTTGAACCTCACCATGGAAAAACAAAAGCAGATTCCGCCCTATGCGGCGGCCCCTTCGCGCTACGGCGCCATGCAGTACCGCCGCTGCGGAAACAGCGGGCTGATGCTCAGCGCGGTTTCGCTGGGCTTCTGGCATAATTTCGGCGGTTACGACAGCTATGAAAACGCCCGCGCGGTCACGCGCCGCGCGTTCGACCTGGGCATTACGGTGTTCGACCTTGCCAACAACTACGGGCCGCCGGCTGGCAGCGCGGAGGAAACCTTCGGCCGCCTGATGAAGGACGACATGCGCCCGTACCGCGACGAGATGGTGGTCACCACAAAGGCGGGCTACACCATGTGGGACGGCCCCTACGGCGACTGGGGCTCGCGCAAATACCTGCTTTCCAGCCTGGACCAAAGCCTTCGCCGCATGGGGCTGGATTACGTGGATATCTTTTACCACCACCGCATGGACCCGCAGACCCCGCTGGAGGAAACCATGGGCGCGCTGGCGCAGGCCGTGAAGAGCGGCAAGGCGCTTTACGCCGGTATTTCCAACTACAGCCCGGAAAAAGCGGCCGAAGCCGCCCGCATTCTGGAACGCATGGGCGTCCGCTGCCTGATCTGCCAGTCCTGCTACAACATGCTGGACCGCGGCCTGGAAGAAAACGGCCTGTTTGAAACGCTCGCGCGGTGCGGCATGGGCGCGACCGCGTTCAGCCCGCTGGCGCAGGGGCTGCTGACCGGGAAATACAACAGCGGCATTCCCGCGGATTCCCGCGCGGCGGACCGCTCCTCGTTCCTGAAAGAAGAATCGATCACCCCGCAGGCCATTGAAACGGTCGCCGCCCTCGGCAGGCTGGCGGCGCGGCGCGGGCAGTCCACCGCCCAGCTCGCGCTCAGCTGGGTGCTTCGCCAGCCCGTCATGGCCAGCGTACTCGTGGGGGCGAGCCGTGTTTCTCAGCTGGAAGAAAACGTGGGCGCGCTGAAAAACCTTGAATTTTCGCGGGAAGAGCTGAGCGAGATCGACGGCATCTTGTGCCGGTCCTCCGCGGGCTGACCGCATATCCCATAGATATTGTGGTAAAATGCAATCGAAAAAAAAATATCGCTATATATAGTATATTATTGTTGACAACGTCCTTTGCCTGTTGTATTATTGAAGTCAGCTTCGGCTTGAATGCCTGACAAAAACAGGGAAAGGACGTTTTCTAAATGGCTGAAAAAATTCGAAAAAGAAACGGCGTTGTTGTCGCGTTTGACGAGCGGAAAATCCGGAACGCGGTCAGCAAGGCAAACCAGGCGGTAAAGGATGAAAAAATGTCGGTAAAGGATCTGACCCAACTGACAAAACAGGTTTCGTCCCTGTTTACGGGCACCGCCGTACCCACCGTGGAGCAGGTGCAGGATGCAGTGGAGGAAAAGCTGATGGAAGCGGATTACGCCAAAACCGCGAAGGCGTACATCCTCTACCGTGCGGAGCACGCCAAAATCCGCCAGGCCGAGGGCGACCTGATGGATATTTACCGGGAGCTGACCTACCGCGACGCGAAGGACGCGGACATCAAGCGTGAAAACGCGAACATCGACGCGGACACCGCCATGGGGACCATGCTGAAATACGGCTCCGAGGGCTCCAAATACTTCATCAACAATTACATTCTTCCCAAGGATATTGCCGCCGCGCACCTCAACGGCGACATTCATATCCACGACGAAGATTTTTATATGCTGACCGAAACCTGCTGCCAGATCGACCTGCTCAAGCTGTTCCGCGGCGGTTTTTCCACCGGGCACGGCACGCTGCGCGAGCCGAACGACATCCGTTCCTACGCGGCGCTGGCCTGCATTGCCATTCAGGCCAACCAGAATGAAATGCACGGCGGCCAGTCGATCCCCAATTTCGACTACGCGCTGGCGCCCGGCGTCGCAAAGACCTTCGGCAGGGCGTATTTCAAGGCGCTTTCGCAGTTCTTCCAGATTGCGCACAACATGTCCGCGCAGGACGCGGACCGTCTTTCCGCCGCCGTGCGGGAGGGGGTCCCGGCGGAGATCACGCTCGGCGGAGCGGACGCTTACGGCGAAAAGCTCAAGCAGTTCCTGCCCGCGCACCAGCGCGAGGGCGGCTATGAGGAAATCACGGAGGAAGAGGCGCAGCGCGCGCACCGCTACGCGGTGAAGGCGGGCACGGACAACACCGACCGGGCCACCTACCAGGCCATGGAGGCGCTGATCCACAACCTGAACACCATGAATTCCCGCGCGGGCGCACAGGTTCCGTTTTCCTCCCTCAACTACGGCACCGACACCTCCCCGGAGGCGCGCATGGTCATGCGCAACCTGCTGAACGCGACCGCCGCCGGCCTCGGCAACGGCGAAACCCCGATTTTCCCGGTGCAGATCTTCAAGGTGAAAGAGGGCGTCGACTACAACGAGGGCGACCCGAACTACGACCTGTTCAAGCTCTCCTGCAAGGTGAGCGCAAAGCGCCTTTTCCCGAATTTCAGCTTTATCGACGCGCCGTTCAACCTCCAGTACTAAAAGAAGGGCGACTACGACACCGAGGTGGCGTACATGG
>JAAYUL010000021.1 GCA_012517675.1 Clostridiales bacterium | reverse complement strand
CGGGAACCCGTAGGTGTCGTTCAGGCGGAACGCATCCGCGCCGGAAAAGACCGCGCCCTGCGCCTGCTCCATATAGGTGTTGAGCAGCTGAAGGCCCTGGTCGATCGTTTTCGCGAAGCTCTCCTCCTCCACGCCGATCAGCTTTTTGATCATGGCGCGTTTTTCATCCAGCTCCGGGTAAGCGTTTTTGTTTTCGTTGATGACCGTATCGGCGATTTCGGAAAGGAAGGTGTGCTCAATGCCGAGCAGACGGCCGTGGCGCGCGGCGCGGCGCAGCAGGCGGCGCAGCACGTAGCCCCGGCCTTCGTTGGAAGGCATAACGCCGTCGCCGATCATGAAGGTGGTGCTGCGGATATGGTCGGTGATCACGCGCAGGGAAATGTCGTTCTTCGGGTTTTCGCCGTATTTCACGTTCGCCACGCGGCAGATATGCTTCATGATATTCTGCACCGTGTCGACCAGAAAAAGATTGTCCACGTTCTGCATGATGCAGGCGAGGCGCTCAAGGCCCATGCCGGTGTCGATATTCGGGTGCTCCATCGGCGGATAATGGCCGTTCCCGTCGCTGTTGAACTGGGAAAACACGATGTTCCAGAATTCCACATAGCGGTCGCAGTCACAGCCCACGCCGCAGGTGGGGGAGCCGCAGCCGTACTGCTCGCCGCGGTCGAAGTAAATTTCGGAGCAGGGGCCGCAGGGGCCGGAGCCGTGCTCCCAGAAATTATCCTCCCTGCCGAGCCGCACAATGTGAGAGGGGTCCACCCCGACCTCCTTCGTCCAGATGTCGAACGCCTCGTCATCCTCGGTGTAAATGGTGACCCAGAGCTTTTCCACCGGCAGATCCAGCACCCCGGTGCAGAACTCCCACGCCCACGCGGTGGCTTCATGCTTGAAATAATCGCCGAACGAAAAATTGCCCAGCATTTCAAAGTAGGTGCCGTGGCGGGCGGTGATGCCCACGCGCTCAATGTCCGGCGTGCGGATGCATTTCTGGCACGTGGTTACGCGCCTGCGCGGCGGGGTGACCTCGCCGGTAAAATACTTTTTCATGGGCGCCATGCCGGAATTGATCAGCAAAAGGCTGTTGTCGTCCTTCGGGATCAGCGAAAAGCTGGGAAGGCGAAGATGCCCCTTCGACTCAAAAAACGCAAGATACTTTTCACGCAGTTCATTTAAACCTGTCCACTCCATTGACCAAAACTCCATTCCGCCGCGAGGCAAAAGAATCAATTTATTATTGACAGCGCAACGCTGCGCAAAACAGCGCGCGATTCAATATCCCTTTATTTACCGTGGAAAACGGTATTCTTCATGGATTTCAACCGCATCGTCCGCATTCACAAAGAATCCCGCGCACGTAAAACCCGATTGAAAGTCCAGGGCTTTCCGGAGCCGGTACTGTAATTTTGCGTTGACCAGCTCCAAAGCCCGCTCTTTGGAAACCCACCGAACCTCCGTGCTCTCTTCGCTGGTGCGCAATGCTCCAGAACGGTACCGGCAGATAAAATCGACGATCACGGTCGTCGGAATTTCCAGCACGCTGTTATAGCCCGGCCTGGGTTTTGTGTTGGAATAAATTCCAACCGCTCGCAGCACTTCGGCGGTTACCCCCGATTCCTCCCGGATTTCACGCAGAAGCCCCTGCACCAGCGTTTCCCCCGGTTCGATCATTCCTCCGGGATATTCCCAGCCCTTGCGCGGATTTTTGACAAGGAGGAGCTCCTCTTTCTCATTCAAAACAAGCCCTCCCGCCGCGACAACATGCGTTGGCAACAACACGGCGATCACTTCCCGATTCTGTTGATTCTGACCGCAAAAAAACAGACTCCGCCGCCCGTATGGGACGGAGAAGTCCGTGGTACCACCCAAATTGCGCGAATACGCGCCGCTCGTTTCCCCTTAACGCGGGACACGCCGCGGCTCCCCGCCGCAGAGCTCCGGGACGGCTTTTGCGCCCGATTGTGCGGAGCCTTTCAGCCGGGGGCCCCTCTCTTTCGCACACGCAGGACACAATATTTCCCATCAACGCCGTTTTAACGCCCTAACGGGCACATTCAATTCCATCGTGATTATAAACCGAATTTCCGCGGTTGTCAATTGCCCCCGCGCACGGCGGCAAAACGGTCAGCCGGCCGACTGGTTCACATAGCTGACATACTCCTCCAGGCACATGCCGAGCGCGCGCATTTTGACCGCGTTGTCCGTTCCCACATAGCGGAAAAGGCCGGGGTTGAACTGCATTCCGGTCACGTTTTCCTTGTTTTGCGGGCAGCGGAGCACAAAGCCGTAGTCCACGCTGTACCGAACCAGCCAGCCGTACTGCGCGGTTGAGGAAAAGCTTTTTCCCTTCGCAAGGTCCGGCGCGGTAAACTGCACGGCCATACCCGTCTGCTTTTCATTGTAATTGGCGCGCCCCACGCTGGCCTGCGCCTGATTTTCCGCGCGCACCTGCGAATATCCGTGATTCGTTTTCAGGTTTTCCACTTCGGCCCGATACAGCTTGTCCTGCGCCGCCGCGTCCACATACCCGGAAGAAAGCGCCAGCGTGCAGCCGTCCTTTTCCGCGCGTTCCATCATCGCCTGAAGCGCCGGGACAATCCTTTCGTCCACCGTCACTCCCTGAAAGGAGGTTTCCAAAACCGTAAAGTCGGATTTCAGCGCGTGGGATGCGTTCACCAGCACCAGATTGTAGGAATCCTCGTAGACGGGAAGCGAGTCATCCTGCGCCGGGGAAACGGAAGACGCGGATTTTGAAGAGGACGACCGGTCAAACGGATGCCGGATCTGGACCCACGCCACAACGGCGCCCGCGGCGGCGGAAATGCAGATCGCCACCGCGACCATGGTCATGACAATCCGGATTCTGTGCACCTGGTCGGCCCGGTACCACCCCGCCTGTGTCTTTAAAATTTTCTCGCCTTTCCGTTTCACCGTTCCAACTCCCATTCCATAATAAGTTTATTGTATAACTTCTCTTAAAATAATGCAATCTGAATCTGATTTTCGGGTTAGTATACAAGATGCGGGACGGAAATTGATTTCTTTCTGTAAGTGTAGTATCATATATCATGGATAAATTTTTTTGCTATTTTCACATATTTTTAAATTTCGATGGGGGTAATAACCATGCGGAAAACAAAAATCATTTGCACGCTTGGCCCTGCCACGGACAGCGAGGACATTCTGGAACAGCTGATGCTGGCCGGTATGAACGTCGCCAGACTCAATTTTTCCCACCAGACCGCAAAGGAACAGAAGGTCCGCGCGGATGCCATAAAAAAGCTGCGCGCAAAGCTGAATCTTCCCGTAGCGCTGCTGCTGGACACCAAAGGCCCCGAAATCCGCGTAAAAGAATTCAATCAGCCCAAAATCACGTTAAAGGCCGGAGAAAAATTCACCCTGACCTCGCGCGATATCGTCGGCGACGAAACCATCGCCTCCGTCACCTTTCAAAACCTTCCGCAGGAGGTTTCCGCGGGGGCCAGAATCCTGATCGACGACGGCTTGATCGAACTGAAGGTGGAATCCTGCACGGGCAACGACATTCTGTGCACCGTGGCGAACGGCGGGACCATTTCCGCCCACAAGGGCATTAACGTGCCCGGCATCAAGCTCAGCCTGCCGTTTATCAGCGCAAAGGACAAGGCGGACATCGCGTTCGCCGTGCATGAGGATTTCGATTTTATCGCCGCTTCCTTCACCCGTTCCGCACAGGATATTATCGACCTGCGCACGGAGCTGGAAACGCTGGACTGCCATAAAATCCGCATCATTGCGAAAATTGAAAATTCGGACGGCGTGGACAACATCGACGAGATCATCCGCGTTTCGGACGGAATTATGGTCGCGCGCGGCGACCTCGGCGTGGAAATCCCGCTTCAGGAAATCCCCGTCATTCAGAAGCAGCTGATCAAAAAAGCCTACAACGCCGGCAAGCAGGTGATCACCGCGACCCAGATGCTCGACTCCATGATGAAAAACCCGCGCCCGACCCGCGCGGAAGCAACCGACGTGGCAAACGCGATTTACGACGGGACCAGCGGGATTATGCTTTCCGGCGAAACCGCCGCGGGCGATTACCCCATCCTTGCCCTGAAAACCATGGCGCTGATCGCCGAACGCACCGAACACGATATCGACTATAAGGGCCGGTTCGCCAAACGCGATTTCAACGAGCAGCCGAACGTGACCTCCGCCATATCGCACGCGACCTGCACCACCGCCCACGACCTCGGCGCGTCCGCGATCATCACGGTTTCCAAGTCGGGGAAAACCGCCAGAATGATTTCCAAGTACCGTCCGGAATGCCCCATCATCAGCGGGACCACCGACCCGACGGTGCTGCGCCAGATGAACCTTTCGTGGGGCGTTGTGCCCATTATGGTAGACGAAAAGAACAACACCGACGAGCTGTTCGACCACGTGGTCGACCGGGCAAAGCAGCACAATCTGGTCAAGAACGGTGACCTGGTCGTCATTACGGCGGGCGTGCCGCTCGGTGTTTCCGGCACCACCAACCTGCTGAAGGTCCAGCTTGTGGGGGACGTTCTGGTTTCGGGCATGGGCGTAAACAAGGGAGCCGTGTGCGGCAACCTGTGCGTCTGCGCGGACGAGGACGAGGCCCTGCGCGTTTTCAAGGAGGGCGACATTCTGGTCATTCCGCAGACCAGCAATAGAATCCTCCATCTGATCAAAAAAGCCCACGGCATCATTACCGAAACGGGCGGCATGAACTCCCACGCGGCAATTGTGGGCCTGGCGCTGGATAAGCCGGTGATCGTGGGCGCCGAAAACGCAACCAGAATCCTGAAAAGCGGAACCGCCGTCACGCTGGACGCCGCCCGGGGAATCATCTTCAGCGGAGTGAAGAAAATCCCCACGCCGGCCGAATAAGCAAATAAAACGAATCCTTGCAGAGCATACCGACCGTCTCGAACGGCGACCGGATATGCTCTGTTTTTTTTGCGGGTTCTGCCCGCCGCTCCCCATTTTTTCGAGTCAGGCAGATTCACCGTTCGGCATGCCGCTTAATATACTCCATACAGATGCCAAAACGGAAAGCGGTGGAAAACAATGTCTTTTGGTCTTGCACTTTCAGGAGGAGGAGCGAAGGGCGCCGCGCATGTCGGCGTGATGCTCGCTTTGAAGGAAGCCGGTATGGTTCCGTCCTCCATTGCGGGAACCAGCGCGGGCGCGCTGGTCGCCGGGCTTTATGCGGCGGGGAATTCCCCGGAAAACCTGAACAACCTTGTAAACGAAGTGGCGGATCGCGCCGTCTATTATTTCGACCCGGATTTTCGCGGTATACTGAAAATCATACCGGACCTTTTTTTCCGGCACACGGTCAATTTTCCGGGAATTCTGAAGGGGAACCGGATCGAAAGCCTGATCGCACGGTATGCGGCAAAGAAAAAGCTCCAGGACGCGGCGATTCGAACGGTGATTCCCGCTGTGGACCTGAACAGCGGGAAAACGATTGCCTATACAAACTCACTGGCCGGGGTGAAGCCGCTGAACGGCGTGGAGTGGAAAACCGATATTCTGATCAGCGACGCCATGCGCGCGAGCATGGCGGTTCCGGTCGTCTTTCACCCGAAAGCGGTCGGCGGCATGTGCCTGGTGGACGGCGGCATTACCGATGTTCTGCCGGTGGACCTGCTCCTTGCAGCCGGGGAAAAAAACGTGCTGGCGGTCGACCTGGCGGAGGAATACAAACCGCCCGAAACACAAAACATTATTGAAATCACGGGCCGCTCGCTTTCCATTATGGAAACGAGGCTCAAAGCCTACCGTTCCACCGGGGAAAAACTGCTGCTGAACCCGCAGCTGCCGAAGGAATCCGGCCTGCTGACCTTTTCCCAAATGAAGGAATACGTGGAAATCGGGTATGAAACGGCGGCGGAAAACATGCCGGTCATTCAGGCGATTTTCCGCTGAACGGCAACAAAAACCGCATGGAAGAAACTCGCCATGCGGTTTTTATTTGAATGGAAAAAATTTGATTGCACCGGATTGGTTTTGACCGCTGCCGGACGGCTGCTGTTTCTCCTGACTTTCTTTGGAACTGAGGCTCCCCTGTTCCATGGCGGCGATCAGGGCCAGATTGTTGGCTACCGCGCTCAGGAGCGCCGCGAGAATATTGGTCTCTTCCGCGGTAAGCCCCCGCGATATTTCCGCGGCGATTACGGAGCTCAGAACGGTCAGCTGTTCCGCGTCGATACAGCTCATAACAGGAATCTCCCCAGACGGGATTCCACATCCTTCCAGTTAATGATATGGAACCATGCGTCGATATAATCGCCGCGCTGATTCAAATATTTCAGGTAATAAGCGTGTTCCCACACGTCAAGCGGCAGCAGCGGCGTCAGGCAAGTGCAGAGCAATGTGTCCTGATTGGCGGTGGTGACGATTTTCAATTGCCCGGAGGGGCAGGCCGCAAGCCACGCCCAGCCCGAACCGAAGCGGGAAAGCCCCGCTTTTTTCATTTCCTGCCGGAACCGCTCCGCACTTCCGAAGGATTTTTCGACGGCGCGCAGCGTGCTTTCGCCCGGCTCCTGTCCGGGCGGCGCCATCATGCTGAAATACAGATTGTGGTTGTAAACGCCGCCGCCGTTGTTTTTAACCGCTTCGCGAATGGCGGGCGGCAGGCTGCCTGTGTGCGTCAGCAGCCATTCCAGGCTTTTGCAATGGTACTGCGGGTAATCCTTCAGCGCGCGGTTCAAATTTTCCACATAGCTTTTCAAATGCCGGTCATGGTGGATCCGAACGGTTTCAGCGTCCAGATACGGCTCCAGGGCCCCGGTGCCATATGGCAGGCCGGTCAGAACAAAAGGATAGTGATCATTCACGGAACATCATCTCTTTATCTAAATATAATATATTATACGTTTCTGCTTGCTTTCATGATAAATTTTCCAACATGAATGAATCAAAAAATTCGCACCATAATAAAATTCGAATCTCATGACAGGAATGATAATGGTGACGGAATGAAATCAAATAAGAATTGCCCCAAACATCTGAAACAGAAAAGAAAAATCAAGAAAATCATATTCGGCATGGGAGCGGCGGCGTTCGCATTGGCCCTGCTTGTGCTGACCACCTCCGCCTTTCTCTGTTCCTTTCAATATCTGGACGCAAAGCGGGCGCAAAAACCGCAGAGCGGCGTCCCGATCGCTTCCTCCTCCGCTCCGGCGCGGCAGTCCTCCGCTTCTCAAAATGATTTCGCATCGTCCTCCCTTCCGTCCGGCCTGGAATCTTCTTCTACGCAATCCGAAGCCGGCTCTTCTTCCCAAACCGGCCCGGATTCCTCTTCCGCGGCGGAACCCTCGCCCCAGCTGAACGACTGGCGGCTGGTTCTGGTAAACTACGACCATAAAATGCCCGACGCCTTTGAAAACAAAATCGTTACGGCCTTCGGCATGCAGATGGATTCGAGAATGGTACAGCCCTACACGGAAATGCGCAACGCCGCGCAGAAAGACAGCATTCCTCTGTGGATCTCTTCCGCGTACCGCAGCCCGGAAAAGCAGCAGACGCTGTTTGAACAGGAAATCAAAAATTATTCAAAGGCGGGCGCCGGCGAAGCCGAGGCGGCCGCCGAAGCGGAGCGTTCCGTGGCGCGCCCGGGGTACAGCGAGCACAACACCGGCCTGGCGCTGGACCTGAACGGCGTGCGGGAGGATTTTGAAATCACGCCCGCCTTCCACTGGCTGAAGCTGTATGCCGCTGATTACGGCTTCATCCTGCGCTATCCGAAGGACAAGCAGGCGATTACAAAGATCAAGTACGAGCCGTGGCATTACCGTTATGTCGGCGTGGAGCACGCCAAAAAAATGGCGGAGCTCCACATGTGTCTGGAGGAATATGTGGACTATTTGCGGAAAAACCCCGATTCCGGCAATTGAATAATCCGCCCGCGTTTGTTATAATAATAAAATTAGGGAAATGCCGATGGAACGACGATGCTCAGATGGCCGAGACGATTTTTCGTCCGACAAGGACAAAAGCGCACGAATACTTGCCGTATTCGGAGCATTTTGAACGCCGTCCGGGCAAAAAATCAGCCGGTCAAAGGGATGTCGGAATCCATCGGCGGTCCTCGTAGGATAAAAGACACACCGAACAGAGAGGGGCCTCGCAATGCAGGAAAAAACGGTAAGGACAAGGTTTGCGCCCAGCCCGACGGGCTATATGCACGTGGGGAATCTGC
This sequence comes from Clostridiales bacterium, assembly GCA_012517675.1. Taxonomy (GTDB): domain Bacteria; phylum Bacillota; class Clostridia; order Oscillospirales; family Acutalibacteraceae; genus Caproiciproducens. The sequence goes on along the minus strand of JAAYUL010000021.1, from coordinate 32,803 downwards.
GCACAGCCCTGTATGAATATCTGATCGCCAAATCGCAGGGCGGCACGTTCGTGCTGCGCATTGAGGATACGGATCAGGAACGGCTGGTGGAGGGCGCGGTCGACATCATTTACAACACGCTCCGCCAGGTCGGCCTTCAGCACGACGAAGGGCCGGATATCGGCGGCGAATACGGCCCCTATGTGCAGAGCGAACGCAAGCAGATTTACCTGCCCTACGCGCAGCAGCTGATCGAAGCCGGAAAGGCCTACTACTGCTTCTGCACCAGGGAGCGGCTCGAATCCCTCCACGAAGGGAAGGACGGAAGCGAATTCGGCGGGTATGACCGGCACTGCCGCAGCCTGCCCAAAGAGGAGGTCGACCGCCTGCTGGCCGCCGGAACCCCCTATGTCATCCGCCAGAAAATGCCCGTGGAGGGTTCCACGACGTTTGAAGACGCGGTTTACGGCTCCATCACCATTGAAAACAGGGAGCTCGAGGATCAGATTTTGATTAAATCCGACGGTTACCCGACCTATAACTTCGCGAACGTGATCGACGACCACCTAATGCATATCACCCACGTGGTGCGCGGCTGCGAATACCTGACCTCCACGCCGAAGTACAAGCTTCTTTACGAGGCGTTCGGCTGGGAGATCCCGGTTTACGTCCACCTGCCCCTGATTATGGGCAAAAACGAGGACGGCAGTGTGTCCAAGCTCTCCAAGCGCCACGGCTCCACCGGTTTTGCGGACCTGATCCGGGAAGGCTTTCTGCCCCGAACAATCGTAAACTACATAGCGCTTCTGGGCTGGTGCCCCAAGGAAAACCGGGAGCTGTTCACCCTGCCGGAGCTGGTGGAAAGCTTCTCTATCGACGGCATCAGCAAATCCCCCGCCGTGTTCGACTACGACAAGCTGGAATGGTTCAACGGGGAGTATATCCGCGCCATGAGTCAGGACGACTTCATCGCGGCCGCCATGCCCTATTTCCGGCAGGTCTTCCCCCAGGGCGAACAGAACTGGCCGGTGCTCGCCTCCATTTTACAGCCCCGTGTCACCAAGCTGACACAGATTCCCGAAATGCTTGCGTTTTTCCGGGAGCTCCCGGATTACCCCGCCGAGTTCTTTGTGAATAAAAAGAGCAAAACAAACCTGGAAAATTCGGTCCGGATGCTGGAAGCCGCCGTCACGACCCTGCAAAGCCAGCAAAGCTGGACGGTCGAATCCCTGCACGACGCGCTGATCGCGCTGGCGCAGGAGCTCGGGGTCAAGAACGGCACGCTCCTGTGGCCGGTCCGCATTGCGGCGGCCGGGACACTGGTCACGCCGGGCGGCGCAATGGAAATCCTCGCCGTTCTGGGCAAAGAGGAGTCGCTGCGGCGCCTGTCCGTCGGACTTTCGAAAATCAAGGCATAAGGAGAGGGAAAAATGAGCGAGGAGATCAAAGCCACCGCGGAAAACGCGGAGCCGGAATGCTCCGGCAATTTTATTCATACTTTTATTGAAGAGGATCTCGCGCCCGGCGGGCGTTTTGAAGGGAAACAGATTCACACCCGTTTCCCGCCGGAGCCAAACGGCTACCTGCACATCGGCCACGCGAAGGCGATCTGCATCGATTTCGGCACGGCGGAAAAATTCGGCGGCCTGTGCAACCTGCGCATGGACGACACGAACCCCACCAAGGAGGATACCGAATACGTCGACGCCATTCAGCAGGACATCCGCTGGCTCGGCTTTCACTGGGACGACCGGTTTTTTTACGCCTCCGACTATTTCCCGCAGATGTTTGAGCTTGCGAAGAAGCTGATCCGCGACGGGTTCGCGTATGTGTGCCAGCTGACACCCGACCAAGTGCGGGAAAACCGCGGCGACCTGACCCACCCGGCGGTCTGCCCCTTCCGCAGCCGCCCCGCCGAGGAAAGCCTCGACCTGTTTGAGCGCATGCGCGCGGGGGAATTTGAGGACGGCGCCATGACGCTCCGCGCGAAAATCGACATCAATTCCGGCAATTTCAACATGCGCGACCCGGTCATTTACCGCATCAACCACATGGCGCATCACCGAACCGGAACAACATGGTGCATTTACCCGATGTACGATTTCGCGCATCCGATCGAGGACGCGATCGAGGGCATCACCCACTCGCTCTGCTCGCTGGAATTCGAAGACCACCGCCCGCTGTATGACTGGGTGATTGAGCATATCGGCCTGCCCGCCAAGCCGCGCCAGATCGAATTTGCACGCCTCGGCATCAACAACACCGTCATGAGCAAGCGCAAGCTGCGCCTTCTGGTGGAAAACGGCCATGTCGGCGGCTGGGACGACCCGCGCATGCCCACCCTCTGCGGGCTGCGCCGCAGGGGCTACACGGCGGCCTCCATCCGCAATTTCTGTGAACGCATCGGCGTGGCGAAGGTAAACAGCACGGTGGAATACAGCTTTCTGGAACATTGCTTAAGGGAGGACCTGAACAAAAATGCGCGGCGCACCATGGCGGTGCTCCGCCCGGTCAAGCTGATCCTGACCAATTACCCGGAGGGAAAAACCGAGGAGTTCGAGGTGGAAAACAACCCCGAGCGCCCGGAGGACGGGACGAGGACGGTTTCGTTTTCCCGCGAGCTCTGGATTGAGCGGGATGATTTCACGGAACAGCCGGTCAAGGGCTATTTTCGCCTGTTCCCCGGCAATGAAGTCCGCCTGAAAACGACATACATCATCCGCTGCACCGGCTGCAAAAGGGACGACGCGGGCAACGTGGCGGAGGTCTACGCCGAATATGACCCCGCGACGCGCGGCGGCAACACGCCGGACGGCAGGAAAATCAGGGGAACCATCCACTGGGCGGACGCGAAAACCGCTCTGGACGCGGAGGTTCGCCTGTACGACAGCCTGTTTACCGTACCCGACCCGGAAGCGGAGGATTTTCTGGACAAGCTGAACCCCGATTCGCTGCGGGTGCTGAAGGGCTGCAAGGTAGAGCCTTCGCTCGCGAAAGAAGAGGGGACCGCCTCCTATCAGTTCATGCGGCAGGGCTATTTCTGCCGCGACCTTGACAGCACGCCGGAGCATTTGGTGTTCAACCGCTCGGTTTCGCTGAAAGACAGCTTTAAAAAGAAGTAAGAGGCTGTTGCAAAACGAATTTGCAATAGCAAATTGCACAAAGCAGTAGTCATAAAATCAAGAAAATGCGCCTTGAAACGGTTTCCAAAGCCCGATCAAGACGCATTTTTATGCCCTGTTTTTCAACAGAGCCATTTTGCAACAGTCTCTACAAACAACGGTCTTATCAGGGCCAAATGTATTAGGCCTTGTTTGTAAAATAAAAGTTGCATAAAAATAAAAAATTCTATAAACAACCCGCTTTTTGTAGAAAGGGCATTTACAATTGTGTAAGATTCGTTTGCTCATGCCGATAAACCTTATTTTATACAGGTTTGCAAGTTTGTCCTTATTGGATCTGAGTATCCTTGAAGGTCACTTTGCTTTATCATCCGGCTTTTTGCTTAGGATTCCGCCGTATTCCGGGGCCATTGTTATTTTCCGGCCGGGTCTTCCGCACCGGCTCCGCCGCCGGGCGCCTGCACCGCTTCCGTTTTCTGCTCCCGCTGCGAGGACTCGTCGTCGGGCTCGTCCCAACTGCTGAACGCAAGGCAGATGCCGGCAAGCGCAAGCACACACGCCACCAGGGCGGATGCAATCGCCCACTCGGTCACGCCAAACGGGCCAAGCACCATGGAAATAAAGGTCAGCACCAGACCGATTTCAAAAAAATTCAGCGCCATTCTTCCATCGCTCATCGGATTTCCTCCTTCGTATCAAACAGTTCCCCGCAGAGCTGCGCGAACTGCCGCATGGTCAGCTGCTCCGCACGGGCATTGGGGGCGATTTCCGCACGCTCCAACGCGGAAGCCACCTGCTCTTTCTTCATGGAAAGCCCCGCAGAAACGGCGTTGCACACCGTTTTGCGCCGTTGGCCGAACGCGGCCTTGACCAGCGCGAAAAAATTTTTTTCCTCTTTCACCCGAATTTCCGGTTCGGTGCGCACTTCCAGCTGAATGACCGCGGAATCCACGTTCGGCGGCGGCACAAAGCTGGAACGCCCCACCCCGAACAGAACCTTTGGCCGCGCAAAATAACGCACCGCCGCGCTCACTGCGCCGCAGGCACGGCTGCCCGGTTCCGCGCACAGGCGGTCGGCCGCCTCCTTCTGCACCATGACCGTGACCGACCGAACCGGCAGCCGCTCCTCCAGCAGACGCATAATCACCGGAGAAGTAATATAATACGGAAGGTTGGCGCAGACCGCCACCTGCATGCCGGGGAACTCATCCCGGATCAGCCGATGCAGATCCAGCTTCATGATGTCGCCGTGAATAACGGTTACATTGGAATATTCCGCGAGCGTTTCCGCCAGAACCGGAAGCAGCCGCTCGTCCAGCTCCACTGAAACCACTTTCTCGGCGCGTTTGGCCAGCTCCGCCGTCAGCACGCCGATTCCCGGCCCCACCTCCAGCACGCCGACCCCGGGTCCCGCGCCGCACTCCCGCGCCATGCGCGGGCAAACCTCCGGGTTGACCAGGAAATTCTGCCCCAGCGATTTGGAAAAGCGAAATCCATGGCGGGATAGAACGCCGCGGACCGTGTTGATGTCTGATAGATTCATACCGTTTGTCCTCACTGTAATTGATCCTGTTCCCGCTGAACACAATCGCCTTCGTGGCTCCGCCCTGCCATACTCCTGTCGTCGGCAGGGGGCAGCCTTTTCCCGTTCTTCTTGTAGATTTTTTATTATATCACAGAAAACTGAAAAATTCCATTGAATCTCTGTCGAAAATACAATATGATAAGAGTTAACAGAAAATCAACGGGGGCCTGAAGATGAACAGAACCGATAAAGAAAACTATTACCTTGATATTGCGGAAACCGTTCTGGAACGCGGTACCTGCCTGCGCAGAAACTTCGGCGCGATCATTGTACAGCATGACGAAATCGTATCTTCCGGTTACACCGGCGCGCCGCGCGGACGAAAAAACTGTATTGACACCGGCGTATGCGTGCGGGAATCCCTCGGCGTGCCGCGGGGCGAGCGGTATGAGCTGTGCCGTTCCGTCCACGCGGAGGCAAACGCGATCATCAGCGCCTCCCGCAGGGATATGATCGGCAGCACGCTGTATCTGGTCGGCCGGGACAAAAGAACCGGTGAATACGTGGAAAACGCCTCGTCCTGCTCCATGTGCAAGCGGCTGATCATCAACGCGGGGATTCTCCGCGTGATCGTGCGCAACAGCAAGACACGGTTTTCCGTTGTGAACGTGGAAGACTGGATCATCAACGACGAATCCCTCGGGGGCAGCTTCGGGTATTGAAAAACAAAGGGAGATCACCGCATCCGAACGGCGTCCCCTCCCCGACCGCGCGCCGTCCGCAGGCACCCTATCACGGCAAAAGACAAAAGGGCATACCGGCTGCGGTATGCCCCTTTTGTTTATATGAACTACTGTATCAGCTTGACATGCTTGGAAAACAGCGTATTAATTCCGTCCAGGTCTTTCGCACTGGAATAAATGCTGGCTTCCGCACCATTGACATCAACGTTCGCGGCGATCAAGCGTCCGTAAACGCTGCAGTTTGGGGCGCCGTTGACCGTGATCGTTCCGTTGGGCGCATACAGAATTCCAACCACCGTACCGCTTCCGCCGTTAAACGTGATATCGCCCTGCGCGGCGTAAAAACAGATGGAATCCGACTCTGTCTGAAGAATGTCATCGTTCAAAAAGCTGATGGTTCCGCTGGCATAAATAATGCCGCTCCCCTGAATTCTGCCGTTCACGGTGATATTTCCGTTGACATAAATAGGTCCGTCCACCGTTTTGCCGTTGACCGCATTATCAAATTCCTCCTGGCTGTTGCAGACAATTCCCTGCTCCTTGATCTGTTCCGATAAATCCGGCATCGGCAGCACCGGACTGTTGGTGATGATCTGATACCCGGAATCCAATTCGGGATCCTTCCCTTCCAGCGTGTCGGATGTGGTAACCACATTCCCGTTGTTGACCGCCGCGTCATTTCCCAGGTTCACACCGGTTTTTCCATAAATACTGCCGTTAAAGATGTGCCCGTTGCCGTTAAAGGAAACGCCCCCCTCGCCGGCAAACACGGCATAATCAAACGCCTGCGGCAGTGACCCGGAGCCGCGCGTGGCCGAAGCGCTCACGTTGACGTCCGTGCTGTTAAAACCCAGCATTTTCGCGAACGTATACTCCACCGTTCTGGAAACCGACACGGTGACCACCAAGTTGGAATTTGAAACAGTCACCTGGATCGGTTCGCTGATGCCGTTCGATTGGGCGTATTGCTGGGCCGTGCTTTCCGCTACCGACTGGTCGGGCAATTCCTGCGCCGCTGCGAGGCTGGTCGCGTCCACCGCGTTTTGCAGATTGGATTTTTCAACCGCGACCCTGCCCAGGTCGATGGTCATTGCCACAAAACCCATCAGAACCACAAACGCCAACGCGATCAAGATCATTGACTGCCCGTTTTCGTCTTCCCAAAACTTCAGTTTTGTAACCATTTTCCATCCTTCCCTTCATGCGCAACGGTCGGTTCTTATTTCTAAATTGCGAGTCTGATTCTCCATTTTTATTATAATTGAATTCACAAAAATTTTGGTGGCAAAACACCATTATTCAGACAATATCTGGAAAAAGGCTTGCAATCTTACACGGCTGCGTGAAAGTACGCCGATGCCCCTCCGTTGCATCAGCCCGGAAAAAGCGGCGCATGCTGATGCCCGGAAGGCGCCTGTTCCTTTTTGCGGTAGTGCGACGGGGTGCATCCGTAAAAAGCCTTAAACTGCCTGATAAAATAGCTGAAATTATCGAATCCGACCGCAAGCGCGACCTCGCCGACCGGTAGCTCCGCGCTCAGCAGCAGCTCGGCGGCCCGCTTGATCCGGTAGCCGTTGCGATACGCCACAAAGGGCCGGTCCAGATTCTGTTTGAAGTAACGGCTGAAATATTTCGGAGAAAGATGGAACTCCCTCGCCATGTCCGCAAGCTCCAGCTTTTCGGCGTAATGCCGCTGGATATAGGATAGGATCGCCTTCAGGTTTTGAACCTTGAAGTCGGACGCTTCCCCCTTGCCGCCGTAAGGCAGCAGAAGCCCGGCCTGAACCAGCAGGCTGATCAGCTTCAGCAGGGCGGCTTTGATGGCGAACTGATACCCCTGCGCGCGTTTTTGATCCTGCGCCGTAATTTCACGCAGCTCATGCCACAGTTCACCGTAAAAGCCACCCCGTGGAATTTGTACGGGAAACTGCTTTTCCTTGCGGCAAAGCGGGTTCAGGTAATGGCCCTGCGCATAGTCAAACATTTCAAAGCTGAGAAATTCCATCGGAAAAAGCAGCGCGCAGTACCGCGTTTCCTCCTTCGCCGTAAGGATTCCGTGCAGTCTTTCCTGACCGACCCAGAACACATCGCCCGGACCGGCGCTGAATTTTTCATCGTCAACGGTCAGCACCAGGGAACCCATGGAAACAAAAATCAGTTCGATTTCCCTGTGCCAGTGGTATGGAACAAACATGCGCTTTCCTCCGTTTGTCATCTGGTAAAGCTCAAGGGGATACAGCACGGTTCCCCGCTGTGCCCGCTCCTGCAGCCGGTCGTCCATATGCGCGCTCCTTTTGGTAGAAATTGTGTTAATTGTGGTGACTTTTCGGCAAGTATTTAAGAATTCGTGACATTATACTATTATTATACACCGTGCGGCTCTTTTGCAAAAGAGCGAAATCCCGCGGAAAAAAATAACATCAAAGGATTCGGAGGATGATTGGAATGCCGGAATGGCTGAAGGACGCAGTATTTTATGAAATTTACCCGCAAAGTTTTTACGACACGAACGGAGACGGGATCGGGGATATCAACGGGATCGCTGAAAAGCTGGACTATGTCCGGTCTTTGGGCTGCAACGCGATTTGGATCAACCCGTGCTTTGACTCCCCTTTTCTCGACGCCGGGTATGACGTGAGCGATTACAAAAAGGTCGCCCCGCGCTACGGGACGAACGACGACCTGAAGCGCTGCTTTGAAAAGGCGCACCGCCTCGGCATGCATATTCTTCTCGACCTGGTCCCCGGGCACACCTCCGACCAACACCCGTGGTTCCGGATGAGCCAGAAGGCGGAAAAGAACGAATACAGCAACCGCTATATCTGGACCGATTCCGTCTGGAACCGGCCCGCGGATTTCGGCTATATGTGCGGCGTTACGGAACGCGACGCCTGCTACCTGCTGAATTTCTTTTCCTCTCAGCCGGCGCTGAATTACGGGTTCAATAAAATCACCGCGCCATGGCAGCTGCACTACACCCACCCCGACTGTACCGCCACTTTGGAAGCGATGAAGGACGTGATGCGTTTCTGGCTGAAGCTCGGCTGCGACGGTTTTCGCGTGGACATGGCCGCCTCGCTGGTGAAAAACGACGAGGATAAGACCGCCACCTGCGAGCTGTGGCGAGACGTGCGCCGCATGCTGGACCGCGAATTCCCCGAAGCGGCGCTCGTTTCGGAGTGGTCCGACCCCGCGAAGGCAATTGCACAGGCGGGTTTTCACATGGATTTTCTGCTGGACCATGAGAACAGCGGCTTCCGCTCCCTGTTCCGCAAGACGGAAGACGACGGCAGCCAGAACAGCTTTTTCAGCAAGCAGGGCAAGGGCGATATCATGGAATTTGTAAACGATTACATGCCCCAGTACAACGCCTCGAAGGACGACGGGTACATCTGCCTGAACACCTGCAACCACGACACGTCGCGCATGACCAAGTCTATGGACGAGACGGAGTGCAAGCTGGCCTATGCGTTTTTGCTGACCATGCCCGGCGTTCCCTTTGTTTATTACGGCGACGAAATCGGAATGCAGTATTTAACGATGACCAGCGTGGAGGGCGGATACCAGCGCACCGGGTCGCGCACGCCCATGCAGTGGGATTCCGGCCGGAACCTCGGTTTTTCCTCCGCAGAAGAAAAAGCCCTGTACCTGCCCGTGGACAAACGCCCCTGCGCGCCGACGGTGGAAGCGCAGGAGAAGGACGAGCATTCCCTTTTGAACCTGGTGCGCGGTGTGCTGGCGCTCCGTCACCGCTGCCCGGACCTGCAGTCCGCCGCCAACCTTGAAATTGTTTACGCGCAGCCGCACAGATATCCGTTCGTATACCGGCGCGGCCGATTTGTCCTGGCGGTCAACCCGTCCCGGAATCCGGTCGAAATCCCGCTGGCGCAGCAGGGCGAACCGGCCTTCCTGATCGGCGGCTGTTCCCTGAAAAACGGCCGTCTTTCCATGCAGGGGCAGTCCTTCGGTATTTTTGACACCGCGCTGTCATAATCCCGCACAGCCTTTACCTGCTCCATCAATTTTGAGCTTCCGTTCAAACACGCGGGGAGACGGGGTCTCTGCCACCCGGCAGGGTGGGATTCCTTGACAAAACGGTTTTGATGTGCTATTTTATAGAAAATATCAAATGAGGTGTCTGTTTGGAGATTGTTCCGTAGGGAATACGAATTGCATCAGGGTTAACCAGCGATCGCGCATCGCTTGGTTTGTTGTGCAATCCACGTTTCATACGGGACTATTCCGAACAGATTTTTTGATTGAAAAAAGCTGTCCGGGCATAGTCGCACGACTATGCCCTTTTTGTTTTTCCGCAATTCGTGTTCCCGCCCTGCCGATGCCACCGCACAGAAAAATTAAATTCTTTCAACGATGAGGTGTGATCCATTGAATCGACTAATCGATTTCGGCGCCGGCGAACACTGGTTTGCCGAGGCATCTCTTTTTCCCGGTTTCTCCCTTGCGAGAGTGATTTCTCAGGAGAAAGACCGATATAAAATTGCTGCGGAGAACGGGGAGCGCTTTGCCGTGGTTTCCGGAAAATTCCGCTACGAAGCGGCCGACCCGTCGCAGTACCCCGCGGTGGGCGATTTTGTCATGGCGGACCATATTGACGGAAGCTCCGGGGACGCGGTGATCCACCGGATTCTGCCGCGCAAAAGCGTTTTCGAACGCATGGCTGCGGGAGGGGAGCATCAGACACAGGTGGTCGCCGCCAACATTGACACGGTATTCGTCTGCATGTCGCTCAACAACAACTACAACCTGAGCCGGCTGGAACGCTATCTTTCCGTGGCCTGGAACAGCGGAGCCGCCCCGGTGGCTGTGCTGACGAAAGCCGACTTATGCCCGGATTTGGCCGGTGTGACGGCGGAAATATCGGCCGCCGCGCCCGGCACGGATATTCTTGCGACTTCAAGCTTCGACAAGGCCTCCTGCGACAAACTGCTGTCGTATCTGCAGCCGGGCAGGACGGTTTCTTTTATCGGGTCCTCCGGCGTGGGAAAATCCACGTTAATCAATCGGCTGATCGGAGAAGAACGGCTCCCGACATCGCAAATCCGAAAGGACGACCGGGGCAGGCACACCACCACCCGCAGGGAGCTGCTGGTTTTGCCCGGGGGCGGCATTGTCATCGATACGCCCGGCATGCGTGAGCTCGGCGTGGAGGCGGTCGATCTGTCCCAGTCCTTTTCCGACATTGACGCGCTGGCAAGCCAATGCCGCTTTCGGGACTGCACCCACACCGCGGAGCCCGGCTGCGCGGTTTTAAAGGCCCTGGAAACGGGTCAGCTGGACGCAAGGCGGCTGGAAAACTATCAGAAGCTAAAACGCGAAGCCAAATACAACGGCCTTTCTTTCAAGCAGATTGAAAGTGAAAAATTAAACGCCATGTTTGAACAAGTGGGCGGGATGAAAAAAGCGAGGAAATTCATCCGGCAAAACGACAAGCGAAAGGGAAAACCACAATGAAATATATCAGAAGCAAAAAATACGAAACAAATCAGATTCTCGAAAAAATGATGGGACCCAATCCCCTCAAACTGCTGGAGGAGCTTTTGGAACATCACCGGATCCCACAACGCGCGACCGTGATGGACCTCGGCAGCGGACAGGGCGTCACCTCTGTTTTTCTGGCCAGGGAATACGGCTTTCGCGTATTCGCGGCGGACCTGTGGAGCAGCCCCACGGAAAACAAACGGTTCTTCGACCGGATGGGGCTGACAACGGAACAGATCATTCCCATTCACGCAGACGCAAACGATCTGCCGTTTGCCGAGGAATTCTTCGACGCCGTAATCAGCGTTGACTCCTATCATTATTTCGGCCGCGACCCGGAATACCTCGGAAAACGCCTGCTTCCATTTGTGAAGCACGGCGGGTTCCTGTATATCGCCATACCGGGCATGAAAAGGGACTGCCACGAAGATCTCCCCCCGGAGCTTCTGCTTTCATGGACGCCGGAACAGCTGGATACCATCCATGATACCGTCTATTGGACGAATCTGATCGCGCAGACAGAAGGGATCGACCTTCTGTCCGTTCGCGAAATGGAGAGCAACGAGGCGGCTTGGAACGACTGGCTTGCCTGCGACAACGAATACGCGCGCAACGATCGGAAAACCATGGAGGCCGGCGGCGGCCGATATTTGAACTTTATCGCCGTCGTACTGCAGCGGAAATAACCCGCAACGACCATACGAGCGAAGAAACGGGCTGCCCGGCGGGGCAGCCCGTTTCTGTTGCGGAACCGTCAGGTTTTGATCGATTTGACCGATTTGCCGATAACCAGAGCGGCGTCCAGATAGATTTTTTTGACCTCATGATCTCCGGCGAGCTGTTCCAGCACCAGCCGGACGGCGGTGCTCCCGATTTGCTTTTCCTTCTGCCGGATGTGGGTGAAAAAATAATTTCCAAAGTAATTAAACGGTCCGTCGAAGCACAGAATGGAAATATCCTCCGGAACCGATTTATGCAGGGATCGAATCGTCTGCAGCGTCAATTCGGCCAGATTGTATTCCGTGACAAACAGGCACGTGATTTCCGGATGCTGGAGAAACATCCGATTCATTTTCACTCTGTCCGCCTCAATGTTACTCTGCGTCCACATGCCCGGCATGGAGCTGATCAGGCTTGTTTCCCAAATCGACTCGTTGACCTTGACCCCGTGTTCCGCATGGCTCATGATAAAGCCTTCGACCCGGTCCTCCAGCGCCACCGTGCCGCTCAGCGGAGAAGACAGAATGCCGATGTTGCGGTGCCCCTGCTTCAAAAGATAATCCGTCGCCATTTTGGCGGCACTTTTATTTTCGGTTCCCACAAAGGCGTTTGGAATTCCTTTCAGATCGCAGTCCATCAGAACAATCGGGAACCCGTCCAAAATCAGCTTCAGAATTTTCGGATTATAGCTCTCGCCGTGCACCGGGATGACAATGATGCCGTCGATCCCCATGTCGATCAGGGAATCGATCGCTTCATCCTCCAGCTTCTGGCTGCCGTGCGTTCTGATCGGAACGATAAAGCATCCGTTTGCGGACGCTTCCTCCTCAATGCCGGACAGCAGATCGGTCCCGTAGCTTTCCATAAAATCCGCAACCACCACGCCGATTAATAGCGTGCCGGGCTTTGGACCCGCCGCCTTTGGCTCCTCGTCCGAAAGCTTCAACACAAACGAGCCTTTCCCGGGAATCCGTTGAATAAAGCCGTCTTTCGCAAGCAGTTCCAGCGCCTTTTTGCTTGTGATATTGCTGACGCCAAACTGCTCGGCCAGCTCTTTTTCGGTGGGGAGCTTTTCTCCTTTGGAATATTCTCCGCCTGTAATCCGATCGTGAAGCGAATGATATAGCATTAAATATAAGGGCTGATGTTCACTCATATAATTAACCTCTGAAAAGCGTCGTATTTATACCCGCTGTATTTTAATATATTAAATATATCATTTGTGCTTTCTTCTGTCAACACGCAATCAGGCCACGGCGTGCGGCGGAAGGCGGCTGAATCGGCAAAACAGCGAAAAAGGAACGCCCCCGCCGGGAGGCATTCCTCAAAAGCAGTCTGTCCGGTCAGGCACGGCCACACGAGCGCCTTTGCCGGCCGGGAAAAAGGGTTATTGCAGTTTGGTTCCGCATTTTGCGCAGAACGAGGCGCCGGCGGAAACCTTCGCGCCGCAGTGATGGCAAAACCCGCCGGCCGTTCCCGGCGCGGGATAAGAGGAAGCTTTTCCGGCTGACGGACGCAAATCCGCAGCGGCTGTCTTTGCCGCGGCGGAAGACGCGCCGGCCGCAAAGACTTTGCCGAACAGCATGTCAAGCGCGCCGGCCAGTTGTTTCGCGGTATACGCCTCGTGACGGACCATGGTTTTTCCGTTCTCCGGGCCTTCCAGCCTGACAAAATGGTTGGTGAGCGCCGTGGGCGCAACAAAAAACCGATCGGTCGCCGTAAACCCCTCCGGCGTTTGCATGTGGAGCGCAAAACCCGACGCCATGACCCAGGAACGGAAAAACTCCAGCCCCATCAGCTGACCCGCTTCCCCGAACACCAGAACCTCCCCGCCCGCGGCAAGGTGCGCGTTTTCCAGAATGCCGCGTTCGAACAGCACGGCGGCATCCTCCGGCACAAGCTGCGTCGGGTAGTTTTCGAACCCGGGCAGCACCGTCATGAAGGCAGGCAGCAGCCAGCGGATGTCCATGCTTTTCACAGAAGCGGCCATGGTATCCGCAAATTCGGAAAGCGTCAGGTGAGCCCGCTCCGTATAGGCATGGTCCAGCAGGTTCCGATAAGAGACCCGGCGGAAGCAGTCGACGGCGTGGAGGATATACAGGAACTGCTCCAAGGTGATCTTCCCCGGAATCCGGTTGGCCGCTGTTTCCACATGCTCGCCGGCGAAGTTTTCCATCCACCAGGCAAGGTACTCCCGGAAACCGGCAAAAAGCTGAATGGTCAAGGTGCCGTCCGGCCCTCTCTGGACAGCCGCCGCCTCTTCCCCCTCGCTCCCGCTGCGGTACAGGCGGATTTCCGTCAGCTCCACGCCGCCGCCGCCGATCCGGTTGACCACGTACGCATCCGGCCGGGCGGCAATGCGAATCGCTTTGAGAAACAACGGATCTTCCAGCAGTTCCCCGTACCGGCCCGAAAGCTCCGTTTCCTTGCCGCCGCCCCGCATGAACTTAAAAAAAGCGGATCCTTCGTTTGGTTCGAGCCCGAGCTTTCCGGCGACGAGCGCGTTGATATCGTCCCGCCTGATGGTAAAGGCGGCGGGCTCCCGAATGGTATTCATGGACTGCTCCCCTTTCTCTATTTCAGTTTCATGACGGCGGTAAAGAACTCTCCTGCCTGTACGGCGGTGTCCTCCGGCGTCATGCTAAGGCCCCGCAGCTGCTGTGTGATCTCCATGGGGGATACCCCTTCGTTGATCTGATCCATGATTTGAATCGCCTTTTCCAGCCGGGGCGGGACTTTTGCCGCCCCCATTCTGCCGGGATGCCTGTTTACGTATTCGACGGCCGATTTCACCTGATTGTTCCACTGCTTGGTGATCTGCCGCATGCCGTCGAACATCTCCCGCTGGGATTCCCCAAGGCTGACCTTTTTGGCGGCGTCCGTAAAGGAGTGCTGCGCTTTGTAGGAGATGGTTTTTCCAACCTGCTCGCTGTCTTTGATCCGATAGGGCTGGCCGTTCGTCGCCTTGGGAAGGTCGCTCGCCTGTCTGCCGTACGCCTCCGGATGCGTGCGGTCCACCGCCTGCTGCTCCAGCCGGGCCGCGTCGGCCCCGGTCACGTTCCGGAATTCCTCGTTATAAATCTTCTGCAATTTGTCGGCAGGCACATCTTTTCCGCCGACCCGGAAGGTGATGTCCCGATCGTACCCCACCTTGACATTGGTCAGGGATTTATTCGGATTGGTGGCCGAAACCACCCTGATCTGCTCCGGATCGACCTTGTATTCCCTGGACAGCCGTTCCATGACGCGACGGTCCACGGCGCTGTAATTGTTTTGCATGGTGGTATTGAACCGGTTTTTGATAAAGTTGCTGCGCCTGTTGATATTGGCAATGGCCTGATTGTCCCCCTGAACGCGAAGGGCGGCCCGATTGATTTTTTCCGGATTACGGCTTTTGAGCGCGGCGATAAAATCATCCACCTTGTCCCCGCCTTCCCGCTGCGCCTGCCGAAACGCCGCAATGGCCGCGGAATCGCCGGGCTTGGCAACCGGCAGGACTTTTCCGGCGGCGCTTTTCGCCGTCCTGCCGCCCAGCGCGGCCGCTTCATCCGCGGCGCCGGCCAGTGAGCCCGCACCGCCGCGAAGCGCCGATACCCCCTCGCCCGCCGCGGCGAGGTTGGTGTACAGCTTGAAGGTTCCCGTCAGGACATGCCCGACGCGGCTGACCAGCGGAAGATTGGGGTCCTGGGACCGTTCAAAATCTTCGATGCCGCTCACGCTCTTGACCGCCTTCCAGATTTTCTGCCGGTCGGTGATGTCCTTTCCCATGCCCGCAAGCGTATGAATCAGGATCTCAGGACTGCGATAAACATCCGTCACCGCCTGGACAACCGCATCACCCGCCGAGCCGATCGCCGCTTTTGCCGCCGCAAGCGCGCTGTTGACCTGTTCCACCGCGCGCCACGGATCGTAGACCAGAGTTCCCGCCGCGGTTCCCAGCGTCTCGCCGGTCCACACAAAAGCATCCCTGGCGCTTTCGGCGGTATCCACCAATTCGTCGCCGACGTTGACCACCGTGTCGCCGATAATCCGTCCCCATCCGGAGGTTTTCCGCGCCTGCTCCATCTCCTGTTCGAGGGATTCCTGGTCGCGCGCGAGCTGTTCCCGCCTGCGCCGGTCCATTTCCTTCTGAATCGCGTCGAAGCTCTCCCTTTCTTCTTTGCCTATCTTCTCGAGGGCCTGCCGCATGGCGGTCTGGCCGGTCCGTTCCAGCTCCTCGTTGCGATTTTGATATTCCGCATACCGTTCGGCCTGCTCGGGGAAATTTCTTTCATGCGCTTCCATGTCGAAGGGATTCCCTGTTTCGGCATTGACCCACCCGCCGGTGTCGGGGTCCCGCACGACCAGAATCTGCGCCCCGTTCGGCGAAACGGTGACCACCATGGACTCCGGCTCCGCCGCGGCGCCGGCAGCGCCCGCCGCCCCTCCCGAGGCGCCGCCTAAAACGGCGGCAAGGACGGCGATCAGGGAAATAAGGACAGCGGCCAGCGGCCCGGCGTGCTCCCATGGGCCGCCCGGAAACAGGCCGGTGCTTTCCTCCGCCCTGTCCGGCGCGGAGGAGGCCGCCTCGGTCGCGGGCACGGAGGAAGCTTCCGCTTGTGACGCGGACGGCTGCGACACGGCGGGGGTTGAGGAAACGGCACCCGCCGCTGTTTCTTCCTCTTCCACACTCAGTTCAGCCGTAACGGCGACCATTTCTTCCACGACAACGGATCCGGCCCAACGGCAGACAAACACGCCCATGATGGACACCGTTTTCGTTCCGGACGGAACCGACGTGCTCAGCTGATGGGAAAGCGTCTCCTGCTTGACGTTCTCCGAAGTATATTTCTGTCCCTCTCCAATCACCTTTCGGTTCCTGTCGAAAAAGGTCAGATTCATAGACAGGCGGTTAAACACCAGGTCCGCGCTGGTATTGTTTTTTAACAGCGCGGACTGGGTTCCGGTGACGGAAAGGGAAATGGTCTCTCCCTGTTTGCAGGTTCCCATGACGGTATAGCTCGTATATCCCTGCGTGCGCGTCCACTTGGCGCTGGTTAGCTTTCCGCCGGAAAGACCGAACTCCATTTTTGTCCGGAAAGCGGCTTCAAAGCTGCCGCTTGAGGCAACCACGGGGGGATCCGCATCTTTGTCGAGAAGCTTGGCCGCCGCCGTCACCGGCATGCAGAGCAGCGCCAAAAAGACCGCCGCCAGCGCTGTGAAAATTCTCTTCTTCATGCGGACGCAGCCTCCTTTCCGGGTCTTGCGGCAAGTTTCAGGATAAGCCCCGCGATCAACAGCAGCGCGCCCAGCGCGTAAGGGAGGAAGGGCACCCGAAAGACGGAAAGCGCGGTGCCTGCGGCGCTTCCCGCCGCGTAACCGGCAATCAGCCGGCTGACGGTCTGTTGCGTCGGAACTTTACCTCCGGACATTTGACTGGCCAAAGAGAGCACCAGGCCCCAGAAAAATCCGCCCGCGCTCCATAGGGATTTAACGGCCAGAACAAAGCCGACGATTCCCGCCATGCTGTTGACCATGCCGGCGTTTCCGGTCAAAAAATTGAACGCAATCAGCGCCATGCCCGCCCCAAGCACAGGCAGCGCGGCCGCGTGCGCGCTTTTTACGGCAAGTCCCGAAACGAACCCACGAAGTCCGCCGCGCATCCCTTTAAAAGGATGTTTTCCGTGAAAAAGCGGCAGAAGCACCGTGCTGACAAAACACGCGAAAACGCCCTTGCCGATCACGCCGCCCAGCGCACCCCATACGCCGCCGTACATTCCTCCCTGCGCAAAGGTCAAAAAGGAAAGCAGGCGCACCGGCCATGGGTCGAACCCCAGCGCGGGGAGAACGGAAAGGATCAGCCAGAACACGCCGAGCGCCAGCAGCGGGATCAGCTGCTTCGGGCTTTTCAGAAGACGCCGCAGGGATTCCGCTCCCAGCCGGGCACGTGCCTTGAGAAACGCCAGCGGGCCGGGGATCTCCGGCCCCGGGACGGCCGCTCCGTCCGGGTTTTCCGTTTCCGGCCGCGCCGCCCTGCCGCAGGCGGCGCAGAATGCCGCGTCCGGCGCGAGCGGAGCGCCGCAGCCTTTACAGAATTTGCTCATCAACAAGCCCTCCTTATCAATCACGCCGGGTCACGGCGCCGCCGATTATTTCAGCAGCGGGCATTTGCACCGGCGGCATACTTCGTCCTTGATATCGCAAATCGTGCCGCAGGCGGCGCACGGAATAAACCGGTCGCCGGTTTTGTCGTATTTTTCGTAGGAATTCAGCCCCGCGTGGTGCCTCACCCGATCGCCGATGCGGTAATAACGATACATCGTGTCGTCATTTTTGACCCTGATGCTATACCGCTTTCCACGGTCGCTGCGGATGACCACCGTGTACTCCAGATAATTTTGATCGCTGACGTCGCCGTCCCCGTATGTATGCCGCTCGGTTTTCTTTTTGACCGTTTTATCCTCGACAACGCCGTCCCATGTGGTGCTGCGTTTCCTGCCGAGGATCTGAAACAGCGCGATGGTCAGAAACATCCCGCCGATTCCCAAACCGATGCAGAGCGAACCGGGGTTCTCCATTTCCGAGCTCACCTCTCCGGCGATATAGAAGCCGACGACGGCGGCAGCCGCCAGAATGACGGCGAAAACAGCCGACCACCGGTTGTTGTTCCTGATGTACCGGGCAAAGGCCGGATCATTGATTTTTGCGGAAAAACCGACCGGCCCCCGGTCCGCACCGGCCTCCCCCGCCGGTGCAGGGCGGCGCAGCTCCTTCCCGCAGGTTTTACAGAATCTGGCGTCCTCCGGCACAAACGCGCCGCAATTCGGACAATACACCGTTCATTCCCCTTTCTTTCCATGGACAATCAAGGGCATGATTCCCGTTTCATAGCGGAAGCGCTCCCTGATTTTTTCCAGTTCGCCGCCCGGGATTTCAGGCAAGAGCAGTCGGGTGCTCCGCATCCATTGGTCCGTCCCATAACGGAACGAGATAAAATTCCGTCCGACTTCCACCGCTTTTAAAAGCACGCCCTCCTGATTGAATTTGATGATTTTCGAGTCCAGCAGTATGCCGAAGTAAGAAACAAAGATCTCGATGCTTTCCGGCTTCGACCGTTCGGCGGCGCCGCCGCTGATGACGGCGGTCCGGATATGCAGGATCGGGTTCCCCGCGATGAGGTGCGCGATTTTCAGCCTTCTGTGCTCCCGGCCCCATAAATACGCCAGGCACCCGCTTCCCGGAAGGCTGAAGACAAGCAGCATCCATATTTTCATTTCATCCGTTTTTGCAAAGCAAAGAAAAACGCACAGGCTGGCGATGAATCCGAACCCGGAGGAAGCCGCGTAAATCCATTTTTTCCGTCTGATTGTTTCCAAGCACATCCCCCTCTCTGCCGTGCGGGTCACCGATCCGTCTGACTTCATCTTAAAGCATCCCGCATTCATAAAACAATCACCCGGGCCGGGTAGTTCACGCAAAAAAGGCCCCACCCTTTCCGGGTGGGGCCTGAAATCGGCCTTTTTCTTCTATCATTTCACTGTGTTTGAGCCCACGCCGTGCAGCGCCAGATCGATCAGCTGGGAGCGATTCTGAATTTCCAGCTTCGCATACAAATTTTTCACATAGTATTTCACGGTATTCTCGCTGATAAAAAGCTCGCCGGCAATCATTTTGTAGGTTTTCCTCTGCAAAAGCAGGGACGCAACCTGAAGCTCGCGCTCCGAAAGACGCGCCGTTTTTGCCAGATGCTCGGGAATTCCCTGTTCCCGGGGCGGCATTTCTGAAAATTCCGCAAGATATGCATGATCCTTCAGCAGAGCCGACAGGCGCTGATGAAGCAGCGGCAGAAGGGCGAGGGTCACACAGACGACGGCCAGCGCCAGCATGGTGGCGTTCGGATTTGAAAGACCGGCCGAGGTGATCGCATTGCCGATCATACCGCCCAGCAGAACGCCAAACACGTTGGCAGACAGGCCGATCCCCAGCACCTTCGCGGCGTTGCGGTCAAAATCAAGCATCTCCCCCAAAATGCTCCACCAAAACAGATCGTACACGCCGCAGGCGCCCAGCATCAGGGTGTCGACCACCAGGTAGCTTGCCGCCGAGCGGTCCATGATTCGGAAAAAGATAAAAGAGAAGCCGATCATCGCAATGCCGATATAGAGAATATAAGAGCGATTGACCCGCCGGGGCAGATTTCTCATGACAAACAGCGCGGCAATATACGGAACCGCCCAATACCAGCTTGTCAGCCATTTCAGCTGCGAAAAGGCGGGGCCCTGCACCTGGTACATCAGGCCGGAGTTGATGGTGATTACCACAATGAACAGGAACAAAAAGGCGAGCGGCCTGGCGATGCCGGCCGGTTTTCCCGACGGCTCATGATACGGGCAGACCGAATCGACGTCATCGGACGGAAGCCTGAGCGCAAACAGAAACGCTGCAACAAGAGCCAGCATGGAGCATCCGAGTCCCCAGCCCGGCGAAAGGTGAACGGCCGCCACATTCAGAAAGATCATCAGAATATTGGAACAGGCCAAACCGTCCGCCGCCGTTTTGATCCGCTGGTTTTTTGGCGTTCCGCTCCGAAAGTAAAAGCCCCACGCCGCCACACAGCCGCCCGCCGCAAAAGAGCTCGAAACCAGCGCGGGAAACCACAGCGCCGAAGGCGGAAACAGGAATACGGCCGACGCCGTGAAGCAAAAAATCAGCGAGGCAAGCAGCATCCGCCTGGCCGCCTTCATGGTCTTAATGAAAAAGCCGCACAGCAGCAGCCCTGCAAAGGTTGCGGCGATTGCCCCGAAAACCATGTTGTGCGGTTCTATCCTGTAATAATCCGCGAGCGAATACAGGATTTGTCCCTCGAAGGGAAACGCAAGCATCCACGAAAAAAGCAGCGAAAATACAACAACGGATAAAACCCGTTCGCCCGGTTTTCCGCTTTTGCTGTGAAACTCCGTCATCTTCCTGCTCTCTCCTTTTTGGGAATTTCCGGGCCGCTTTTTCGGAACGGTCCGCAATGCTTTATGCCGCGTCCCTTCATTTTTCACGGTATGCCGGCGACCCTGCCTTTTCTGCACACCTGCGCCGGCTTTCCCTCCGTTCCGAAAAGAAAGCACAGCCCGTTGGGCTGTGCTTTCTTTTGGAGCGGAAGACGGGAATCGAACCCGCGTATTTAGCTTGGGAAGCTAATATTCTGCCATTGAACTACTTCCGCACTGCGTTGTCCATTGTATCATAAAATTCTGCCGGATGCAAGGAAAATTTATTTGACGATTTCATGAAACAATTTGGCGTCTGCGGCAGAATTGCTGCCGACGGAAACCAGCACATATTTTTCCGCCCGGGTGATCTCGGCATTTTTCAGCGCGTTGTACTGCGTTGGGTTCAACGTTTTAAAGCCGGCCGCTTTCGAATTGATATGATTGGAAATTGCCGACTGAAGCTGATCGTATTTGGAGGAATCGGTAAGCTGAAAGCACGCCAGCTCCGCGGCGCTGTCGGAGGTTTTGCTCATATAAAGCGAGCTGTCCGCAATCACGCCGTCCGGAATATCATAGTGTTTGGAAAGCTGAGTCGGGCTTACTTCCACCAAATCACTGTAATTCATTTCACTGATAATGCGGGCGGTAATCTGAGCCGGAACCAAACCGGAGGAATTTTTTGATCGGTTGAAAAACAGGATAAAGCTTCCCGCAAAAATGCAGAGAGCCAAAACCAGGGCAGCCGCACTGAGAACAAGCCACCGCTTATCTTCTTTTTTCACGCGGCCTCTCCCCTTTCGCTGACCAATTGTAAATCTATCCTATAGTACCGTATATTTTCCCCGTTTTGATGATGAAATTGAAAAATGAATATATATCCATAATATTCACCGGTTTCCGCTATTATTTTATGTAATTTGCGCGCAAAATGTTTTCTGAAATTTACATAATGTCCGGATTTATTTTTTGAGACCGGTTAAAAAGCGAAATTTATTCAACATTTTCCACAGAGATTTCAACAATTACGCCGAATGGGAGCGGGAAACCGCCTTGCTTTCCACCGTAATATTCCAGCAGGGAAATCGGCGCTGTGGAATACCGGAGCGGCTGTTTTGTTTACATAACGTTCCCGTTCGGTTTTATTGTGCCGGATTTTGTCGTTTTTATTTGTTTTACGGCTATAAACAGAGATTTCCGCCGCACCCGGTTTGAAAAAGAAGACGCATCCCGTTCTCCTTCCCGGATTACCCGCACAGATCAGGAACGAAGTTTCACATAGACGTAATATGTCTGCGATTCATAGATTCCGTCTTTTACGTAGGAGGCCCCTTGAAAACGGCGACATTGATATCCGCCGGATTGGAGCACATTGATAATGTCTTGAAAACCGGCGCTTTCACATTCGGCATATACGATCACATCCGGCATATTACTCCGTATCCTCTGATTGGTCCAATCCCCATTGAAATCGCTCCAGAAATAGTATGCGGTATTTCGATTTTTAAAAATATTGCTCTCAAAATAAGGTTCCAGGCCGGTACTGAAATATCCCAGCCCATAGATCTTATTTTCTCCATCATAATTTGCTTTGATAAATTCAGCTGCTTGACCGGCGCCCGAATAAGCCTCCCGGTAATCATAAAAAGAAGTACGCACGCTCCAGCTGATCTGTACACCCAGGATGATTCCAAGCAAAGCAAATAAACATCTGTGAATACGCATATCGGAAAATTTCGGTTCCGGCGGATATAACTGGCATGCCAACAAAACACTCAAAAAAATCATACCGATATGCCATTGGTTACAATAGAAGCAGGATAAAAAAATCCAGATTGGGAAGGCGACGATGCAAAATCTTAATGTTATTCTGTAATAAAACATAAAAATCAGAACAAGAACAACCGCAAAGAGCAAAAACCAAAACAGCGTGCTGCTGCTGAACAAAAACGCTTCTCCGATCCGTTCACAAATAGCAGCTGGAATTTTAGTAAGATCAGTCTCAAATCCCGCATGAAACGAACAGTCGGAAGGGGGCTTGGCATACCAAATCGTAAAAAGGTAGGAAACTCCGACTGCAAAAGCCGAGCATTCGTTGCAAATAATCTGAATTTTATGATTTTGAGGGATCACCGTTCTGAAGACATCCCAGCAAAACAGAAGGTACAATACCCCTGATAAGAGCAGCGTATGCAGGCAGATTCCGGATAAAAGAATCAACATCAACCCATAACCACATG
The DNA here is from genome assembly GCA_012517675.1 of Clostridiales bacterium. GTDB lineage: Bacteria > Bacillota > Clostridia > Oscillospirales > Acutalibacteraceae > Caproiciproducens. The sequence continues at coordinate 10,015 of JAAYUL010000021.1, read as the reverse complement.
GGTTTCGTAATCGGTTATCATAAAGCAAGGCAATCAGTTCAATGGCGGGAAGAATCAGGCAGTAACTTCTTGCTACGATTGTATATTGATAAAAAATATAATAGGTAAACGGAAGCGCAACACGAACCGCAAGCGGCAGCTTGGCTTTATAAATCAGCAGCCATACGCCCAGACTGGAAAAAAAGAACGGGACAAGATAAAGAAACGGATAAGTCAGCCCCAAAAAAATAAATATTTTCAATATCAGCGGCCATAGCGCGGGACTTCCTTCATAGGACATGACGGAAAATAAATCCTTAAACCCGGTGTCCCTGGCGATGAGCCATGATTGCGCCTCGTCCGCCCATGGTTCATGATGGCTCCCGATGAGAAGCGCCAGCAATAGAAACAGAAAAAAAGCCGTGTGCTTGATTAAATTTTCTTTTTTTCCGATTTTATGTATCAATATTTCCATGGCAAATCACACTAAGACAACCATTTGATAATTCTTATGACTCCCATTTTTGCACTTTGATTGTGCGCTGAAACATGTTTTCGGTGTTTAATTTCTTCCTTGTTATTATGAAAATAGTTATATGATCTCAACAGCATTTCCTCGTTGGTCAAGGTGGGAGAAAAACCGAGTTTCCGTTTGATCTTGCCCGTATCAAAAACAAACGACGATGAAAGCATGTGATACTGGTATGGGCCAAGCGGAGTTAATCCCAGGGTAAAACATATTTTCATTCCCCAAATCGCCAGGTTTTTGGGAAAATGAGCCAGCTTGGATTTTGAGCCGGAACGTTCAATCACATAGGAATACACTTCATTGAACGTTTTGACATGATCGGAACCGATATTGAAGATATCGCTTTGTTTATAGTCCAACGCCAAAATACAAGCGGCCGCCAGATCTTTGGCATAAATAAATTGATACCGATTGTTTCCGTCCCCAACCATCCAGATCTTTTTGCCTTCATCAATAAACTCATATAAAATCGACAGCAAGCCCAAACGTCCCTCATCCATAATCGTCGGGCATCTGAAAATCACCGAATTGACAGCATCCGATCCTGCTAAAAGAATCTTCTCACATTCCAGCTTTGATTTGCCGTAAATTTCAATCGGACTCGGTTTTTCCTCTTCCGTCACCGGAAAGTCAAAATTTCTTCCCCACAGACAATTACTGGATGTAAATATAATTTTACGCACCTGGTATTTTTCAGCAAACGCCAGCACGTTTCTGGTTCCTTCCACATTGGAGGACCACAGGTCCGCCAGATCTTTTTTAACATGCGCGAGAAGCGCGGCAAAATGAAAAACAGCGTCAAACCGATACCGGGTAAAAATTTCTTCCATAATTCCTGAGTTACGGATATCTCCTTGTACGGAAATGAAATTTTCATGCTGAAACGGGTCCGGCTGCAAATCGATGCTGACACACCTGTCGCCTCTGTCAAGAAGCAGCTTTTTCATGACGCTGCCAAAAAATCCGGCGCCGCCGGTAATCAAATACACACCCATGATTTTCCCCCCGTCTAAAAATATCACTTGATATGACAAAAACAAACATGATATCCTGAATAAATAATAACATGATTTTCACTGAATTCAACATAATTTCATGCGGCAGAAACGTCCGTGTGCAGCCCGGTTTCAGGCAAACGCAAAAAAGACCCGGCTTTCGCTGGGCCTTTTTTGCAATCTGCTGCGCCGCCGTAACCGCGGCGCCATTTAAAATTATTCCGCGAACCCGGACTGAACCAGCTCAACAAGGTTGTTGACCGCTTCTTCCTCGTCCGTGCCGTCCGCTATAATCCGAATGGACGTGCCGCCGACGATGCCGAGCGATAAAACGCCCAGCAAGCTCTTCGCATTTACACGCCGCTCTTCCTTTTCAACCCAGATGGATGATTTAAACTCATTCGCTTTCTGAATGAAGAAAGTGGCCGGACGCGCATGAAGACCTACCTGATTCTGTACCAGTACCTCTTTCACACACATTGCAAATTTCCTCCTTGCCATACATAAATAAAACAAAATATAATTTTACGATTTAGATTATGTTACAGATTTAAGGTAATTATAGCATAATTAAATACTCCGTCAACTAAATTGAAAAACTTTGGATTGATGACCGAATGGTGTCAGGACGCCCCGATTGTATTTGTGCATGTTGACGTATTTGTTGAATATTTTTGTTTCCTATGCTACAACTGTTAATTTTCCATTTCAGACGAACCGGCCAGGCGGTCCAAATCCGCTCGTTCCCGCGCGGAAAGCCCGGCGTGCTCCAGCAGCTCCGGACGCTTGCGGAACGTGCGCAGAAGCGACTGTTCCCGCCTCCAGCGCTCCACGGCGCCGTGGTTTCCCTCCAAAAGCACCTTCGGCACTCCGCGGCCCCGCCAACAGGCCGGGCGGGTGTAGTGCGGGTACTCCAGAAGACCGTTGAAATGGCTCTCCTCCTCAAAACAGACGGTGTCGGAAAGAACACCGTCGATCATGCGGCTGACGGCATCGGCGACCACCAGCGCCGGAAGTTCTCCGCCGGTCAGCACATAATCGCCGATGGACAGCTCCTCGTCCACATAAGCTTCGATGATCCGCTCATCAATCCCCTCGTAGTGGCCGCACAACAGCGTAAGGCTGTCACACCGCGCAAGCTCCTTCACTTTTTGCTGGGTCAGCGTTTGACCCTGGGGCGACATATAAACTATATGCGGCTTCTCCCCAAGTTGTTCCGTCAAATCGTCAAGGCAAAGGGCGATCGGCTCCGCCATGAGGAGCATTCCCTTGCCCCCGCCGAACGGACAGTCGTCCACGCGCTGGTGCTTGTCGTAAGCGTAATCCCGAATCTGGTGGCAGCACACCTGAATCGCGCCCTTTTTCCGCGCGCGGCCGATAATGCTTTCCGCCATCACATTTTCGCACATTTCAGGAAAAAGGGTGACAATGTCAATCCTCATCGTCAAAAATTCCTTTCAGAGGGCGGATTATCATTTTACCTTCTGTCATATTTACTTCTTTTATTACATCCTGTATTGCCGGAATCAGGTGATTTTTCTTGCTTTCCGAAGTAACCTGATACACATCGTTTGCGCCGGTGCGCATCACTTCGGTCAGTTTTCCGTAATAGATGAAGGTGTCCGCGTCATACACGTCCAGCCCCATCAAATCCTGAATAAAATACTGGCCCGCCGCAAGTTGAACGTCGCCGCGGTCCAAATACAGGATTTTCCCGCGCATCAGGTCGCCCTGCTCCGGTGTGTCGATTCCCTTCAGCTTGAGCAAAACAAGGTTCTTGTGCACCCGGGCGGAAACGACCTCCAGCCGCCGAGCGCCTTTTTCCGCGTACAGTGTTTTGAATCCGGCCAAAAATTCCGCCGAATCGCACCAGGGCTGCACGCGAAGCTCGCCCTTCACCCCGTGGGTCCCCACGATTTTTCCGGCTTCCAAAAATTGATTCAGCATCCTGTCCTCCTGCCAATTGCCGCACCGCGGCTTTCTTACGAAAAAAGGCAGACGCCCAGCGCCTGCCCTTCGGTTTGCGATTAGTCTATTTCGACTGAGATTTTCTCGTTGGTACGGGTTGCCGCGGCGCGCATGACGGTACGGATTGCCTTCGCAATCCGGCCCTGCTTGCCGATTACCCTGCCCATGTCGTTTTCATCGACATGCAGATGGTACACAACGTTTCCTTCCTCATCGGGCTCGTCCACGTCGACGGAAACCGCCGACGGTTTTTCCACAAGGCCCTGAGCAATCGCAATGAGCAGTTCCTTCATGGTGCATCCTCCGTTTACAGGACACCGTGGCTCTTGAACAGAGCTTTCACGGTATCGGTCGGCTGTGCCCCGTTGGCAATCCACTTTTTCGCCTTTTCAGCGTCCACCTTCACGACGGAAGGCTCCTCAAGCGGGTTGTAGTAGCCGATTTCCTCAATGAAACGACCGTCGCGCGGAAAACGGGAGTCGGCGACAACTATACGATAGAACGGGGCCTTCTTGGCGCCCATTCTGCGCAGTCTGATTTTTACTGCCATGTGTTTCACCTCCACAAATTGATCGGGGAAACTCCCCATATCTTCACCAAAAGGATTTTCCTTATTGGATGAATACAAACAGAATTTAAAACGGCATGCCCATGCCGGAAAAACGTTTGCGGCCCTTGCCCTTCATCTGCTTCATGAATTTCTGGGTCTGTTCCAGCTGCTTGAGCAGGCGGTTCACGTCCTCCACCTTCATGCCGCTGCCCGCCGCAATGCGGCGCTTGCGCGACGGATTGATCAGCGAGGGCTTTTCACGCTCCTGCGGCGTCATGGAAAGAATGATCGCTTCGGTCCGGTCCATAATGCGGTCGTCGATGTCGACGTCCTTCAGCTGCTTATCCATGCCCGGAAATTTGGAAAGCACGTTTTTGAGGGGCCCCATTTTTTTCACCTGCCGGAACTGCTCGAGCATATCGTTGAAGTCGAGCTTGTTCTCCAGCATCCTGCGGGCGGTCTGCTCCGCGGCCTTCTGGTCGAGCTTGCTCTGCGCGTCCTCAATCAGCGTGAGCACGTCGCCCATGCCGAGAATGCGGGACGCCATGCGGTCGGGGTGGAACACCTCAAGGTCTTCCAGCTTTTCGCCCGTGCCGGCGAATTTGATCGGCTTTCCGGTCACGGCGCGCACGGAAAGCGCCGCGCCGCCGCGGGTATCGCCGTCGAGCTTGGTGAGGATCACGCCGGTAATATTCAGCAGCTCGTCAAAGGTTTTCGCCACGTTCACGGCTTCCTGGCCGGTCATCGCGTCGACCACCAGAAGAATCTCATGGGGGTTCACCGCGGCCTTGATCTCCTTAAGCTCATTCATCAGGACTTCGTCGATCTGCAGACGGCCGGCGGTGTCGATCAGCACCATATCGTTGCCGTGGTCCCTGGCGTGGGCGACGGCGGCCTTCGCGATTTTTACCGGATTTTCCGTTCCCATTTCAAACACGGGAACGCCGGCCTTGGAACCGACCACCTGCAGCTGCTTGATCGCGGCAGGGCGGTAAATGTCGCCGGCGACCAGAAGCGGCCGGTGCCCCTTGCTTTTCAGCATGAGCGCCAGCTTGCCGGCGTGCGTGGTCTTGCCGGCGCCCTGAAGGCCGCACAGCAGAATCACGGTGGGCGGCGAGGGCGGGCTTGCAAGGCGCGCGTTGCTCCCGCCCATCAGGGCGGTCAGCTCCTCGTCCACGATTTTAACCACCATCTGGGCCGGGGTCAGGCTTTCCATCACCTCGGCGCCAATGGCGCGCTCGCTGACTTTATTGGTAAAATCCTTCGCGACTTTGTAGTTGACATCCGCTTCCAGCAGCGCAAGGCGAACCTCCCGCATTGCTTCCTTTACGTCGGCTTCCGTGAGCTTGCCCTTGGAGCGAAGCCGTTTAAACGCCGCGTTTAACTTGTCTGCAAGGTCTTCAAACGCCAATGCGGTTCCTCCTTTTTATTCGCAAAGCTTTTCCGCGATATCCAGAATCCGAATCGCCTTGTCTTCCAGTTCGCGGGAAAAGATGGAATGTTCGTTATAGTCTTTGATCTGTTCGGCGGCGGCGCTGATTTCCTCCAGCCCTCTGCGCATCTCGCGGAAGCGCCGGGCAAGACCGAGCCGTTCTTCCATATCCAGCAGCTGGAACTCGGCCCGCTTGATGGAATCGCGCACCCCCTGGCGGGTAATGCCCTCGTTGTCGGCAATCTCCGAAAGGGAAAGGTCGTCGTTATAATAGTATTCAATGACCTCCCGCTGTTTTTCCGTGAGCATTTCTCCGTAAAAATCAAGCAGAAGGGATATTTCGAGATTCTTTGCCATCCACACACCTCCCGGATCATGTGTAAAGCAAAATCCTTTACACTCACGAATTATACAATAAAACGGGTGAAATGTCAATAGGAAATTCAGAAAGGAGCCTGCCCTGATCCGCCGCGCGAATAGAAACCGCCCCGGCCTCGTAAATATGAATAAACGCGCTGTGCAAAGGAAGGGTAACAATGAAAATACTGGCGGGGATCACGGTGGGCCTGTCCGTTCTCGGTCTGGTCGCCTCTTTGAGCGTAAACGAAAAGTACACCGGATACGGCGCCGCGCTGAAGCTGACGCTGTTTGTCCTTTCCGTTTTCAGCGGGGTGTTCGGGATTCTGTACCTGATCGTCCATTGAGCGGACCCCCGCGGGCGCGTGCCCGCGGGGGTCCGCTTCCCGCTACTTTTTCTGCGGTTTTTTCGCGTGGTAAAAATCAGGAAAAAAGGAATCCGGGTTGTTTTTAAACTGGCTGACCAAATCGGGTTTCTTTTCTTCCGGGGCGCTTTTGCCGGCCGTCATCCAAACCGGAAGCGGGTTCTCCTCCGGATTCATGCAATGATGTATTTTCATTTCCATTATGAACTCCCTCCGAACAGGAAAATTAAATTGATGGTTCTTTTCATTATATTCAGCGGAGGGGCAAAACGGGATTTCCCGGTGAAATAATTTCTGAAACCGGCGTCCCGTTCGCTTTACAGCTCAAATTCTTCCGGGTCGTGCGGCTTGAGCGGAGGAAGGTTCCGCGGGGCGCGCTTCAGCGGGTCGTAGGAAAAGCGGGGGCAGGCGCCATCCGGCGGCATGCGGCGGCCCAGGCGGCAGACGGCGGCGCCGTCGAAATCCGAATAGTTCGCGCAGTATTCGCATGTTGCGTCTATATTCCGCCCGAACAGCTCCTGATTTTTCTTCTTTCCAAACATGTTCCACCCTCCGTATTCATCCATTTTCCCTGCGGTAATTCCATTATATCACCGCGCTTGGTCCATTTCCACATTTTCATGCGGAAGGACCGCCAGAAACGCGGCGCAGAGCACGATCAGCGCGGTTGCCGCCGGAACGGAGCCGGAAAATTCCGCGGCCAGCGGAGCGGCGGTATTGCTGAAAGCCTCGGCGCTGAGGGGATACAGCCGGAGCAGCCAGACGGTGACCAGCGCGGCAATCGCGCCGTGCAGCACCCGGTAAAACAGAAACCGGCAGAGCGGCACCCGTATTTTTTCCACAGAGGAAATCACCTGGAAATGAACGCAGACGCCGCCCCACCCGAGGATAAACGAAACCGCCCACAGGGGAAGCCCGGCCTTTGCGAAGTCGGAGCAGCCTCCGGTCACCTCCAGAAAGCCGGAAAGCGCCGTGCAGACCTGCGGCGAAGCGACCCACAGCCGGACCAGGCTGATGAGCGCGGCAAACAGGACGACAAAGCCGCACATGCTCATCATGCCGCGCGCGGCGTCCGCCGCGGACGCAATCAGGGCCGGAACCGGCCGCATCGGCCGCGCGGTTCCCCGCCCTGCCGAAACGGTTTCGCTCCCCGCGGCAACCCCGCTGAGGAGGCTCAGAATCACGGAGCCCGCGATCTGCGAGACAAACAAAATCCACCCGGCCTGAACGGACCGCAGGAATCCCGCCCCCACGGCGCTCACCACAAACGGAGGACCGGCGTTGACGCAGAAGCACAGCATCCGGGCCGCCTGGCGCTCCGTGACACAGCCCGATTCATACAGGGCGGCAATGCTGCGCGCACCCGTCGGATATCCGCCGATCATGCTCATCAGAATCGCGGCGGCGGTGCTGCCCGGAAGACGGAGCAGCGCGCGCGTTGGGGTCCGCACCAGCTTTCCGATCTTTTCGGAAAGCCCGCTTTTCACCACAAACACCGCGAGCACCATAAACGGATACAGGGAGGGAATCAGAATCCGCAGGCAATAGTCGATCCCCTTTCTTGCCCCTGACGCCGCGGCCGCGGGGAAAATCAGCAGGGCGCACGCGACGGAAAAAACCGCCCCCGCCAGCAGGGTTTGCTTGAGCCTCATGGTATCACCTCACGGCTATATATATGTTGCGCAAAGGATATTTACGCCTCCCGGCGCATAGGCTTTAAGTGACAAATCTGTTTGGGGCGGGGATAACGTTGGGAAAAAGGGATTGCATCCGCAGGCTGTCTTCATCCATCCCGATGAGGACGCACATGGAGATCAACGGGAATACGGAAGCCGTGGTGGAGGGCTGCGGAGGCGTGCTGGAGTACGGAGCGGAATCCGTGCGCGTCCGCGCGGGAAAAATGGTCGTGCGGTTTACCGGGCGCGGCCTGACCATCAAATGCCTGACGTCGGAAGCGCTGGTGATCACCGGCTTTATCACCGGAATTGAATATCTTTTGTGAGGTGACGGGATGTTTTCGCTGAGATTGACGCGGTGGCTGCTCGGGTATGTGCAGTTCACGGTGATTGGCGGCAGCATGGAGCGTTTTCTGAACCAATGCGCGCGCGCCGGCATTTACCTCTGGGACATCCGCTGCGGACCGGCCTGCAGCGCCCGCGTGCCCGCCGGAAAATACCGCCTGCTGCACTGCTGCGCAAGACGCGCGTGCTGCCGGCTGAAGGTCAAAAAAAAGGCCGGCCTGCCGTTCGCGACCATGGGGCTCCGGCACAGGCAGGGCCTGATTGCCGGAGCCGCGCTGTTTGCCGCGGTTATCTGGGTCCTCTCCCTGCACCTGTGGTGTGTGGAGGTCAGGGGCAACCGCACCATTCCCACCGCTGAAATCGAAGCGGAGCTCAGCGCCATGGGAGTCGCGCCCGGCGCGCTCAAAAACGCCGTTGACCCGCATGTGCTGCAGCAGACCCTGATGCTGAAATTTCCGCAGATCAGCTGGCTGAGCGTAAACACCCGCGGCTGTGCCGCGGAAATCGAGCTGGAGGAAGGGACGTCCCCGCCCAAGCCGGAAACAAAAGACACGCGCCCGTGCAATATCAAAGCCGCCGCCACCGGACAGATTATTGAAATGACGGTATACACCGGAACCCCCCACGTGAAAAAAGGCGACGCCGTGGTGGAGGGCCAGCTCCTGATCAGCGGGGTTGTGGAGGAGGAAAGCGGGCTTTCGGTGCTGAAGCACGCGGCGGGAAACATTATGGCGGAAACACGGCGGACCATGACCGCCGAAGTCGCGCTCAGCCGCACCGAGGTGCGGCCGACGGGCCGGGTGGTTTCGCAGCGCCTGCTCAACTTTTTCGGCGCGCGCGTGCCGCTCACCCTTTCCGCCCGGCCAAACGGAACCTTCCGCGCGGAAGGGCGGTACACCCGCCTGCGGCTGATGAACGCCGTTCTGCCGGTCAGCGTTTACGAGGAAAAATGGATTGAGGAAAAAGCGGTGCCGGTAAAGCTGACACAGCGGCAGGCCGTCGACGAAGCGAAAAAAATCATTGAGAAAAAGCAGAAGGAAACGCTTGGCGGCGCGAAAATCCTTTCCTGCGAGGGCACGGAAAAAGCGGAGGGCTCCCGGCTGATTTATACGGCTTTGGTCAAATGTGAGGAAAATATCGCGAAGGAATCGGAAATACTGATAAAATGAATCATTTTTTAGTGGTTTATTACAGTGACGAACGTAGAAAATTATGGTATAATGACAATAATTTATCGTGAGGAAGTCTATCTGCCCGCGATAAAAGGATGATAAGGTGATTGGATGTTTGAACAAAAAATCAATATTGACCGCATGGAGCAGGCCATCGCCCTTTTCGGCAGCTTTGACGAAAACATCAAGCTGATCGAGCAGGAATACCAGGTCAGCATCATCGGGCGCGGCAGCGAAATCAAAATTTCCGGCGAACCGGAAAACGTCGCGCAGGCGGTGCGCGCCATCGACAGCCTGCTGACCCTGATCAACCGCGGCGAGGCGCTGAGCGAGCAGAACGTGCGCTACTGCATTTCCCTTGTCAACGAGGGCAGCGAGGACAAAATCAACATGCTCGCCGGCGACTGCATCTGCGTAACGTCGCGCGGGAAGCCGGTAAAGGCGAAAACGCTGGGCCAGAAAAAATACTGCACGGCGATCAAAAATCATACGATTACCCTCGGGGTCGGCCCCGCCGGCACCGGAAAAACGTATCTGGCGGTCGCGCTTGCCGTAACCGCGTTCCGCGCACAGGAGGTCAACCGCATTATTCTGACCCGCCCCGCTGTGGAAGCGGGGGAAAAGCTGGGCTTTCTGCCCGGCGACCT
>JAAYUL010000020.1 GCA_012517675.1 Clostridiales bacterium | reverse complement strand
GTAAACCTTGGAATAATCCATCCGTGGCTTCATCTGATCTTTTCTTATACAAAAAATAAAACAGGCGATTGGATGATCCGAATCACTTCAATCGCCTGTTTGCATGATCGGTAATTTGTATGCCGGTGGGAAAAAACAGAAGAGTGCCGCGTTTACAGCTTACATGCGGGCATTGTCAGCGTACGCCGCCGCCTCCGCCGCCAAAACCGCCGCCTCCGCCGCCAAAGCTGCCGCCGCCAAAACCACCGCCGCCTCCGCCGCTTTGCGTAGGAGGATGAGCCAGCCGGGTAGCCGCGTTGCTTACATCGCTGATGGTAGAGGCAAGCGATGCGCCGAAATCAGTTCCTCCCATTCCGAAACCGTGCGCGTAATGGCTGCCGAACATATAATACAGATAGCTGCCGCCGAAATAGGTGTTCATATAGGTTTCGTCGTTCAGTTCGGGATACACCAACCGAAGCTGCTCGCAGACCTGCTTTGAAATGCCCATCATGGTCGCATAAACAAGGTATTCCTCCCACAGCGTAAGCTGGGGAACACTGTACTCTTTCATGCGTGAAAACTCAAGCATGTATTTTTTCAGCCCATGCCATACTCCGTAATCGTATTCTCCCGCAGCGCTCAGCTTTTGCTTTGTGGAACCCGCAATCAGGAGCAAAACGGAAGAAATCAGAATGGCAATCGGAAGGTAAACCAGTGTGCTGAGAACAGAGGAAGAGAACACGAACAGGGCTATGGTCAGCCCAAAACCCAGAAGACCGACCGCTTTCAGCACGGACAAATAAATCGGCTGAATCCGGTAATATCCCCGTGGCGTGAGTTCCTGCTTGGCATCGGCCAAAAACTGTTCTATTTTTCTATCAATATATTTAAAGTCTATTTTGGCGAATTTTTTAAACTGCTTCATGGTGAAAGGGCCGCCGAAATAGTCCGAAACCTTTTGAAGCATTTCAAAAAATGTTTCTTCGCTTTTCGTGAGCGGCTGTTTTCTTGTGCTTTTCGGCGCAAGTGAAACGGCGTAATCCTTGTCGCTTCCTGTGAAGGAAAGGTATCCCTTCTGTGCAAGGCTCAGCATGGTGGCGCTGAACACCCTGCCCTGAACCGTCTTTGTTACACCGCCGGAATAAAAGTAAAACAGGTTTGCGATTCCGCCCGGCGAATTTCCCTGCGGAATGTCCCTGGTGTACTCGGGAACCTCCACAACGATCCGGCGGTTTTTGCGGCGCACCATAATCAGAGCCACAATTCCCGCTGCAAGGACAAGAAAACCAAGCACAGCGTCCGCAATGCCAAGAAGGTATTGACGGCGCTGTTCGGCAAGCGATTCGTTGTACCATTTCTGTTCTTCCGCAAGAATCGACGGCAGCACCGTCTTTGAATCTGTTTTTTCAGAAGCGGAAAACAGCTTCGTCGGCATACACAGGCGCACATCCACAAAGGTTTTGGCGGGGATTTCTTTCGCGGTAAAAGAAACCTGATTGGACGAATCGATGGTCAGGTTGCCGCTTGCCGTGGAATGCAGCCATGCCCGAAGATCCTGTTTGTCGCCGCCTTCCGGCAGACGAATGGTGCAGGCCATCTGCGCGATCGGCATGGAGAACTCCTGCGGCACAAAGAACTGATATAAAACCGCCGTATCCTGATGAACGGCAACCAGGTTTTTTATGGTGTAGGAAATCGTGAAGGTGCGTACCCCCTTGTCGATCGAAGGCATAAACCATCCGATTTCCGTTTGGGAAGCCGTCTGATGCACGTAGCAGGTGTTATTTGCAACACCATACGCGTTTTCCGGGTCGATATCGCCGATATACGTATACTGCTTCTGATAGTCTTCGTCGTAGACGGAAAAATCGGTGATTCCGTCGGCCTTTTCCGCATCATTGGTGAAAGAACGGTAAAAGTTGCGGTAAGCCTTGTTTCGGTCCTGCAGATTGACCCGCCATGTTTCCTTCATGTTCACATCGCCGTTCGGCTGCACTTCCGCGGTAATGTTCAGTTTTTCCATCAGCTGCTTGGAATCACCTTTATAGGAACACCCCGCGAACATGAAAAGGGAAAGAAAAATTACGAGCAAAAAAGCCGCGTATTTTACCCAACCCGTTTTGATTCGTTTTTGCATACATCCTCCCAAAAAATTAAAACTTAACCTGCGGAACCGCTTTGCTTCCCTCGTCCACTTCAAAATATTTCCTTGCGTTGAAACGGAAAATTGAAGCGATGATATTGGACGGAAAATGCATGACATATTCGTTGTACTTCATGGCGGTGTCGTTATAAAACTGGCGGGAAACCGCGATCTTGGTTTCAATGTTCTGAAGCTGGCCCTGAAGGTCCATAAAATTCTGATTTGCCTTCAAATCGGGATATTGCTCCGCAGTGGCAAACAGATTCACCATTGCGCGGGAAAGCTTCGCATTGCTTTCCATCGCTTCTTCGGGCGTTTTTGCGTTCATGGCCGCGCTGCGCCATTTGGTTACCGCTTCAAAGGTGGACTTTTCGTGCGCCGCGTATCCCTTTACGGTTTCAACCAGATTGGGAATCAGATCAAAACGCTTTTTCAACTGAACATCCACCTGCGCCCAGCCGTTGTCCACCCGGACGGAATAAGAAACAAGCCTGTTATAGCTGCCGGCAATCCAGAGAGCCAGAATAACGATAACTGCACCGATAATTACCCAGGGTAACCATGGCATAAAGAATCCCTCCAAACATAAATTTCAACTTAATATTACCATACTTTTTATAAAATTAAAAGAAAAATAAAATCCTTTTACCGCAGAATAAAAGGATCAGCACAAAGCCCAAAAGAACATTCGGCGTTCTTTTGGGCTTTTCGGTTTGTATAAAGTTTTGATTTTTAGTATTCCGCTTTTTATTGAGTTCCGGAATTTGAAATCCGGTAGCATAGCGTCATCAGGCTATCGTTCAGATGAACGTTTTCCACCAGCGCGTCCGGGTACTTCATCGCGAGGTCATAGTGGCTGAAATTCCAAAAATTCTTGATTCCCATCGTGTAAAGCTTTTCGGCCAGCGGGCCGACCGATTCACGCGGAATGCAAAGGACGGCCATAACCGGTTTTTCTTTCCGGCAGAATTCGTCCAGACCGGCAATATCCAGTACCGGATGGTCGTTGATGATCGTGCCGATTTTATGCGGCGAGTTGTCAAAGATTCCAATTAAATGAAATCCCTCCGATTCAAACGACATGTGGGAAGCAATCGCCTGACCCAAATTGCCCGCGCCGACCAAGATGGTTTTATAGCAGTTTGAAAGGCCGAGAATGTTTGCAATTTCAGCACACAGCTGATCGACAATATAACCGTAGCCCTGCTGCCCGAATCCGCCGAAACAGTTTAGATCCTGCCGGATTTGGGATGCGGTAAGCCCCAGCTTTGATGAAAGCTCCGTGGAGGAAATCCGGACGACTCCTTTGCTCTGCAGCAGCCGCAGAAAACGATAATAGCGTGGAAGCCGCCGAATCACCGACATTGAAATATTATCGCGTTTTGGCATAACGCATAACCTCCGTTTGATTTGCGCTTAACTCAGCAGCGAAACCAGTCTTTTGTCAATTTCTTTCAGGAAGGTTTCCGTGTCCACCGAGTGCTTTTCAGGCAGGGTGGAAAGGCTGGCCAGGTCGCCCGTCATAAAGCCTTCTTCAATCGTTTGCAGAGCAGCCTGCTCCAGTTTTTCCGAAAATTTCGTCAGTTCAGGCGTATGGTCAAGCTCGCCGCGCTTTTTCAGCGCTCCCGTCCATGCGAACAGGGTGGCCATGGAGTTGGTGGAGGTTGTTTCACCTCTCAAATATTTGTAATAATGGCGCTGCACGGTGCCGTGCGCCGCTTCGTATTCATACACGCCGTCCGGGGAAACCAGCACGCTCGTCATCATGGCAAGACTGCCGAAGGCAGTGGCGACCATATCGCTCATTACGTCGCCGTCGTAGTTCTTGCAGGCCCAGATGTATCCGCCCGAAGAGCGGACCACTCTGGCGACCGCGTCGTCGATCAGCGTGTAAAAATAGGTGATGCCCGCTTTTTCAAACGCGTCGCGATACTCGGCAGTAAAAATTTCTTGAAAAATATCCTTGAAGCGGTGGTCGTATTTTTTAGAAATGGTGTCTTTCGTGGAAAACCAGAGATCCTGGTTCTGGTCGAGCGCATAATTAAAGCACGCGCGGGCAAAGCTTGCAATGCTCTTATCAATATTGTGAAGCCCCTGCACGATTCCGGGTGTTTCAAAATCGTGGATCAGCAGGCGCTCTTCGCTGCCGTCCGCTCCGGTTACGACAAGCTCCGCCTTTGCGCCGGCGGGAACGGTTGTTTCCACGTTGCGGTAAACGTCGCCGTAAGCATGGCGCGCGATGGTGATCGGTTTTGTCCAGTTGGCAATGTAAGGGGATATCCCTTTCACCAGGATGGGGGTGCGGAATACCGTTCCGTCCAAAATGGCGCGGATGGTGCCGTTCGGGGATTTCCACATCTGCTTCAGACGGTATTCCTTTACACGCTCCGCATTTGGAGTAATGGTAGCGCACTTTACAGCAACGCCGTACTTTTTTGTGGCGCGGGCAGAGTCAAACGTGACCCTGTCGTCGGTTTCGTCGCGGTTTTTCAGTCCCAGATCGTAGTACTCGGTCTTCAGGTCGACGTACGGGGTAATCAGAATATCCTTGATCATTTTCCAGATGACCCTGGTCATTTCGTCGCCGTCCATTTCAACCAGAGGCGTTTTCATCTTTATTTTATCCATTTGCTTTCCTCCCGTATTCATTTATGATCTTAAAATTTTGCTTCGCTTTGTTCCCGCGTGTAGTTCAGCAAGCCGCCGGCCAGAACCATTTTGCGCTGGCGTTCGCTCAGCACGGCCTGCGCTTCAAAAGAGGTTCCTTTTGTTTTATTCAGAACGGTGATTTTCTTATTATTCTGAATTGCGCTGCGAATATCCGGAAGCTCCAGTTCGTCCATCTGGTCAACCGTATCGTAATCCGATTCGTTGACAAAAACAAGCGGCAAAATACCGGCGTTTGCAAGGTTGGCGCAGTGAATGCGCGCAAAGCTTTTTGCAATGACCGCTTTTATGCCAAGGTAGAGCGGAACCAGAGCGGCGTGTTCCCGGGAAGAACCCTGCCCGTAGTTTACCCCTCCGATGATCATGCCTTTCCCGTTCTGCCTGCAGCGTTCCGGAAAATCCTTATCGCACACGGCGAAACAGAAATTGGAAAGATACGGAATATTGGAACGGTAGGGAAGGATTTTGGCGCCGGCCGGCATAATATGATCGGTGGTAATGTTGTCGCCGACCTTCAGAAGCGCTTTCGCTTCGATGCTTTCCGGCAGAGCGGCGGTGGTGGGGAAGGGCTTGATGTTCGGTCCGCGCAGGATTTGCACGCTGTCGGCTTCCTTTTCATCTGCCGGGGCGAGCACCATATTGTCGTTGATCAGAAAATGTTCCGGAAGAGCGACGAAGGATTCCTCGCCGAGCGTCTGCGGATTGGTCAGAACGCCGGCCAGCGCGGAGGCCGCGGCGGTCTCGGGGCTGACAAGGTAGACCTGTGCGTCCGCCGTGCCGGAACGGCCTTCAAAATTGCGGTTGAAGGTTCTCAGGGATACGCCCGCAGAATTCGGGGACTGACCCATGCCGATGCACGGGCCGCACGCGCATTCCAAAATCCGGGCTCCGGCCGCAATCAGGTCGGCCAGCGCGCCGTTTTGCGCAAGCATGTTGTAAACCTGCTTGGAGCCGGGCGCAATGGCGAGACTGACCTGCGGGTGTACGGTTTTGCCTTTCAATATGGAGGCGACGTGCATCAAATCCAGGTAGGAGGAGTTGGTGCAGGAGCCGATGCAGACCTGGTCGACCTTGATTGTGCCGATTTCATCCACCTTTTTGACCGCGTCCGGACTGTGCGGGCAGGCCGCCATGGGGGTCAAAACGGAAAGGTCGATGGTGATGGTTTCATCGTAAACGGCGTCCTCGTCCGGTTTCAGTTCCACCCAGTCGCCTTCCCGGCCCTGTGCCTTTAAAAACGCGCGCGTGATTTCGTCGGACGGGAAGATGGAGGTGGTCGCGCCAAGCTCGGCGCCCATGTTTGTAATGGTGGCGCGTTCCGGCACGGTCAGCGTGGCGACGCCGGGCCCGGTATATTCCACAATTTTCCCGACCCCGCCTTTTACGGTGAGAAGCCGAAGAACTTCCAGAATGATATCCTTGGCGCTGACCCACGGGGAAAGCCGGCCCGTCAGGCAGACCCGCAGTATTTTCGGCATGGTGATGTAGTAAGGCCCGCCGCCCATCGCGACCGCAACGTCAAGGCCGCCCGCACCGATGGCAAGCATGCCGATGCCGCCGCCCGTGGGAGTGTGGCTGTCGGAGCCGATCAGGGTTTTCCCGGGGATTCCGAACCGTTCCAGATGAACCTGATGGCAGATCCCGTTGCCGGGACGTGAAAAATAAATCCCGTGTTTTTTTGCAACCAACTGGATAAAACGGTGATCGTCAGCGTTTTCAAACCCGGTCTGGAGCGTGTTATGGTCGATGTATGCAACAGAACGCTCAGTTTTCACGCGGGGGACACCCATCGCTTCAAATTCCAGGTACGCCATGGTACCTGTCGCGTCCTGCGTCAGCGTCTGGTCGATTTTCAGACCGATTTCGTTTCCAACCGTCATTTCTCCGCTTATCAGATGGCTGCGGATGATTTTCTGCGCAAGAGTAAAGCCCATTGCCCATAATCCTCCCGTTTTCATAATATAGGGTGTTAAAGATGTAACTATTATCGTATAAAAATGCAGGAATGTCAATCTGCGAGGAGGATTAACGGTTCTGATTTTGAAAATTAAGTTCGGATTTCTTGCTGATTAGCGGAACAAATGTTATAATATATTCCAATGCATTTTATTTTGGATATGATTTCAAAAAATCTGCTTTTTTCGTATGAAAACCTTCCTTTTACGGCAAACTAAACCATCAGGAGGGAAGCGTCATGAACGAAGAAACCAGAACCGAAAACAGGGAAGAGAAGCAGGAAAGGCAGACCGGCCAGATTTTCGACACCGGCTCCGTTGTTACGGGGAACGGCAGTCACTGCATTCACTGCCTGACGATCATCGGGCAAATTGAAGGCCACTATATTTTGCCCTCCCAAAATAAAACAACCAAATACGAGCATGTGATTCCCCAGCTTGTGGCGATTGAAGAAGCGCAGGACATCGACGGCCTTTTGATCATTCTGAATACGGTGGGCGGCGATGTGGAGGCCGGGCTCGCCTTGGCGGAGCTGGTCGCGGGCATGAAAAAACCGACGGTTTCCCTGGTGCTGGGCGGCGGCCATTCCATCGGCGTGCCGCTTGCCGTGGCGGCAAAGTATTCCTTTATTGCGCCGACCGCGACCATGACCATCCACCCGGTCCGGATGAACGGCATGCTGCTTGGCGTACCCCAAACGCTGGATTATTTGCAGCGCATGCAGGAGCGCATCACAAAGTTTGTGGTGCAGAATTCCAAAATGTCTCAGGAGCGGTTTTATGAGCTTGCCATGAATACGCAGGAGCTTGTGATGGATGTCGGCACCGTGCTCGACGGCCCGGAAGCGGTGAGCGAAGGGCTGATCGATTCGCTCGGCTGCCTTTCCAGCGCGATCGACTGTTTGTACGGCATGATCGACAAAGTCAAGGAAAAGCCGAAAAAGACGGAGCAGAAACCGGCAAAACGGCCGGCGAAAAAAAGCTGAACGCGGCGGGAGCTCCGCCGCTACATACTGCGTTATTATTGATGTGAACGGGAGAAAAAGCGGCGGAATATGAGCCCGCTTTCACCGGCCTGTCCCTCCCGATTCTTACATAAGGAGATCAGTCAAGTGCCTAATCAAAGAAAACGATCGAAAAAGACGGCGCCCTCGCGTGCGAGAAGCGCTTCCGGCGCAAAGCATTCGGCGCCGAAAACCAAATCGAAACCGATTCGCGATGCGGAAACCATCCGCCAGCGCAATCAGGTCAGCGCGGTGGTGATGTTTGCCCTTTCTATTTTGATGACCTGCCTTGTTTTGATTCCGGGCGACCACCTCTGGCTTTTTGCGCACCAGGTCATGCTCGGGCTGTTCGGCAGCTGCGCCATTGCGTGGCCCATCCTGATCTTTTACATCTCCATTGTCACCGCTCTGGAGCGGCAGAATCACCGGCTGAGCAGCAGAGTCATGATGATTGTCGTCATCATTCTTCTGTTCTGCGCGGCGGTCTACATATTTTCATCGGACGACCAGGTGAAGCTCAGTTCGTTCTGGAACCGGCTCGGGGAGCTTTACAAGCAGGGAATCGCGCGTTCCGGCGCGGGACTGTTCAGCGGGCTGCTCGGCATTCCGTTTGTAGCCGGCCTTGGTTCCGTCGGTTCGAAAATCGTGATTGTCCTGTGCCTGTTTGTGGCGGTCATGGTCATGACCGGTACCGGCCTGATTCAGCTGTTCCGTGCGATCACCAAGCCGGCGGACATGGTTGCCGCCAACCTGAACAGCGCGAGGGAGCAGAAGATGGCCGCGCCTTCCCGCAGGCAGGGCACCAATATCGACATCGCGCTGGGGGAAGAGGACCTGCCCCAGCATCCGGTCCGCTCGCCCTCCAAGACCGGCCAGCAGCCGGTGAAAAACAAAAAGCTGGAGCGGCTTGAGAGACTGTTCGGCATGAAGGAGCCGGAGCCGGCCGCACAAAAAGCGGAGCCCGTTCCTCCTGTGCAGGCGGAACCCGCGGGGGCGGTTCCCGCCGCAGTCCCGGCTTCCGTTCCGGTTCCTGTTCCCCCAAAAACAGAACCGAAGAAAACGGAGGGGAAAAAGCCGCCCTCCGATTCGGCGGTCCAGCTTTCCATGTATCTCGACGAGCCGCCGGCGGATGGAAACTACCACTTTCCGCCGATTTCCATGCTGGAACCGACCAAGGGTGTGCGGGAAGAGGAGATTTTGAATGAAATCCAGACGAACGGGCGCATGCTGGTGCAGATTTTGAAAAGCTTCGGCGTGCAGACCACTTTTATGGGTTACAGCCGGGGGCCGACGGTGACCCGTTACGAGCTTCAGCCTGCGCCCGGGGTGAAAATCAGCAAAATCACAAATCTTTCCGATGATATTTCCATGAACCTCGCGACCTCCGGCGTCCGCATTGAAGCGCCGATTCCGGGAAAGGCCGCGGTCGGCATTGAAGTGCCGAACAAAAAAGTCAATGTGGTGCGCATGCGCGAGCTGATTGAAAGCAACAGCTTCGGTGCCGCGAAAAGCCGCCTGACCGTCGTGCTTGGGCGCGATATTGCCGGGGAAATCGCGGTTGCCGACCTTTCCAAAATGCCGCACCTGCTGATTGCCGGCTCCACCGGTTCCGGCAAATCGGTCTGCATCAACTCGTTTATCGTCAGCCTTCTGTATAAATCCTCACCCGAGGATGTCCGTTTTCTCATGATTGACCCCAAGGTGGTGGAGCTGGGCATTTACAACGGGATACCGCATCTGCTGGTGCCGGTCGTGACCGATCCGCGCAAGGCGGCGGGCGCGCTCGGCTGGGCGGTGGCCGAAATGCTGAAGCGGTACAAAACCTTTGCGGAGCACAACGTGCGCGACCTGAACGCCTACAATCAGCTGGCGGCCAATCAGGACGCGGTCGATTCCGAGGGTCAGCTGCTTCAGCACATGCCGCAGATCGTCATTATCATCGACGAGCTAGCCGACCTGATGATGGCGGCCCCGAACGAGGTGGAGGATTCCATTTGCCGGCTGGCGCAGATTGCGCGCGCGGCGGGCATGCATCTGCTG
Organism: Clostridiales bacterium; assembly: GCA_012517675.1. Lineage (GTDB taxonomy): Bacteria > Bacillota > Clostridia > Oscillospirales > Acutalibacteraceae > Caproiciproducens. The sequence goes on along the minus strand of JAAYUL010000020.1, from coordinate 19,169 downwards.
ATTGCCACACAGCGTCCCTCCGTCGATGTTATTACCGGTATTATCAAAGCGAATATTCCGAGCCGGATTGCATTCGCCGTGTCCTCTCAGGTGGATTCCAGAACAATTCTGGACATGGGCGGCGCGGAGAAGCTGCTCGGCCGCGGCGACATGCTGTTTTCTCCCGTTGGCTCACAGAAGCCGATTCGCGTGCAGGGCTGCTTTGTCAGCGACAGCGAAATCGAATCGGTGGTCGGCTATGTGAAGAAGGCGCAGGAAGCCGGTTACGACCAGAGTATTGCGGATGAAATCGAAAAGAACGCGGTTTCGGAAAAAAATTCATCCGACGACAGCGGCGGGGACGGCGACCGCGACCCCATGATGACGGAGGCCGTAAAATGCGTGGTGGAAGCCGGACAGGCGTCGACTTCGCTGCTTCAGCGCAGACTGCGGCTCGGTTATGCGCGCGCCGGACGTCTGATCGACGAAATGGAGCAGATGGGAATCGTCGGTCCGCACGAAGGCTCAAAGCCCCGGCAGGTGCTCATCACCTATCAGCAGTGGCTTGAAATGAGTATGCGCCGGAACGACGAAACAAACGGAGCGCCGGTACAGGAAAAATAAAAGATTGGAATAACAGAATGCCTTTTTTACCGATTACAAAACAGGAAATGGAAGCGCGCGGCTGGGACGCTCCGGATTTTATCGTGGTGACCGGCGACGCGTATGTCGACCACCCTTCTTTCGGCACGGCGATCATTTCCCGGCTGCTTGAATATTATGGGTACCGCGTCGCGGTCCTCGCCCAGCCGGACTGGAAAACCGACGGGGATTTTACCCGCTTCGGGAAACCGCGGCTCGGTTTTATGGTCAGTTCCGGAAACCTTGATTCCATGGTAGCCCATTACACGGTCGCGCGCCGCCGCCGAAGCGAGGATGCCTATTCCCCGGGGCATAAACCCGGGCTTCGCCCGGACCGCGCGGTGATTGTTTATACCCGGAAAATCCGGGAGCTTTACCCCGGCACGCCCGTGATTATCGGCGGGCTGGAAGCGTCGCTGCGCCGCTTTGCCCATTACGATTACTGGGACGACGCCATCCGTCCTTCCATTCTTCTGGATTCCGGCGCGGATCTTCTGACCTATGGGATGGGTGAAAACCAGACGATAGAAATCGCCCGCCGGCTTAACAATGGGGAACCGGTGAACACCTTTACCGACATCCGCGGCACCTGTTACGCGGTTCCGACCGGTGAATACCGTCCGGGCCCCGCGGTGGATTGCCCGAGCTATGAGCAGGTGTGCAAAAGCAAGCGCGAGTACGCGGTTTCCTGCCGCAAACAGCAGGAGGAGCAGGACGCGGTTCGCGGCCGCAGGGTGATTCAAAGGCACGGCGGCCGGATTCTGGTGCAGAACCCGCCGATGCCCCCGCTGACTCAGCCGGAACTGGACGCGGTTTATGATTTGCCCTATGAGCGCGCTTACCATCCGTGCTATGAAAGCATGGGCGGCGTTCCGGCAATCGAAGAGGTGGAGTTTTCCATCACGCACAACCGCGGCTGCTTCGGCGCGTGCAATTTTTGTTCCATCGCGTTTCATCAGGGCCGGGCCATCACGGCGCGCAGTGAAGCTTCCGTTCTGCGGGAAGCAAAGAAACTGACGGAAAGCCCCCGCTTCAAGGGCTATATTCACGATGTCGGCGGGCCGACCGCCAACTTCAGGCACCCTTCCTGTGAAAAGCAGAAAAAGCTCGGCCTGTGCGGGGGAGGCAAAAAATGCCTTGCGCCGACACCGTGCCCCGCGCTGGAGGTCGACCATCGGGAGTATCTGGACATGCTGGAAAAGCTGCGCGCGCTTCCAAAGGTGAAACGCGTGTTCATCCGTTCCGGCATTCGGTTCGACTACCTGATTGAAGACAGGGACGACAGCTTTTTCCGTGAGCTGGTGCGGCATCATGTGAGCGGTCAGCTCAAGGTCGCCCCGGAGCACTGCACGCCCGCAGTGCTCGACGCCATGGGAAAACCGCATATTGAATCATACCTGAAGTTCCAGAAGAAATTTTTCGCCCTGTCAAAGCAGGCCGGAAAGGAGCAATACCTTGTTCCGTACCTGATGTCTTCGCATCCCGGCAGCACGCTGAAAGACGCGGTCGCGCTCGCGCTGTTTCTCAAGCGGGAACATCTGCGCCCGGAACAGGTGCAGGATTTTTACCCCACGCCGGGCACAATTTCGACCTGCATGTTCTATACAGGATTAAACCCTTATACCATGGAAGAAATTTATGTTCCCCGCAGCGACAGGGAAAAAGCCATGCAGCGCGCCTTGCTGCAATATTTCAACCCGAAAAATAAAGATCTTGTCATCGCCGCACTCAAGGCGGCGGGCCGCGCCGATCTGATCGGCACAGGCGAAAAATGCCTGGTCCGTCCCAATGCGGAGATGCGGCGGAACGAAGCGTAAAACAGGAAGAGGCAGGCAAAATGGAGCGGCAAAAATCGGGCAAAAAAGCACTGAAGCTTGTCCTGCTGCTTTTTCTGGCGGCGGGAATCGCGGTCTCTCTGCTTCCCTGCGGCGCGTCTTCCGCCTGGCGGACGGTCTTTTCTTTTTTTGGATTGGAGGATTTTTCCGCCGCGGCGCAACGGGCTCCGTTTTCCATGCATGTGCTGGATGTCGGAAAAGCGGACAGCATTCTGCTGGAATGCTCCGGCCGGTTTATGCTGGTGGACGGCGGTACCTTTGACCGCGGGGAGCCGGTTTCGGAATACCTTTCACGGCAGGGCGTTTCGCAGCTGGACTGCGTGGTGAACACCCACCCGGACGACGACCATATCGGCGGGCTGGACACGGTTCTCCGCCGCTTTCCGGTCAAGCGGTATCTCGCGCCGAAACTCCCTCAAAAGCTGATTCCTTCGTCCGAGGAATATCTGGCGGTGCAGGATGCGCTGCAAAGCGAAAACCTGAAAACGGAGCATCCGTCTTCCGGGCAGACGTTTTCCCTGGGAAGCGCAAAAATCCAGGTGCTTGGTCCGATAAAACAGGGCGAAAGCACAAATAATAACTCTATTGTTCTTCGCGTGGTTTTTGGCCGGACCAGCTTTCTCCTGATGGGCGACGCCGAAACGGAGGAGGAAAACGACCTTCTGGCAAGCAATCTGCCGCTTGCCTCTACGGTTTTAAAGGTTGGCCATCATGGCAGCGGCACTTCGTCCTCCGCCGCGTTCCTGAACGCGGTGCGGCCCCGGTATGCTGCTGTTTCGGTGGCGGACGATTCCAGCCATCTGCCGAAAAGAGACACCCTTTTGCGCCTTGCCGGTGTGGGGGCGAAAATATACCGCACCGATGTCAGCGGAACGCTGATCTTTCTGAGCGACGGAAAGAATGTTTCCGTTGCAACCGAAAAAGGGAATATGGATTCTTCCGAAGGCGATTCGGAAAATAAATTATCGTAAAGGGGACACTGGTATGAAACGACTGATCATTGACCGCTTTGAAGGGAATTACGCCATTTGCGAAGGGGAAAATGAAAAATTTTTCGCGATTGAAAAGGCGGAGCTTCCGCGCGGGGCATCCGAAGGCGATGTGCTGAACGTAGACGACGCGGAAGGCGCTCTGAGCATTAATGCGGAAGAAACCGCGCGCAGACGTTCCAAGGCGAAAAAGCTGCAGAACGATCTTTTTAAAGGAAAATAATTTACGGGCAGCACAGCGATTTTCAGGCCAGAGCCTTTCGGGGCATCGGCCTTTTTTTAATGTAAAAATTGAACGATCCCAAGAAGAATCAGAAGACCGCCCGAAAAGAAGGGCGCGTATTTCCCAAACAGCCCGGCAAGGGTGCGGCGGGCTGCCGCTTCCCCCAAAAGAACGGTCGCAATGCTCAGCACAAAAGTCAGGGCGGCGGTCAGGCCGATATTGATGTCCGAAATGCTGGCGGCAATCCCGGTGCCCAGGTTGTTCATCATCAGACCCATGGCAACCAGAAGCGCTTCCCGCACCTCGATTCTGCCGTCTCGGTTCCGGTCGGACGTTTCCGCGTAGTCCACCATGTCCGGCACGTCTTTTAAGGCGAGCTCCTTCGGCTTTGTGTTTTTTTTCATCCGCATGGCGCACTGCAGGATGAAATAAAAACCGAGCAGTACGACGACCCCCGCGCCGAGCGCGTTCGCAAACGCACGGGGAAGAAAGCCGGAAAGGTATTTTCCAAGCATCATGGAGCCCCATGTGCCAAGCGTGGTGACGGCCGCTATAGTCAGATTTGCGGCCGGGCCGATCCTGATTTTTTTGATTCCGTAGGCCGCTCCGATTACAATATTGTCCAGATTAAAGGAAAGGCTGAACATCAGGCATGCAAAGAACAAGAACGGTACCTTCTTCCGTATCAATCTCGTCGTATTTTGAGCACACTCAAAATACCGCGTACTGCAATATATGAAGAAGGTATTTTTCTGGTGAATAAAAAGGGGCCGTATCAAAACGCTGAACTACCGGCGATCTGATACGGCTCCTGTGTTTTTGATCTGAATTTATAAACGAAGGTTGACTTTGTCGGGCGCCAGCTTGTGCATGTAAACATTCAGCACCAGCCCGAAACCGAAATACAGGCAGGATGCGGAAGACCCGCCCGCGCTGAAGAAGGGGAGCGTGACGCCCATAACCGGCAGCAGGTTCAGGCACATGCCAAGGTTAAAGAGTGTCTGCGCCATGATCATGCCGAAAAAGCCGAGGCAGATGGTGCTGCCCATCATATCGCCCGCTCTTCTTGCGGTGCGAAGGGTCCGCAATAAAAGAAGCGCAAGCAGAACAATGATCAAGGCGCAGCCGACAAAACCAAGCAGTTCCCCGGCCACGGAAAAGATGAAATCGCTTTGCTGTACCGGGACCGAGCTTTTGGCCACCCGGGTGTTGGAATTGAACAGGCCGCGCCCCCACAATCCGCCGCTTCCGATGGAAAGCTGACCCTGCACCTGCTGCCAGCCGCCGTATTTCAGGCTGTCTTCCGGATGAAGAAAGGTGGTCAGGCGCTCTTTCTGGTAAGGCGCCAAGATACCGGTTTTCCATGCTACGGGAAAACCGATTGCCAGTCCGGCGAAAACAGCGGCAAAATAACGCAGCTGAATGCCCGCGCCGAATGCCATGACGAGGAACATGCAGAAAAAGATGATGGCGGAACCGTCGTCACCCTGAAAATGGACCAGAATAACCGGAATGCCGGCATGAAGGGCGAGCAGCGCCACATTCACAAACGATTTGAGCAGGCCGCGCTCTTCCAGAACGGAAACATGCTTTGCAAAGGTCAGGATAAACCCAATTTTGACCAGCTCGCTCGGCTGAAAGGTCATGCCGCCGGGAAGCTTGATCCACGCCTTCGCGTTGATGCCGCCGCTGCTGACCACCGAGGTTCCGAAAATCTGGGTGTATATAATTAAAAAAATACAGAAACCGGCGATGATATACCAGTACGATGTCAGCTCATGGTAGTCGATCAGCGAAAACAGAATCGCACCGAAATAACCGAGTGCGATCGCGATCAGCTGAACGGCAAAATAGCTCAGCTTTTTATCCGCGGGGGAGGGCACGGTTTTCAGCAAAAGAAGGCTGTAGGACGATATGGTGATCATCAGCAGCCAATACAGCTTGTCTGTTTCTTTCAAATATTGAAGGATCGGTCTCAATACGCGCATAATTTCACCTCTTGATTATCCTATTATATTATGGAACAGCATGACTTGCAAGCAGAGAAATGGTTCCGTGTTCAAATAGTGAAATTTCTGTTCGGATCATCCTTGCCTGCGGATGCCGCATTCGCGCGTCCGGGCCAATAAAAATTGCCCTCCGGCCTTTTTGGCCCGGAGGGCAACCGCCCGACTTATTCCGCAAGGGCTCTTGTCAGCCATGCGTCTGCAATATCCAGCGCAAGGTAAAGCCCGTCTTTTTCGCTCGATTTTACGATCTGCTTGCGGGCCCTGATGTTTTGATCGGTATACATCAACTGAATGGAAACCTTGTCGGCCACATCCAGATCCTTCACCTTTTTTTTGCTTTTTATTTCAAGCTTGACCACATATTTATCTTTCATGCTTCCGTAGTAAATCACATCACCGCAGCGCACCAAAGGTTTCCCCTTGTAAGTCGGGAACTCCGTAGCGCTTTTTGTCGCTTCATTCATGAAAAAACCTCCTTTTATTCGATTTGGTCTCCATTACCATACTGTGATTTAATCGCCCAAATAGGATTTCAACAATACCTGCAGCAATTCGTCACGGTCAATCCTGCGGATAAGACTGCGTGCGTTGTTGTGTGTGGTAATGTATGTGGGATCTTCGGAGAGAATATAACCGACGATCTGATTAATCGGATTATATCCCTTCTCTTTTAGAGAATCGTAAATGAGCGTCAAAATTCTTTTTATATCCTCTTCACGGTTATTCCCGATGGAGAAGGTCATTGTCTTATCAAGCATGGAAACACCCCCAGTATTGTCATCATACATCATACGTAAAATTAATTCAAGAACAATTTTACAGCGAAGATGGAAAAAATTGTTTAAGAGCGGAGATTTGCCCCGTCTTTTTCCAGCTCTTTCATGATCTTTTTCATCACCGCCGCGGTGTGTTCTTCCGTCATGGTGCTGTCGTTGGAGCGCAATAAAATGCTGAACGCGACGCTCTTTTTGCCGGATTGAATCTGTTCGCCCCGGTACACGTCGAACAGATTGATTTTTTCAAGCAGGTTTCCGGCGCCCCGAATGATGGCGCGTTCCAGCTTCAGAACGGGAATTTCATCGTCGCAGATCAGGGCGAGGTCGCGCGTGACCGCCGGGAATTTGGGGAGCGGGACATAAGTCTTTTCCGGTTTTGCCGTTGCAAACATCAGGTCGACATCAAGCGTAAAGCAGCAGATGCGGTCGGTAATCCCATAGTTTTCCGCGACCTTCGGGTGAATTTCTCCGATTACGCCAAGGCGCTTTCCGTTCAGGGAAAGGACGGCGCAGCGGCCGGGATGATAGCTGGATTCCTCCTGAGAGGCTTCAATATCATAGCCGAACACACAAAGCTTTTCCAGAATCTGCTCCGCCATACCCTTTGCGGTAAAGAAGTCGCAGCCGTCGCCGTACATTCCGGCCGTCAGCGTCTTTTTTTCAATCGGCAGCTTGTTTTCTTCGGTCGGAATGTATTCGCCGGCCAGCTCAAACAGACAGGCGGCGGGATTGCGGTTGTTGAAATTGCGGGAAAGGACTTCGAGCATGGAGGGCAGGGCGGTTGTGCGCATAATGCTGGTGTCTTCCCCGAGCGGGTTGGAGATCGTAATGGATTTTCTCCGCGGGGAATCGGCGGGCATGCGGATTTTATCGTAGTACTTGGGGCTGATGAACGAGTAGGTCATGATTTCGCTCGCACCCAGCGTAAGCATGGTGTCGCTGATCGTGCGCTCAAATTTCTGGTAAGTGGAATATTTTCCCTGCGCGCCTCCCGGGAGCGCGGTTGCCGGAATTTTGTTGTAGCCGTAAAATCTTGCGATTTCCTCCGCGATGTCCGCCTTGTGCACCAGATCGGGCCGGAAGGTCGGAACCAGAATGTCGTTCCCGTCGAATGTGCAGTCGAGCTTTTTCAGGATTGTTTTCATTTCCTGCTCGGAAAGACGGATATCGAGGAAACGGTTGATCCAGTCCGCGTCGAGGCGGATTCTTCTGCGCTCAGAGGAAGCGTGGCTCTCCATCACCGCATCGTCCATGACGTCGCCGGCATCCAGAAGCTCCACCAGCTCGCAGGCGCGCTCCAAAGCGGGCAGGCAGTTGTTCGGGTCAAGCCCTTTTTCGTAGCGGGAGGAGGAGTCGGTGCGCATTCCCTGATCCCGCGCGGTAATCCGCACGGAAGCGCCGTTGAAGCATGCGGACTCGAACACGATGGTATTGGTATCGTCCACGATCCCGCTGTATTCGCCGCCCATCACGCCGGCGATCGCAATCGGCTTTTCGGCGTCCGCAATCACCAGATTGTTTTCGGTCAGCCTGCGCTCCACACCGTCCAAAGTGGTGATGGTTTCGCCGCCTTTTGCGCGGCGGACATGGATTTTGCTGTCTTTGATAAACCGCAGGTCGAAGGAGTGCATGGGCTGGCCGTATTCCAGCATCACGTAGTTTGTGATGTCCACGATGTTATTGATGGGACGCACACCCATGGCGCGCAGACGTTCGCGCATCCAGCGGGGGGAGGGCTTTACCCGCACGTTTTTTACAACCTTCGCGGAATAAAACGGGCACAGGTCGGGCGCTTCCACCCGCAGGGCAATCAGTCCGGCGCAGGAGCCGTGCCCTGCTTTCACCTCCGGCTGATGCAGGCGAAGCGGCTTGTCAAAGGTGGCGGCGGCTTCCCGCGCGAGCCCGATGACGGAAAAGCAGTCCGGCCGGTTGGAGGTGATTTCAAATTCGACCTTGGTGTCGTTGAACCCGAGTGCTTCGCAGATCGGCTGGCCGAGGGCGCAGTCCTCCTGCAAAACAAAAATGCCGTCTTCCACCGCGTACGGGAAATCGTGTTTTGTCAGGCCGAGCTCTCCGAGCGAACAGAGCATGCCGTTGCTCTCCACGCCGCGCAGTTTTCCTTTTTTTATTTTAGTGCCGCCCGGCAGGGTGGAGTTGTGCATGGCGACCGGAACAACGTCGTCTGCCTTCAGGTTCTGCGCGCCGGTCACAATCTGAACGGGGCTGCCCGAACCGACGTCGACCTGTGTCACCCACAGGTGGTCGGAATCCGGGTGCTTTTCCAGGGAAAGGATTTTGCCGACGATTACGTTGCTGATTTCGCCGCCTTCCGTTTCCCAGCCTTCCACCTTGGAGCCGCTCATGGTCATGGCTTCGGTGAAATCGCGCATCGGCATTTCATCCAGTGTTACAAATTCTTTTAACCATCTCATGGAAAGATTCATGGTTTCCGCCTCCTTAAAATTGCCTGAGGAATCTTACGTCGTTTTCATAGAAAAGGCGCATATCGTCAATGCTGTATTTCCGCATGACCACGCGCTCCAAGCCCATCCCGAGCGCGAATCCGCTGTAAACCTCCGGGTCGATTCCGCAGTTGGAAAGCACCTTCGGATGAACCATGCCGCAGCCGAGGATTTCAATCCATCCTTCGCCCTTGCAGAGGCGGCACCCTTCGCCGTGACAGTTGAAGCACTGCACGTCGACTTCGGCGGAAGGCTCCGTGAACGGGAAGTGGTGCGGGCGGAAGCGGACGACGGAATCCTCGCCGTACATGCGCTTGACAAAGGTTTCCAGCGTTCCCTTCAGATCGGCAAACGTAATCCCCTTATCGACAACAAGGCCCTCGATCTGGTGAAACAGCGGGGAGTGGGTGGCGTCCACCGCGTCGGAACGGTAAACGCGGCCGGGAGAGATGATGCGGATCGGCGGCTTCTGCTTTTCCATAACGCGCACCTGTACCGGAGAAGTCTGCGTGCGCAGAAGGATGTTGTCGTTGATATAAAAGGTGTCCTGCGTGTCCCTCGCGGGATGATCCTTCGGGATATTGAGCGCTTCAAAATTATAGTAGTCGTATTCCACTTCGGGACCTTCCACAATTTCAAAACCCATTCCCACAAAGATTTCCTTGATCGCGTCCAGTTCAATGCTGAGCGGGTGCTTGTGGCCCAGTTCATGGCGCGTTCCGGGCATGGTCACGTCTATTTTTTCCTTTTCAAGCCGCCGCGCGGTTTCTTCTTCCTTCAGTTCAGCCGCGCGTTTAACCAGATCCTGTTCAATAAAAGCGCGTATTTCATTGGCAAGCTGCCCGATCTTCGGGCGCTCTTCGGCAGAAAGACTTCCCATCTGCTTTAATATGGAGGTCAGTTCTCCTTTTTTCCCCAAATACTGAATGCGCAGGCTCTCCAGAACCTGCTGGCCTTTTGCTTCTTCCAGCTCACGCATGGCCTTTTCGCGAATTGCTTCCAGCTCTTGCTTCATAACCGGGTCATCCCTTTCCTTTACTGCAATTGGCAATCGACAAATAAAAAAGCCCGCGTCCGCAAAGGGACGAAGGCTTTGCTCCGTGGTACCACCCTGATTGATACTCCTGCGGCCGATAACGGTGCCCGCCGTTGCGGCCTACTTCAAGTTCAGCCGCACCGCTCCCAAGGGAACTTCGTCCTTTCAGCCTGCAAGCGTGCTTTCAGCCGCGGCCCGCTCTCTCTTGGCAGACAGGGAAAAGAGTACTTCCTTTTTCAACGCGTGTCATTTCTATGATATTTATAAATTTTATCACGAACGTTCCAAATTTGCAAGCGGCTGTTTCTCCGGCGGGCAGGGTCCGGTCGAATCGCGGACAACCAGCTCAGGCATCAGCAGCAGTTTGCTGATATTGACCCCGCCGATCAGCTCTTCCAGCATGGCAAACGCGCTTTTCCCAATCGCGACCCGGTCCTGACGGATAGTGGTCAGTGTGGGGATGAGGTGCTGTGCCACCGGCAGGTCGTCAAAACCGACCACGCTTACGTCCTCCGGTACCCGTTTGCCAAGGCGGCGCAGCTCCGCAATCACGCCCGAGGCAATCAAATCGCTTGCGCAGACAATTGCGGTCGCGCCGTTCTGAAGAAATACGCTCACATGGTCCTTGGCGCATTCCGGTACATAATAGCCGTTCGCCATCAGGCCCGGGTTGATTTCAAGCGAATATTTCCCCATGCTCTGCGTAAAAGCGAGCTGGCGCTCTTCCGTGACGAGACTGTTTTTTGAGCCGTTCAGCAGCGCAATTTTGTGATGGCTGAGGTCCGCCAGATGCCTGACGGCAAGATCGATTCCGGTGAAGCCGTCCGTCCCCACATAACCGACGCGCCTGTTGGGAATGTAGTTGTCCAGCAGTACGGTGGGAACCGTGGTTTTGGAAAGCTGGCTGATATAATCGTCATGCAGCGTAAAACCAAGCAGAAACGCGCCGCTGTACCCGTGCTTCAGCATGAAGGAGTCGAACCGCTCCTGGGACTGAAGGTTCAGATTGCAGGGAATCACTTTTACTTCGCAGTGACGCCGTGCGGCGCTCAGCTTGAACCCGACGATAATTTCATAGCCGAACTGGTCGATGCTTTCGTATTCCATGTTTTCTATTAAAATACAGACCTTGCGTTTGCCGAGCTTTTGAATCCTTTTGGCAGCATAACCCATTTCCACAGCGGTGTCCAGTACAAGCTGACGCATGTCCTCGCTGATGTCGCTCGCGCCGTTCAGTCCCTTGGAAACCGTGCTCACCGCAACCCCAAGCTTATTGGCAATATCCCTGATCGTTGGCATGGAACCCCTCATTTCTTGCTCTTTGCCAAGTATATAACGAATCGGCGGACGATTCAATACCCGCACCGGTTTTCTTTTTTTCACAATTTTTATTGTGCCGAATTCCCCGTGGCGTTGACTTAAAACCTGCAAAATGATATGATTCAAGAGGAGTTACGAAATATTACGAAAAACATCCATGAAATTTACAACATTCAATCCTAAAACAACACGGAAATAATATTTGGAACAGCGCCGGAAAACTCCGTATTTCTTTTTAGGAGGTTCTTTCTATGAACACGTTCAAAAACGATATTATCAGCGTACTGGAGCTTGAATACGGGGAAAAAATCAGGGAGGCGGACACGGTTCCGCTGTATCATGCCGTTTCCCGCGCGGCGATGGAAACCATCCGTTCCAAATGGGAGGAAACGAAGCCGGGGAAAAAAGCGTGTTATTTTTCCGCGGAATTTCTGATTGGAAGGATGATTTACAGCAACCTTCTGAATCTCGGCCTGCTCAACCAGCTCGCCGAGCTTTTTCACGAGCACGATCTGGACCTCGGTATTTTTGAAGAAATTGAGGACGCCGCGCTCGGCAACGGAGGACTGGGGCGTCTGGCCGCCTGTTTCCTTGATTCGGCCGCAACGCAGAATATCCCGCTGAACGGCTACGGAATCCGCTACCGATACGGCCTGTTCCGGCAGTATTTTGAAGACGGCTTTCAGAAGGAAGCGGCGGACGACTGGCAGCGGTTCGGCGACCCGTGGTCGGTGCGCAGGGAGGATGAAAAGGTCGCTGTTGCCTTCAAAGGGCAAACCGTTTACGCCGTGCCTTACGATATGCCCGTCATCGGCTACGGAGGGAACTGCGTCAATACCCTCCGGCTGTGGCAGGCCGAACCGGTCAACAAATTTGATTTTAACCTGTTCAACGAACAGAAATATCAGCTTGCCGTCAAAGAGCGGGACGAAGCGGAGGCGATTTCCAGCGTATTGTATCCGAACGACGATACGGACAAGGGCAAGAAGCTGCGGCTAAAGCAGCAGTATTTCTTTACGAGCGCTTCTCTTCAGGACCTTCTGCGCTCCTATAAAAAACGCTGTGGAGACGATTTTTCCCGTTTTTCACAGGAGTATGCCATTCAGCTGAATGATACGCACCCGGTGATTTCCATCCCCGAGCTGGTCCGCCTTCTCATGCAGGAAGGAGTTTCGTTCGGCAAGGCGCTGAAAATAGCCCGGCAGACATTCGCCTACACCAACCATACCATTATGGCCGAAGCGTTGGAAAAATGGAACGTCCGGCTGTTCCGGTCCGTACTGCCCGAACTGTACCGCTATGTTGTCATGATTCAGAAAGCGCTGCAAAAGGAGCTTGACGAGAAAGAGATTCCGGAGGAAGAGCAGGAAAAATACCGGATCATCGACAGTTCCAACCGGATCAATATGGCGCGTCTTGCCGTTTACGCCACCCATTCCACCAACGGTGTGGCGCGGATTCATACCGATCTTTTGGAAAGAAACGTCTTGAAGGAATGGTATGATATTTACCCGGAGCGCTTTAACAACAAAACCAACGGAATCACACAGCGGCGCTGGCTGGCGCTTTGTAATATGGAGCTTGCCGGTTTTATCACGGATAAAATCGGCTCGGGCTGGGTCACGGATCTGGATAAGCTGAAAAATCTGGAACCGTTCGTCGGCAATGCGGACGTGATTGAGCAGTTTGCGCAGATCAAGCGGATTAAGAAGCAGCAGCTTGCCGAATATATGCAGAAAAAAGACGGGATCGCAATCGATCCGGATTTTCTTTTCGACGTTCAGGTCAAGCGTCTCCACGAATACAAACGGCAGCTTCTGAATGCGTTTTCTGTTCTGGACATTTATTTCGGCCTGAAGGACGGAAGAATTCGGGACTTTTATCCCACGGTGTTTCTGTTTGGAGGAAAAGCCGCCCCGGGCTATTACCGCGCAAAGGGTATTATCAAATATATCAATGAAATCGCCGGACTGGTCAACAACGACCCCGCGGTGCAGGACAAAATGAAAGTCGCGTTTATTTCGAATTACAATGTTTCCTACGCTGAAAAAATCATTCCGGCGGCCGACATTTCCGAACAGATTTCCACGGCGGGAACAGAAGCTTCCGGCACAAGCAACATGAAGTTTATGCTCAACGGCGCGGTCACGCTGGGCACTTACGACGGCGCCAACATCGAAATTGTAGAGCAGGCCGGGGAAGAGAACAACTATATTTTCGGCGCCCGGGTGGAAGAGCTGGAAAAAATAGCGGGAAGCTACGACCCGAAAAAGCTCTATGAGGAAAACCCGAGGATACGCGCCGTTCTGGACACGCTGGTGGACGGAACGTTCTGCGACGGCGGGACCGGTGTTTTCAAAGACCTGTACGATTCTATTCTGACCGGCGCGTGCTGGCACAGACCGGACCATTATTATCTGCTGCTTGACTTTGATTCCTACTGTGAAACCCGGCTGCGCGCGAACCGTGATTACCGCGACCGCTTCCGTTTTACGCAGAAGTGCTTTGTCAACACGGAGAACGCCGGTCAGTTTTCCAGCGACAGGGCCATTCGGCAGTATGCGCAAGAAATCTGGGGCATGTGAAAACGACGGCTTCTCATGGACGAACGGTGAATTCTTTGGTTCCCATGTTGTAAACGATTTTCCGTTGTGTTACAATAACAAACAGTGAATGGAAAACGGGAGGAAAACAATGGACATTTTTGTGGAACAACTGGTCAAAAAAAATCGGGAGGCAAAGGATTATCTCATCATCGCCGGAATTGTTCTGGCGGGGCTTCTTTTAATTATGGCGAGTACTTTGGTCCCCTTTATTGCAGTGTTCGTTTTTGCCGGGGTCTGCGTCGGCGAATATTACCTGATTACGGCGCTGAACCTCGAATATGAATACAGCGTTACGAACGGCGAGATCACCATTGATAAGATCATCAATAAACGCAGCAGAAAGCGCATCATTTCCATGGATGCCCATACGATCGAGTTCATGGGCCGCTATGACCCGCAGGAGCACAGCGGAAAAAACTATGCGGCCCGCATCATTGTCGCGGAATCCGGCGACTGGAAGGATGCCTGGTGCTTTTCCGGGAATCATCCGAAAAAAGGAAATGTTCTGGTCGTTTTTAATCCGAACGAAAAGGTGCTGGCGGCGATCAAACCATTTCTTCCAAGGCAGGTAGCGGTTCATGCTTTCAGTCGGCATTGATTTGGTCGAAATCGAAAGAATAAAAAAATCCGTTCAAAATCCGCGCTTTTGCGGCAGGGTACTCGGCGGCAGCGAGTACTCCCAGCTTGCATTGCGCGGATTTCCCGTTCAGAGCGTTGCCGCAAGCTTCAGCGCGAAAGAGGCCTTTTCCAAGGCGCTCGGCACCGGTCTGCGCGGCTTTTCCATGAACGAGGTGGAGCTGCTGCGGGAACCGGGCGGCAAACCATACCTGAAGCTTAGCGGGAACGCGCTGCGGATTGCGCGGGAGCGGAACCTTGTGTTTTCGGTCAGCGTTACGCATACCAGGGCTTACGCGGCCGTTGTTGTGATTGGACAGGAGGAAACAAAATGAAAGTGCTTACCTGCGCGCAGTCCAGGGAACTGGAGCAGAGCGCTGTGCGCCATGGAATGGAATATCTGGAACTGATGGAAAACGCGGGGGCTTCCGCCGTTCGTTTTCTGCGTAAAAAATTCAGCCTGCCGGACAAACGCGTGGTTGTCCTTTGCGGGAAAGGCAACAACGGCGGAGACGGCTTTGTCGCGGCAAGGTATCTTTCAGAGCTTGGCGCAAAGGTGATCGCCGTGGTGGCGGAGGGCTTACCCGTTACGGAGATCGCGCAGACGATGTATTCGCGCCTGAACAAAACCGCCGTAAAAGTGGTCAGTTATTTTCAGGACCCGGAGATCGTACAGCCGATGCTTGCTTCCGCGGATTTCATTCTTGACGCTATTTACGGAACAGGGTTCCATGGCTCCGTCCCTGAAAATCTGTTTCCGCTTTTCGGGGCCGTTGAAAAATCAAAAGCCATCGTGGTCGCGTTGGACATTCCGAGCGGCGCTGTCTGTGACACCGGCGCGGTGGAGGGAAAATGCATGGAAGCGGATTACACCATTTCCTTTTCCACGCTGAAGGTCGGCCATCTGATGCAGCCGGCGCTGTCCTACTGCGGGCAGGTGGTTGTGGTTCCCATCGGCGTCGATTCCAATCTGATCCGCCGCCAGGAATCTTCTTTGGAAGTCACGGAGATGGACGAAGTCCGGGCAATGTTTCCGCCGAGGGACCCGGAAAGCAACAAGGGGGATTACGGCCGCCTGCTTTGCGTCTGCGGCAGCGAAGGGATGGCGGGCGCCGCCGTTTTAAGCGGGAGCGCCGCGCTGCGCTGCGGCGCGGGTATTGTGGAGGAAGCGCTGCCCCGTTCCATCTATCCGATTGCGGCTTCCCGTTTGACGGAAGCGGTTTTTACGCTGATGGAAACGGAACGGTATCGGGAGCAGCTGCTTTCCGCCCTGAACCGTTCCAGCGCCTGCCTGATCGGCTGCGGCATTGGAAAAGGGGAGGCGGCGTCCTCTTGCTTGAATCTTGTGCTGAAAAATGCGCGGGTTCCGCTGATTATTGACGCGGATGGCATAAACCTGCTCGCGGAGAATATACATAAACTGGAAGCGGTAAAGGCTCCGGTCATTTTAACGCCGCATCCCGGCGAAATGGCAAGGCTGCTGAAAACCACGGCGGAGGATGTTCAGGCGCACCGGCTGGAATATGCCCAGCGGTTTGCGCGGGAACACAATGTGGTGCTGGTGCTGAAGGGCGCGGGGACGATCATTGCGGAACCGAGCGGAATGACACACCTGAATATGACGGGCAACGCCGGAATGGCCCGGGGCGGAAGCGGGGATGTGTTGGCAGGTATGATTGCCTCGCTGGCCGCGCAGCGGATGGAACCCGCAAAAGCGGCGGTCGGCGCGGTTTACCTGCATGGAATGGCGGGGAACCTCTGCGCGCAGGAATACTCGAAAACCGCCATGCTGCCGACAGACATGGTTTCCATGCTTCCGCGGGTGTTTCTTGAACTGGAATCGAAATGAAGACAAAGGGGGCTGCGGATGCGAAATAGAATACGGCATCTCATAGTTCCGCTGGCCTGTTTTGTTGGCGTTTTGTGTTCGGGGTGCTCGGGTCAAAACCCGACGCAGCTGAAACCGGAAGACCTGATGTTTTCCTTTCAATGCAGGGCGGAGGTTACATCCGGAATTCAAAAATTCACGTGCATCCTGGCCCATTCCGCGCCCGGCATGGGAAGTGTTCAGGTTACTTCCGGCGAATCGGCGGGTTTGACCTATTACTGGAGCGGGCAAAACTTCAGCATTTCATATGCCGGCGTAACGGCTGAAAGCGAGGATTGCGTTTTGCCGAAATCGTCTTTTGCGTATTTGCTTCAATCGGTTATGGACCATGCGGAAAAAGACGGCACGCTCGCCAAAACGCACGGGAACGATTTTTCCGGCGTTGGGGACGGTTATGACTTTACCTTAACGGCGGACGGAACCGGACAAATTCGAAACATCACGATTCCAAAATATGAGGTCAGCGCGAATCTTTCGGATTTTACGGAAATTGGAGTTTCATAAAATACAGGTTCATGAAGGCTGCGGCTGTTTTGCCGCGGCCTTTTTCTTTGGAATCTTATGTCAAGTCCCGCCGCTGAATAATATTATGGAATAGGGAATGCAAGCGAATAAAAACCCTGAAACCTGACAACAATATTTGCAGACCCGAACATTACAAAACCATATAAACTATGCGGAGCGTGAAAAACGTGAATATTCGAAGAGGAGATATTTACTATGCAGACCTCAGTCCGGTTGTAGGTTCCGAACAGGGCGGAGTTCGACCGGTACTGATTGTGCAGAACAACATCGGCAACAGGTTCAGCCCCACGGTCATTGCCGCTGCGATAACCAGTCAAAGGGCGAAGGCCAATTTGCCGACTCATATTTTACTCAACGCGGAAACAACGGGGCTTGCAAAAGATTCCGTGGTATTGCTGGAGCAGGTCCGCACCATCGACAAACACAGGTTGAAAGAGCGTATGGGGCGCCTGAATCATACCTGCATGGCGCAGATTGATCAGGCCTTGTCTATCAGTTTTGGACTGGAACAGGAAGACGGGGAACGTGAGGCTACATAGCAAAGCCTGAAGAATCAAATGTATAAATTTGTAAACTTCGTGAAAAATAATTTTAAAATAAAGAAAGGAAGTGCTTCCGTTGGCATTGACAGAGAAGGAGCTCACCGCGATCGAAGACCAGCTGAATGAGGAAAACCTGCTGATCACAAAATTCCGCGCTTATTCCAATGTCTGCACCGACCCGCAGCTGAAACAGAAGTGCACCAGCATTGCGAGTAAGCACCAGGCGCATTACGATCAACTGTTCAGTTTTTTGAAGTAAGGAGAAACAAAATATGGATCAGATTCCCATGCAGGAAAAAGAAGTTTTCAACGATGTTCTTTCCTCCCAGAAGTTTATCACGGACACTTACAACACTTTTGCCAATGAATGCGTCACTCCGAATGTGAGAAGCGAATTCATGCGGATCCTGAACGAAGAACATCAGATTCAGTCCGAGGTTTTCGACGAAATGCAGAAACGCGGCTGGTACCAGACTCCGGCGGCCGAGCAGCAGAAAATTCAGCAGGCAAAGCAGAAATATCAGAACATGAATCAACCGCAGGCGTAAGAAAAAGAACCGCTGCAAAACAGGCGGTAAAAAAGCCGGAACAGCTCATACCTTTTGGTACGGTTGTCTCGGCTTTTGCTTTGGAATACATAAAAAGCGACATGGCCGGATCTCTCAGGAGAAAGCGGCGTCTTCATAAAGAACGGCGTTGTTGAGCAGAAAATTTGTCCACAGCGGATAATATTTCGCTTTCAGGTGGATGTTGTCGCCGGAATATTCGGCGGGCAGATTCCCGAACCTGTCTTTCAAAGCGGAAGCAACGTCAAGATAAAAAATGTTTTTACCGTTTGTAAGCTGCCGCAGGCTTTCGTCCCGTTCGCGGATTCGCGGGTTGTTAAAAACGGAATCCGTTTCCGATTTTTCGGCGGTCACGGGAAGGATGGATTCGATGTAGAGGACAGCGTTGGGCTGAAGCGTTCTTATTTTCGAAAGAGCGGCGGAATAGTGGCGGACAAAATATGCCGTGTTCCCGGTGCCCATTTCGTTGATTCCCAGCATAATGTAGATTTTTTTGTACCGACGGCCCCGAAGCGTCTGTTCAAAGGTTCGGCCGCTAACAGCGTCCGGCTTTGGATGCTCGAACAGCTGATAAATGCTCAGGCCCACATGATAAAAGTAGGAAGCGTTGTTCAGACCTCCGTATTTTTTTAAATCTTCCGTCAGACTGTCTCCGACGAAAAGCGCGTCGCCGAAATAATCCTGCTTTACCGCATGGAAGAGCGGCTGCCCCGCCTGTGGCTCGGAACGTTGAGACGCAGGCTTTGAGCTCTGCTTCCGCGCAGAGGAACCAGACGCGGGGGAAGACGCGACGGACGGAAGCGGCGAAGCCGACGAAGCCGGAGCCGTGGACGGCGTCCTCGAAAAAACGGGCGAAGAGGAGACGCCGACGGAAGGCGGCACCTGCGTGTCCGAAGCTTCCGCGCCTTCGGAAGA
Organism: Clostridiales bacterium; assembly: GCA_012517675.1. Classification (GTDB taxonomy): domain Bacteria; phylum Bacillota; class Clostridia; order Oscillospirales; family Acutalibacteraceae; genus Caproiciproducens. The sequence goes on along the minus strand of JAAYUL010000020.1, from coordinate 241 downwards.
AACGGGAAACGCTGAGATCCGCTGCATTCCCATAGAGCACGCAATCATGAAAGAAATCAAAATGGTCAGAATAACCAGAGGACAGGTGTGAAGAAACGATTTCATTTCGAATAGATCCTTTGATACCGGGCGGCGGAATATAAAAGAGCGCCCTTTAGAATTGCAGGTACATAAACGGATTATTGATACTGTTGTGGATGGAATAAACGCTCATCCAAAATAAAACGGACAGAATGGCGGT
>JAAYUL010000019.1 GCA_012517675.1 Clostridiales bacterium | reverse complement strand
GCGTCTGCCGGAACTGCGCCGACGCGGTCCGGGAATTCGGGCTTTACCGCTGGAACGACGACCGCAGCCGCGACGCGCCCCTGAAAGAAAACGACCACGCGATGGACGACATCCGGTATTTTGTTTCGGCAGCCCTGCATGAGCAGGAGCCGTTCTTTGCGGTTGCCGCGCCGCGCGGGAAAGGAGAATTATGAAATGGATGAAACGAACGCCGGGGCCTGCCGCGCAGGCGGTGCAGACGGCGCCCGCGGGAACGCCGTTCCCCGCCATCGGCGGGTACGTGCCGCTCGGGCCGGGTGAGCGCAGGCTTTACGACGCCCTCCGGGAGGCGGTGCCCGTCATCGATGCGGCGGTTGAAAAAATCATCCGCCTGACCGGCGGGTTTGCCGTGCGGTGCGAAGGCGCCGCGCAGCGGGAGCTGGACGGTTTTCTGCGGAGCGTTCCGGTCAATTCCGCGGGGATGGGCGTACAGAGCTTTCTGGACGGCTACCTTTCCCAGCTGTTGACCTACGGCAACGCGGTGGGGGAAATGGTGCCGGGCGGCGGGACGATCGCCGCGCTTTACAATGCCTCGCTCGACGATGTGGAGCTGCGCAGGAAAACACCGCTGAAAACGGAGATCTACCGCAGGGAGGCGGGCGGCAGCGTAAAGATCCGGTACCCGGAGCTGACGTTCTGTTCGGCGCTCAATCCGCCGCCCGGCAGCGCGCACGGCGTTTCGCTTCTGCGCGGTCTGCCGTTCGTCAGCGGAATCCTGGTGCAGATTTACAACACCATCGGCGTGAACTGGGAACGCACGGGCAGCGTGCGCTTCGCCGTGACCTACAAGCCTTCGGGCGACGCGGCCGACCGCGCGTACGCAAAGGAGCGCGCCCAGCAGATCGCGTCGGAGTGGGGGCGCGCCATGCGCAAGGACAGCGTGAGCGACTTTGTCGCCGTAGGCGACGTGAATATCCGCGCGATCGGGGCCGACAGCCAGATTCTCGACAGCGAGGTGCCCGTGCGCCAGATGCTGGAGCAGATTGTGGCAAAGCTGGGCCTGCCGCCGTTTTTGCTGGGGCTTTCGTGGTCCTCCACGGAGCGCATGTCGGGCCAGCAGGCGGACATTCTGACGAGCGAGCTGGAAGCGTACCGGCGGCTGCTCACCCCGGTGATCGATAAAATCTGTTCCCTGTGGCTCGCGCTGAACGGCTATGACCGCCGCTGCGAGGTGATTTGGGACAACATTACCCTTCAGGACGAAACCGAGCTTGCCAACGCGCGGCTGCTGAACGCGAGGGCGGCGCAGATTGAGGCCGCGCTGCCGAAGTAAGGGAAAGGATGGATGATTTGAAAGAAGGATTTGTGGAGAAAAGCGCCCGCCTGCCCGGCGCGGAAGACATGGAGCAGATCAACCGCTACACAAGGCGGGAATTCACTGCGGACGAGGTCTACACTTTTTCCGTCGTGCTGTGCGACAACGAGATCGACCGCGACGGCGAACGCTTTACGGCCGACGCCCTGAGCCGGCTCGCAAAGCTGTTCCCCGGGAAAACCGGGATTTTTAACCACAGCATGCAGGCGCAGAACCAGACCGCGCGCATTTACGCGTGCGGGGTGGAGGAGGACAGGGCGCGGAAAACGCAGTGCGGCGACACCTACCGCCGCCTGGTGGCAAAGGCGTACCTGCCGAGGAGCGAAAAGAACGGCGACCTGATTCTGGAGCTGGAAAGCGGAATCAAAAAAGAGGTCAGCGTGGGGTGTGCCGTGGCGAAGGTGACCTGCAGCGTCTGCGGGGCGGACCTGAAAAAAGAAGGCTGCGCGCATGTTCGGGGCGAACGATACGGCGGGAAAATCTGCTGCGCCGAGCTGAGCGAGCCGACCGACGCCTACGAGTGGTCGTTTGTCGCGGTGCCCGCCCAGCGGGAGGCCGGCGTCATCAAAAGCTACGCGCCCGGCTTGCCGGACGCGGCGGCCGTGGAAAAGGAGCTTTCCCGCTGCGAGGGGGAGATCACGCTGACGAAGGCGCAGGCCGAGACTCTTTCCGCTCTGCTGAAGCAGAGGGAACGGGAGGCGGAGTGCGGCCGCGCGTACCGTGCGCAGCTGGAAGCAAGCCTTGCGCGCAGCTCCGGGATTTTTCAGCCGGACATACCGCAGGAAACCGTGCGTCGCATGGCCGCGTCGCTTAGTCTTGCGGACCTGCGGTGCGTGGAGCGGTCCTGCCGGAAAAAGGCCGAAGAGGTCCTGCCGCTGCACCCGCAGCTTGCGTCGGAGGAATCCGCCGCGCGGCGGGAGAGCAACGCGCAGTTTCAAATATAATGGTTGAGGAGGAAGCAAGATGGAAATTTCAATGATGGGCTACGGGGAAAACACGGCGACCTTTGAGGCGCTGGAGGGTGTTGCGCCCGGGATGCCGGTCAAAATGGCCGGAAACGGAACGGTCGGCCCCTGCTCCGCGGGGGACGCGTTCTGCGGTGTGGCGGTCAATGTGCGCGGCGGGTTTGCGGCGGTGCAGCTTTCGGGCTATGTAACGCTTCCCTACACGGGGGAGGCGCCCGCACCGGGCTTTGCGCTGCTGAACGCGGCGGGCGCCGGCGCGGTCCAGAAGGACGCGGCGGGCAGGAGCCTTTTGGTGATCGACGCGGACGACAGCGCCAAGACCTGCGGCATCCTGCTGTAATCGGAAAGGGAGGAGAAGACATATGGCAAATTATGAATCGCTCAGACTGGAAAAAGGGATGTACGGCGCGCCCGGCAAAAGCTTTACCCGGGTGCTGGAGGAGCTTGACCCCTCGGAGCATTACGCCGGCACGCCGCTCGCGGGGCTCGACGCCTACCAGAGGCAGCTCAAGCGGTTCGATATCCGGGTGAGCGGGGCGGATTCCGACCGGCTGGAAAAATTCTTTCAGACCGGCGATTCCACCGCGCTGTTCCCCGAATATGTGAGCCGCGCCGTGCGCCAGGGAATGGAACAGGCGAACCTGCTGCCTTCCCTGGTGGCGACCACTACGAATATCAGCTCCATGGATTACCGCACGATCACCTCGAACCCCGGAGAAGAGGAAAAGTCGCTCCGACCGGTCGCGGAGGGCGCGCAGATTCCGCAGACCGTGGTGAAAACACAGGACCATCTGGTGCAGCTGCATAAGCGCGGCCGGATGCTGGTGGCAAGCTATGAGGCGCTCCGCTTTCAGAAGCTCGACCTCTTTACCGTCACCCTGCGGCAGATCGGCGCGTATATCGCGCGCTCCCAGCTTTCCGACGCGGTGGAGGTGCTGCTGAACGGCGACGACGGCAAAACCCCGGCGCAGACCGTGGCGGCGGCGGGCGCCAAGCCGGTGTACGGCGACCTGGTCAACCTTTGGGGATCGCTTGCGCCGTACCGCATGAATACGCTGGTCGCTTCCACGGCGGCGACGAAGGATATCCTGTCTATCGCCGAATTCAGGGACGCGGCCGCCGGGCTCAATTTTCAGGGTACCGGCAGGCTGGTCACGCCGCTTGGGGCGAACCTGCTGCATGTGCCGGAACTGGCCGCAGGGAAAATCATCGGGCTCGACAGCGCCTGCGCGCTGGAAATGGTGCAGGCGGGCGGCGTGGCCACCGATTACGACCGGCTGATCGACCGCCAGCTGGAGCGCGCCTCCATCAGCGTGATTGCCGGGTTTGCCAAAATCTTTGAAGGCGCCGTCAGCGTGCTGAGCTACGCGGGGTGAGCCGTTGAAACTGTGTGACGTGCTGGAGCGGTTTGCAATGATGGCGGGGCTTTCCGGCGAAGAAGCGGCGAAATACGGGGTGCTTTGCGAAGACGCCATGGAACAGACGACGCGGCGCGCGGCGGATACGGATGCAGAGGCGGATAAGCCGCTTTGCGCCGCGGCGGCCGCGCTGGCGCTGTACCGCTGGGCGCTGGTCCGCGCCGCCGCGGAACCGCAGGAATTTGCGGCGGGAGACGTTAAGATCGACCTGGGCGGGGTTTCGCCGGAGGCCGCAAAAAAGGTATGGGAGCAGGCCGAGGCGGCGGCCGCCCCCTACCTGCGCGACGACGACTTTTTGTTCCGGAGGATTTTGCCATGACCCGGCGCGCCATGATTGAAATCTTACTGGAGCGGTACGGGGATTCGGTCACGGTAAACGGACAAGAGACCGCCGCGCTGATTCAGCCGCTTCGCACCGGAGGAGGATTCGCGAAGGAATTCGACGCCGCGCGGGACGGGGAAGCGTATTACCGCTACACCGGGCCCGCCGGTGTTGTCCCGGAGGCGGGGCAGGAGATCGTGTGCGCGGGCCAAAGCTACACGGTGCTGCGGGCCGGTATGTTTTCCGCCTGTGGGGAGGAGGTCTATGCCTGGGCGGTGCTGCGTCCGCTTGCCCACGGGGAGCGGGCCGAAATCGTTCTGACGGCGGGCGGCGCCGACGCGGCACGCGCGGATTCCTGCGCGGAAGAAGCGGTGCAGCAGAGCAGGCCCGTGGGCGCGTGGGGCGAACGGGAGCCGTCCTTTGTGGCGGCCGGTCCGGTGCGGTACCGCGTGACGCTGTACGGGGTGCGACCGGAGCCGGGAATTGATTTGCCCGCGCTTTCCGATTTTACCGTGATAATGCGGCGGGACGGGGAGCAGACGGTCTATTCCGGCTGCCGCTGGACAAGCGCCTCCGTCGGCAGTGGGATTTTCAGCCGGCCGTTGCGGACGCTGGAGCTGACGGCGGCCGGACGCGTCAGGGAAGGAGCGGAGCAGCCGTGACGGATCGGGCGGAAGAGCTTTCCGAGCAAATGGAGCGGGATTACCGCAGATACGCGCACACCCTGAGCACGGAGGAATGGGAATGACGATGCGATTTAAAAATTATGTGTGGCCCTTTGGCCCGGAAACGGTGCGGGTGTGCTGCGCGCGCAGGCTGGCGGAGCTTGGGCGTGCCAACGCCGGAGCCGTGGTGCAGAACATGGGCGGCAAAAGCCGTGTGGTGACCGGCGGCGGGACCTTTGCGGGGGAAACCTGCGCGCAGGAGTTTGAAAAGCTGTCGGCGCTGTTGGCGGAAAGCGACAGCGGCATGCTGAAGCTGACGGGGATGGAGCCGTTTCCCGCGTACTTTTCCTCGCTGGAAATGGACGGGGAGGCCGGGCCGGATTCCATCCGGTACCGCTTTACCTTTTTAGAGGACGCGCGGGAAACGCAACAGACAGCGGGCGGCACTTTTTTGTGCGAGGGCGGCGAGACGCTGTGGAGCATCGCGGCGCGGTATTCCACGACGGCGGACCGCCTGCGCGCGCTGAATCCCGCCTTGGAGTGGCCGAACGATCTGCCCGCGGGAACGGAGGTACTGCTGCCGTGATTTTTTTCGGAAACGGCCCCGGCGGCAACAGACGGCTGCCGCCGCCCGTGCAGGTCCGGCTGAACCGGTCGCTGAGCGCCCCGGCGGACGCGCTTTCCGCCGTGTTTCCGTTTTCGGGCGCGGCGGAAAACCTGACGGGGCTTCGCGTTCTGGACGACGACGGGACGGTGGTCTTCGACGGCATTGTGGACGAACAGATTTTTCTGTTGGACAACAGCGCGCGGATGAAGCTGGAGGCGCGCAGCCGCGCCGCCCTGCTGCTGGACAACGAAGCCGCGGCAGAAACGATCTGCGCCCCGTCTCTGCCGCTGATTTTTTCCCGCTATTTCGCGCCCCGCGGCTTCACCCGTTTTCTGGGCGACAGCCGGAGCTTTTCCGGGGAACTGACCGTGACGAAGGGCATGAGCGAATGGCAGGCCGCGGAACTGTTCTGTAAAAAATTTCTCGGAGTGGCGCCGCGCGCTGAAAACGACGTGCTCGACGCGTCGGGGGAAGACACGGGGGAAGCGCTATGCTTCGGGGGAGAAAACGGAATCCCGTGTTCCGCGTTGTCCGCCGGGTACTTCTACTGCCGCATGCTTTCCGAGCTGGTCGCCGCCGGGACGGACGGGAACGGCTCGGTTCTGCGCTGCGCGGAGGCGGATGCGCTCGGAATTCAGCGCAGAAGGTTCCTTTCGGGAAGCGGGAACGGCGACGCGCTGTTCCGCTCGGCGTGGGAAAAATCGCTGGAAATCACCGTGACATGCCCGGGCCGCGTTTCCGCCCGGCCCGGCGAAAGAGCGGCGGTGAACGCCGCGCCGTGGGACGAAACCGGGTTCTGCATTTGGGAAACCGACTATGCCGCGGGACCGGAAGGCGAAACGACGAAAATGATACTGAGGAGGACGGGAACATGTGGATTGCACAGCGGATAATCGCGGCGGAAAAACAGCGTCCCGCCGCGGAGCTGGCGCAGGTGACCGGGAACGACCTTTTGCAGGGCGCGGGTTCCTACCGGGGCGTGCCGGCGGCGGCACCGTGGGGCGTTGCGTACCGCCCGCCCAATTCGGCGCGCGCGGTGCTGGTCACGGCGGAAAACGGCCCGGCGTGCGTGGGAATGCTGATGGAGGAAAAGCCGCTGCAGCCGGGGGAGCTTTTGCTTTTTTCTTCCGGCGGCGCGGAAATTTACCTGAAAAACAGCGGCGAAATCGTCCTCAACGGGCAGGTGTTTGCGCCGAAACAGGGAGGCTGAAAAATGGATCTGTCGATCAAAAACGGAGATTTTGAAACGGGAGGCGGCGGGTTCCCGCTGCTTCTGGACGGGGTCGGGGAGCTGTTCCAGAGGGCGGCCGTCCGGCTGACCGTACCGCTGGGCGCGTTTGTTTACAATCCCCGGCTGGGGAGCAGGCTGAAAGGTATGGCGCCCGCCGCGCCGAATTTTGAGGAAGACGCGTTTTCCGCCGCGCAGGAAGCGCTGCTCCCATTGGAAGACGTGAGCGTGAAAAGCGTCCGGCTCGTTTCGGAACAGCCCCCCGTCCTTGGGGTTACGATGGAATGCGGTGGCCGGCAAACCGAAGCGGAGGTGACGCTTTCGTGAAAAGCTATGAGGAAACGGTGGCCGCCATGGAAAGCGCGTTCGCGCAGGCGGCCGGATATTCGCCGGACGAGGCGTCGGACCTTGGAATCCGGATGCGCGTTCTGGCGGGGGAAATCTATTCGCTGCAAAACGCGGTGGAATGGCTGAAAATGCAGGCGTTTCCGCAGACCGCGCAGGGGGAGCAGCTTGACCTTCACGCGCAGCAGCGCGGGATCGCGAGAAAACCGGCGCTTGCGGCGCAGGGGTCGCTCACCTTCCGGCGGGCGACCCCGCTTTGGTATGACGCCGCGATTCCGGCGGGCACCGTCTGCTCCACCGGCGGGGAAGCCCCGGTCCGGTATGTGACAACACAGGCGGCGGAGCTGCCCGCGGGCGCGCTGAGCGTGCAGGCCGCCGCGCAGGCGGAAACGCCGGGCAAGACCGGGAACGCCCTGCCCGGGACCGTTACGGTCATGGTAACGCCGCCCCCGGCGCTGGAAAGCGTGACGAATGAAGCGGCGTTTTCGGGCGGGACGGACGCCGAGGGCGACAGCGAGCTGCGCGCCCGGCTGATGCGGAACTGCTCCGGCGCGCCCAACGGGACGAACGAGGCGTTTTACCGCGAGTATGCGCTCGGGTTCGACGGGGTGTATTCCGCCGGGGTCCTTCCCATGGAACACGGCGCGGGGACCGTGGGCATTTATCTTGGCGCAAGGGGAACCGTGCCGAACGAACAGACGGTGGCGCAGGTGCAGGCTTCCGTAAACGCGGTCAAGGAAATCAATGTGCAGGCGACGGTCGCCGCGGCGCAGACGGTTTCCGTCCCGGTGGACGTCGCGGTGACGCCCGCCGCGGGGGTGACCGCGACGGAGGCGCAGCAGGCCTGCCGCGAAGCGGTCACGGATTATTTTGAAAACCTCTGCGTGGGGGAGGCGTTTCTGACGGCGGCGCTCGGCGTGTGCCTGATGAGCACCGGGAAAATCAAAAATTACTGCTTTAACAGCGCGGTGAGCAGTGACCGGGGGATTGCGCGCAACCAGCTTGCGGTGTGCGGTACGGTCGGCGTGACAGATTATGCGGAGGTGCAGGGATGAACCCGCTGGATTCCATGCGAAAGCAGATGAGCGCCACGGGGCTTTACGCGCTTTCCGGCACCACCCTTGTGGACGCGGAGCTGCGGGCGTATGCCGCCGGGCTTGCCGCCGCGGCGGCGGCGGTGGAAGAGCTGCAGCGCGAGATGTTCGTGCAGACGGCCGAAAGCTACGGCCTGGCTCTGCGGGAGCGGCTGTTCGCTCTGCCGGCGCAGGAGGATACGGCCCGGCGCCGCGCCGCGCTCGCGGCATTGGGCGCGGTTACGCCGCGCGGTTTTACGCGGAAGGCGATTGAAGAGACGCTCTGCGGCATTGGAATTTTATGCGAGCTTTGTGAGAACACGCAGGACCGGCTGGTGTACCTCAATATGCTTTCCGAAGGGGATACCCAACAGGCGCGAACGCAAAAAGCGGAAGCTGCCGGAAAATTCCTGCCCGCGAATCTGGGCGCGGAGCTGGATTTCCGCAGCATTTCATGGAACAATATCGACCAGACGGGCGGCACGTTCGACGAACTGGATGCGAAGGGACTTTCGTGGGATTCCATAGACGAGTATGAGAACGCGCTGCTCCGGATATAAGGGAGGATCACATGCCGACAAACAATAAAACATCGCTCGGCCTGAACAGCTGGGTCGGCACCGACAAGCCGATGCGCGGCGATTTTGTGGCGGACAACGCGCTGCTCGATTCGCTTTTGAGCGCGCATTTCGCGGATGCGCAGAAGCATCTTTCCGCGGACGACCGCGTCCTGCTGACACAGGGGATTGTTTCCGGGCAGTACACGGGGAACGGCGCAGGCTCGCAGGACATTGTCCTGCCGTTTTCGCCGAAACTGGTTTTGGTCTTCGGCTGGCACAAACCGCCCTGCGCTTATAATCCCACTGCGGGGTACAACGAGTGCAGATTTGCCGCTGCGACCCCAAGCGGGGAAACGGACGGCGTTTTTCTGGACGGCGCCACGCTGAGCGTGTGCCAGAGCACGGGGGCGCAGCCGGGCGGAACCTTTTACAGTCTGAACGAAAACGGCACGACCTATGTTTACGCGGCGTTCCGGTAAAGTTGCATTTTGCCGGGAAATCGGGTAGAATAAAGACGAAAAACGGGAGAAGGGATTGAACCGATGGAATTGCATGAAAACAGGGAACAGCCGGAGCGCGCGCTGCTGGTGGAAGTGGACACGGGCGAATACGACGCGCAGACGTCCCTTGCGGAGCTTTACGAGCTGGTGCGCAGCGCGGGCGCGGAGCCGTGCGGCGCCATGACGCAAAAGCGCCCTTCCCCCGACACGGCGACTTGCGTAGGTTCGGGCATGATGGAGGAGATTTCGGATTTCTGCGCGAAATACGAGGCCGACCTTCTGGTATTCGACTGCGAGCTGTCGCCCACGCAGATCCGCAACATTGAAAAGAGCAGCGGGGTGCGCGCGGTGGACCGCACCATGCTGATCCTCGACATTTTCGCTTCCCGCGCGCAGAGCCGGGAAGGAAAGCTGCAGGTGGAGCTTGCGCAGCTTCAATATATGCTGCCGCGCCTCGGCGGGCAGGGGACCGCGCTTTCGCGCCTCGGCGGCGGAATCGGAACGCGCGGCCCGGGCGAAACCAAGCTGGAAACCGACCGCAGGCATATCCGCAGGCGGATCAACACGCTGAACGAACAGCTGCGCGAGGTGGAAAAGCACCGTGAGCAGATCAGCCGCCGCCGCAGAAAAGACGGCGTCATCACGGTGGCGCTGGTGGGTTACACCAATGCGGGAAAATCGACCCTGATGAACACGCTGACGCAGGCGGGCGTTTTGGCCAAGGACATGCTGTTCGCAACGCTCGACCCGACGGCGCGGGCGCTCAAGCTGCCCGGCGGCGCCACCGTGATGCTGATCGACACGGTCGGGCTGGTGCGCCGCCTGCCGCATCAGCTGGTGCAGGCGTTCAAGTCCACGCTGGAGCAGGCCGCCACGGCGGACATCCTTCTGAATATCTGCGACGCCTCCAGTCCGGACGCAAAGGAGCATCTGGAGGTGACGAACCGTCTGCTGGCGGAGCTGGGCTGCGAGGGCCGGCCGGTGATTCCGGTGCTGAACAAATGCGACGCGGCGGACGAGGTCAATATCATTCCGTTTGTCGGGGACGCGGTGCGCATCAGCGCGCTCAGCGGCGAGGGAATCGACCGGCTGCTGCGGGTGGTCGAGGAAAACCTGCCGGTTAAAACGCGGCGCGTCACGCTGCGGCTTCCGTTTGCAAGGACCGCTCTTGCGGCGCAGATTCGCCGCGACGGCGTGGTGGAAAGCGAGGAGTACGGCGAAAACGGCCTGATGCTGACGGCGCAGGTTCCCCCGAGCCTGTACGGCGCGCTCAGGGAATATATAGTGGAATAGGAAACGCCCCGGTAAAATCCATGCGGATTTTACCGGGGCGTTCTTTGTCACCGGCGGGTTATTCGTCCCGCTCCAGCACCTTTTCAATGCTGCCGATGAACATTTTATGGTAGTCCTTTTCCGGGTAACACTGCGGGTCGATCTGCGGGTCCAGAAAACAGGCGGGGTCAATCCGCTGGCCGTGCATCTTTTTGCAGAGGAAAACCAGCTTTGCCTGCGCGAAATAGGGGGCGGCTTCGTCGAACACGGGGGTCAGGCCCGCCTCTTTGATTTTGTCGCCGTCCCGCCCGGAGTGGGAGCCGCAGTAATTCAGCGCCTTTTGCTCGGATGAATCGAAAAAGCAGAGGGAATAATAGTCCTCGCGCTCCAGAAATTCCAGCGTGTAACGGCTTGGGCGGACAAAAATAAACGACACGTATTTTTTCCAAAGCACGCCGAGCCCGCCCCAGCTTGCCGTCATGGTGTTGCATTTTTGCGCGTTTCCGGCGGTGACCAACATCCACTTTTTGTCGATCAGGGTGAACGGGTTGAATTTCAGCTTTGCAATATCGGTTTCATGAAACATGGCGATCCCTCCAATTCATTTTGCATCTTTCTATAATGTATTTTACCACTTTTAGGTATATCATACAATTGAAACGGCACGAATGAAAAAGATTTTATGGGTTTGAGATAAAGTGAATATTTATTCATTTTATCCTTGATTTTCTGTATAAACGGTGTATAATTAAAACAACAAAGAGATTTGACGGAGGTTGCTGAAATGGATCAGACGATTAAAAAGGTAGTGCTTGCCTATTCGGGCGGGCTTGACACATCGATTATTATCCCCTGGCTGAAGGAAAATTACAACAACTGCGAAGTAATTGCGGTCGCGGCGGACGTGGGCCAGGGCGCGGAGCTGACCGGCCTTGAGGAAAAGGCGAAAAAGACCGGGGCTTCCAAGCTTTATATTGCGGATCTGAAAAAGGCGTTTGCCGAAGATTACATCTGGCCCACCCTGAAGGCGGGCGCGGTCTATGAAAACAAATACCTGCTCGGCACCTCGTTCGCGAGGCCGATCATCGCAAAGCGGCTGGTGGAAATCGCGAAGGCCGAAGGGGCCGACGCAATCTGCCACGGCTGCACCGGAAAGGGAAACGACCAGGTCCGGTTCGAGCTGGCCATCAAGGCGTTCGCGCCGAAAATGAAAATCATCGCCCCGTGGCGGGAATGGAGCATCAAGTCCCGCGACGAGGAGGTCGACTACGCGGAAGCGCACAACATTCCGCTGAACATCACCAGGGAAACCAACTATTCCAAGGACAAAAACCTGTGGCATCTTTCCCACGAGGGGCTTGACCTGGAAAACCCGGCAAACGAGCCGCAGTACAACAAGCCCGGCTTTCTGGAGCTCGGCGTTTCGCCCGAACAGGCGCCCGACAAGGCGGCCTACATCACCCTCACGTTTGAAAAGGGCGTGCCCGTTACGCTCGACGGGCAGAAGCTCTGCGCGGTGGACATGATTGCAAAGCTGAACGAAATCGGCGGCGCGAACGGCATCGGCATTGCGGACATCGTGGAAAACCGGCTGGTCGGCATGAAGTCCCGCGGCGTGTATGAAACGCCGGGCGGCGCGATCCTGTACCACGCGCACAACAAGCTGGAAGAGCTTTGCCTTGACCGCGACACCTACCACTACAAGCAGGGCGTTGCCGTCAAATTCGCGGAGCTCGTCTATTACGGCCAGTGGTTCACGCCTCTGCGGGAAGCGCTCTCCGCGTTTGTGGACAGCACCCAGCAGACCGTGACCGGCGAAGTGAAGCTCAAGCTTTACAAGGGAAACATCATCGACGCCGGCGTGACCTCCCCCTATTCGCTGTACGACGAGGACATTGCGACCTTCAGCGAGGACGAGGTTTACAATCAGGCGGACGCCTCCGGGTTTATCAACCTGTTCGGCCTGCCGATTCAGGTGCAGGCCATGAAAAAACAAAAGCAATAACGGAGCGGCAGGTGAGAGCCTGCCCTCTCTTTACTTAGGGAAGGGGTATTCGGATGAAACTGTGGGAAGGGAAATTCCACAAGGAGCTGGACCAGAAAACAAACGACTTCAATTCCTCCATTTCCTTCGACAGCCGCATGGCACAGGAGGATATCGAAGGGAGCATCGCGCACGCGGCCATGCTCGGCTCCTGCGGGATCATCGACAAAGCGGAGGCGGAAAGCATCTGCGCGGAGCTGAAACAGATTCTGTCGGAGCTGCAAAGCGGCGCGCTGCAAATCGACCCGCAGGCGGAGGACATTCACACCTTTGTGGAGGGGGAGCTCACCGCGCGGCTCGGCGCGGCGGGAAAACGGCTGCATACCGCGCGCAGCCGGAACGACCAGGTCGCCGTGGATATCAGGCTGTACCTGAAAAAACAGTGCGGCGCCCTTTCCGGGCAGCTTGGTTCGCTTGTGGGGGTTTTGTGCAAAAAAGCCCTGCTTTACAAGGAAACGGTCATGCCGGGCTACACCCACATGCAGCGGGCGCAGCCCATTACCTTCGGGCACCATCTTCTGGCCTACGCCGAAATGTTCCTGCGCGACCTTTCCCGCCTGACGGACACGAAAAAGCGCATGGACGTCTGCCCGCTCGGCTCCGGCGCGCTGGCCGGGACCACCTACCCCCTCGACCGGGAATACACGGCGAAGCTGCTCGGCTTTGCCGGGGTGACCAACAACAGCCTGGACGGCGTTTCCGACCGCGACTTCTGCATGGAGCTCGCTTCGGACATCGCCATCGCCATGGTGCATCTCTCCCGCTTTTCGGAGGAGATCATCCTGTGGTGCTCGTGGGAGTTCCGGTTCGTGCAGCTGGACGACGCGTTTTCCACCGGCTCCAGCATCATGCCGCAGAAAAAGAACCCGGACATCGCGGAACTGGTGCGCGGCAAAACCGGGCGCACCATCGGCGACCTGACCACGCTGCTCACCATGATGAAGGGTCTTCCGCTTGCGTACAATAAGGATATGCAGGAGGACAAGGAAGCGATTTTCGACGCCGTGGACACGCTGCGCATGTGCCTGACCGCGTTTATCCCCATGGTGGACACCATGAAGGTTTTGCCGCAGAATATGCGAAAGGCGGCGGCGCACGGCTTCATCAACGCGACGGACTGCGCGGATTATCTGGTCAACAAGGGGCTTCCCTTCCGCGACGCGTACCGCGTGACCGGCGATCTGGTGGCCGAATGCGTGGAGCATGGCCTTACGCTGGAAACACTGCCGATCGAAACGTACCGGAAGTACAGCGCCCTGTTCGACGCGGACGTTTTTGACGCCATTTCGCTCGACACGTGCGTCAACGGCAGAAAGGTGACCGGCGGCCCCGCCCCGCAGAACGTGGAGGCGCAGGCCGAACGGATTTTACAGGAGCTTGAGGAGGGACGGATATGATCAGGGCCGGTGTGATCGGGGCCACGGGCTACGCGGGCGCGGAGCTGGTGCGCCTTCTGAGCGGCCACCCGGGAGCGGAGGTCGCGGCGGTGAGCTCGGTCAGCTTTCTCGGCAAGCCGCTTTCCGAAGTGTACCCCGCGTATTTTCATCTCTGCGATCAAATCTGTGTGGAGCAGGGCGAGGCGGTGGAGCAGTCCGACGTGGTTTTCGCGGCGCTGCCGCACGGCCTTTCGCAGGAGCTGGCGGCGGAATGCCACGCAAAGGGGAAGGTGTTCATCGACCTCGGCGCGGACTTCCGTTTGGAAAACGAAGCGGATTATCAGCAGTGGTACGGCGGGAGCTTTTTGTACCCCGAGCTGCATCAGATCGCGGTTTACGCATTGCCGGAGCTGTTCCGGGAGAAAATCAGGGGGAAAACGATCATCGCAAACCCCGGCTGCTACACCACGGCGGTTCCGCTGGCGCTTTTTCCGGCGCTGAAAAACGGGCTGATCGAAAAGGACGGCATCCTTGCCGACTGCAAAAGCGGCGTGACGGGCGCGGGCCGCGGCCTGACCCGAAACACGCATTTCGCGGAGCTGAACGAGGGCATGAGCCCCTACAAGGTAGCGGTTCACCGCCACACGCCGGAAATGGAGCAGACCCTTTCCCACGCGGCGGGCGCGCCGGTGCGGCTCACGTTTGTGCCGCATCTGCTGCCGGTGAACCGGGGCATTCTGGCCACCTGCTACGCAAGGCTGAAGCCCGGTGTCACGCAGGAGCAGCTGAACGAGGCGTACCGCGAACAATATAAGGACGAATATTTCATCCGCCTGCTGCCGCAGGGCAGGGAGGCGGATATCAAAAATGTGCGCTGTTCCAATTTCTGCGACATTTCGCTCCATGCGGACCCCCGCACAAATACGTTTGTCGCCGTTTCCGCCATCGACAACATGGTCAAGGGCGCGGCGGGGCAGGCGATACAGAACATGAACCTTGCGTTCGGCCTGGAGGAAACGGCGGGCTTAAAGCTGTTTCCGCCGGCGTTTTGACCCGGACCTGCGTTCGGTTTGGATAATTTTCAATAGGAGCGATGCTGAAATGAAATATGTGGAGGGCGGCGTGACCGCCGCCGAGGGATTTACCGCTTCCGGGGTTTACTGCGGGATCCGCAAAAATAAATCGAAACCCGACCTGGCCATGATCTGTTCGCGGGTTATGTGCTCCGCGGCCGCGGTCTACACCCAGAACCTGGTCAAGGGCGCTCCGCTCGTTGTGACGGAGAAAAATATCGCGGACGGCAAGGCCCGCGCGGTGATCTGCAACAGCGGGAACGCGAACACCTGCAACGCGGACGGTGAGGAAAAGGCATGGCTGATGTGCGAAGCCGCCGCGAAGGAGCTGGGCTGCGCGCCGCAGGATGTGGTGGTCGCCTCCACGGGGGTGATCGGCCAGATTCTGCCGATCGAGCCGATTCGGCAGGCGATGCCCGCGCTGGTCAAGGCCCTTTCGCCGGCCGGCTCCGCCGACGCGGCCCGGGCGATCATGACGACCGACACGCAGGCGAAAAATCTTGCCGTCGAGTTCACCGTCGGCGGGAAGAAAGCGCATATCGGCGGAATCGCCAAGGGCTCCGGCATGATTCACCCGAACATGGCGACCATGCTCTGTTTTCTGACCACCGACGCGGCCGTTTCGCCGCAGGTGCTCAGCGCCGCGCTGCACGAGGCGGTGAACGTGAGCTTCAATATGGTCAGCGTGGACGGCGACACCTCCACCAACGACATGACCGCGATTCTGGCCTCCGGCCTTGCGGGAAACGAGCCGATCGAGCAGGGCACCGAAGCGTACCGGGTTTTCACGCAGGCGCTGACCGACATTGCCGTCAGGCTGGCGCGCATGGTGGCAAAGGACGGCGAAGGCGCGACCCGGCTGTTGGTTTGCCGGGTAACGGGCGCGAAAAGCCATGAGGACGCCGTTCTCGCTTCCAAAAGCGTGATCTGTTCCAGCCTGGTCAAGGCGGCCATGTTCGGCGCGGACGCGAACTGGGGCAGAATCCTCTGCGCCGTCGGGTACAGCGGGGCGCGCACCGATATTCACGCGGTGGACGTTGCGTTCCGCTCCAAAGCGGGTTATATTCCGGTTTGCAAGGACGGCGCGGGCATTCCGTTTGACGAGGAGCTGGCGAAACGGATTCTCCTGCAGGATGAAATCGACATGGAGGTCACCCTGCACGACGGCGGGGCGGAAGCCACGGCGTTCGGCTGCGACCTGACCTACGAGTATGTAAAGATCAACGGCGAATACAGAACCTGACGGGCGCCCCGCCCGATTTCGCGGCCCTGTGACGGCGGGGCGGGAAAAGCCGGATTCGAAAGGAATGGTTACGGAAATGAATATCAGCAACAGCGACAGGGCCCGGGTTCTTGTTCAGGCGCTGCCGTATATTCAGAAATACGCGGGCAAGACCGTTGTGGTCAAATACGGCGGCAACGCCATGGTCAACGAGGATTTGAAGGACGCCGTCATGAGCGACATCGTGCTGATGCAGCTGGTCGGCATCAACGTGGTGCTGGTGCACGGCGGCGGGCCGGAAATCAGCGCCATGCTGAAAAAAATCGGCAAGGAAAGCAGGTTCGTCAACGGCCTGCGCGTGACGGACGGCGAAACCATCGACGTGGTGCAGATGGTGCTGGCGGGAAAGGTCAACAAGGACCTCGTGCAGCTTCTGGAGCGCCACAGCGGGCGCGCCGTGGGGCTGTGCGGACTGGACGGCGGCATGATTTACGCCGAAAAGCTGATTTCCGGCGACGACCTCGGCTTTGTCGGCGAAATCACGAAGGTCAGCACGCGGATCATTGAAAACGCGACCGGCAACGGCTACATTCCGGTCGTCGCGACCGTGGCGGGCGGCGCCGGCGGGGAAGTTTACAATGTGAACGCCGACATCGCGGCGTCGCGCATCGCGGCGGAGCTGGGCGCGGAAAAGCTGATTCTCATGACCGACGTGCGCGGCCTGCTGCGCGACAAGGACGACGAAAGCACCATTATTCCGGTCGTCAATGTGAGCGAGGTGCCGAGGCTGCAGAACCAGGGGATTATTTCCGGCGGCATGATTCCGAAGATCAACTGCTGTGTCGAAGCGGTGCGCCGCGGCGTGGACCGCGCGCATATCATCGACGGGCGCATTCCGCATTCCATCCTGATCGAGCTGTTCAGCGACGAAGGAATCGGGACCATGCTTTATTAGGTCTTGTTCATTTTAAACTTTATTGGGGGTTTGGCCATGGATTTCGAAGAAATCAGGGAACAGGAACATAAAAATATCATGCAGACCTACGGCAGGTTTCCCGTCGCGCTGGTTTCGGGGCATGGGGCGACCGCCGTGGACTGCGCGGGGAAGGAATACATCGACTTTACCAGCGGCATCGGCGTCAATTCGCTGGGCTACTGCGACGAAGCGTGGGTCAGGGCGGTCGCCGAGCAAGCCGGGCGGCTCCAGCACATTTCCAACCTGTATTACAGCCCGGTGCAGACCAGACTGGCCGAAACGCTCTGCGGCCTCACCGGATTTTCCAAAGTGTTTTTCGGCAACTCCGGCGCGGAGGCGAACGAGTGCGCCATCAAGCTGGCGCGCAAGTACGGCACCGAAACCTACGGCCCGGACCGGAACGAAATCGTCACCCTGCGCAACTCCTTTCACGGCCGCACGGTCACCACGCTGGCGGCGACCGGGCAGGACGGCTTCCACCGCCATTTCACGCCGTTCACGGAGGGGTTTGTTTACGCCGGGCCGGACCTGAAAAGCGTTTGCGCGGCGGCGGGGAAAAACACCTGCGCCGTTATGATCGAGCTGATTCAGGGCGAGGGCGGCGTGCTGCCGCTCAGCCCCGCGTTTGTCAAGGAGCTGGATTATTTCTGCAGGGAGCGCGACATCCTGCTGCTGGTGGACGAAGTGCAGACGGGCGTGGGCCGCACGGGCGAGCTGTATTGCTGCCGTCACTACGACCTGATGCCCGACGTGCTGACCAGCGCGAAGGGGCTGGGCGGCGGCCTGCCCATCGGCGCGTGCCTGTGCGGCGAACGCCTTGCCAGCGTGATGGACGCGGGCTCGCACGGTTCCACCTTCGGCGGCAACCCGGTGGCCTGCGCGGGCGCGCAGGCGGTGCTGGAACGCGTGGGCGACGAGGCGTTTCTCGCCGGCGTGGTGAAAAAGGGCGAAATCCTCGCCGCAAAGCTCGGGGAGATGGAGGAGATCGATTTTGTGCGCGGCATGGGCCTGATGCTCGGCGCGAAACCGAAGAAGGGCGGCGCGGCGGAGATCGCCAAAGCCTGCGTGGGAAACGGCCTGCTGGTACTCACCGCGAAAGACATGCTGCGCTTTTTGCCGCCGCTCACTATTTCGCAGGAGGAGCTGGAGAAGGGACTTCGGATTCTGCAAAAAACGCTGCAATCGTTCGCGTGACGGCCCGCTGTGAGAATCCGGATAACAAATAAAAAATAAATTTCATTTAGGAGGGCAACCATGAAACACCTGCTGAAGATGCTTGATCTTACAAGCGAAGAGATCACGGAAATTCTGAACCTTGCCGATCAGCTCAAATACGAGCAGAAGCACGGCATTGAGCACCGCGTCCTTTCGGGGAAAACGCTGGGCATGATTTTTGAAAAGGCTTCCACCAGGACGCGCGTTTCCTTCGAGGTCGGCATGTACCAGCTCGGCGGCCTGCCGATTTTCCTTTCGGTCCACGACCTTCAGATCGGCCGCGGCGAACCGGTGCAGGACACCGCGCGCGTGCTTTCCCGCTATCTGGACGGCATCATGATCCGCACCTTCAAGCAGGCGGAGGTGGAGGCCCTCGCGCGCAACGGCTCCATCCCGATCATCAACGGCCTTACGGATTTTGCCCACCCCTGCCAGGTGCTGGCAGACCTCATGACCATCCGGGAGTACAAGGGCGGGCTGGACGGCCTCAAGCTGTGCTTTATCGGCGACGGCAACAACATGATGAATTCGCTGATCGTCGGCGGCCTGAAAATGAAAATGGAGGTTGCGGTTGCCTGTCCGTCCGGCTACCGCCCCAATGCCGCCGTGCTTGACTTTGCGCAGACCCACCCCGCTTTCAGCCTGACCTCGGACCCGCTGGAGGCCGCGAAAGGGGCCGACGTGGTCATCACCGACGTTTGGGCTTCCATGGGGCAGGAGGAAGAGGCGCAGAAGCGCAGGGAGGCGTTCAGGGGCTACCAGATCAACGACGAGATCATGGCCGCCGCAAAGCCGGACGCGATGGTTCAGCATTGCCTGCCCGCCCACCGCGGGGAGGAGATCACCACGGAGGTTTTTGAAAAACACGCGAAGCAGATTTTTGACGAAGCGGAGAACCGCCTGCACGCCCAGAAAGCGGTGCTGGTTAAGCTGCTTGGCAGAAATTGACGGAACGCACGGGGGAAAAGCCGCGGCTCTGAATGCGGTTGCCCGGCGGCAAATTACTTTTCGGACTCTCAGGCGGCCGGGCAACCGGCCGCCTTGCTTTTTGGTGCATGGAGCAGTCCGCTTCGCGCGGTCCGCCGCCGCGGCCGTTTCCGTCTCTGCGTCTAACCTTTCCCTGCGAATCGGAGGTACCCCTTTCATCGAAGGATTGCCATATTTTTACCGATTCTTTTCTTGACTGCACCAATCGTTTGTGCTACAGTAGTGACCGTACTATACTTAATAGTACACATAAATCAGGAAGTTGCAGTTATAAAGTGCTTGGAAAGGAAGTCTTGGTTTGAACCGCACAGGGAAGAAGAAAAGCTCTTGCAAAAAAGGAAAAATGCTGCTGATCACCGGGATTCTGATTTTGGCGGCTTTGTTTGTTTATTTGACGGCAACGCCGCTGAGGCAGGCGGTTTCCTCAGACAATTTGGCGCCGGCCGGTGCCGTTGCGGAACAAAAGGGGACCGCTTCCGGAAAAACCATGAAAACGCTCAGAACCATGGCCGTGAAGAATCCCAAAATCACGCCGATCGTGCAAAACCCCGGGAACTACCCGCAGCGGCTTCTGGATTCCCTGGCCCGCAATCCGGAGCTTT
>JAAYUL010000004.1 GCA_012517675.1 Clostridiales bacterium | reverse complement strand
TGGCCGCTGATTTTCTGCGCGCCAACCGCGGCGGCAATGTTCTTGTTTTAAACGGCGACGCGCCGTTTGTCAACCCCGCGGTCATTCGGGAGGCGCTCGACGACCACCTGGCCCACCAAAACGCGGTCACGGTCATTTCCGCCGTGCTGGACGACCCGACCGGGTACGGCCGCATTGTGCGCGACACGGCGACGCACCTGGTCAGCGCCATTGTGGAGCAGAAGGACGCCGATCTCGCCACGCTCGCGGTCTGCGAGATCAATTCCGGGGCGTACTGGTTCCGGATCGACGACCTGCTGGACATTCTGTCGTCCATTACGAATCATAACGCGCAGAAAGAATATTACCTGACGGACGCCGTCAAGCTTCTGATTGCGGCCGGCAAGCGCGCCGACGCCCACACCACGGGGGACTCCCGCACGGTGCTGGGCGCGAACGACTGCCTGCAGCTCAACGCCCTGAATTCCATTGCGCGCGACCAGATTTTGTCCGGCCACATGAGAGCGGGGGTTGAAATTCCCTGCCGCGACGGTGTGATCATCGGGCCGGACGTGACCATCGGGTGCGACACCTGCATTCTGCCCGGCACCATTCTGCGCGGGGAAACCCGCATCGGCTGCGGGTGCACGCTCGGGCCGAATTCGCTGGTCACCGACACCACGGTCGGCGACCGTGTCGCGCTGAACTCCGTCCAGTGCGAAAACTGCACCATTGCGCCCAATCAGGCCGTAGCGCCTTTTTCGGTTATCAGCCGCACATAAATCCAAGACAACAGAACACTACAGGGGGATACGCAAAATGAATTTTCACGGCAAAGACATCAAGATTTTTGCTGCAAGCGCCAGCCAGAGCGTGGCAAAACAGATTTCGGAGTGCCTTGGGCTGCCCATGGGCAAAAGCGAGGTGGGAACGTTCAGCGACGGGGAAATCTCCGTTTCCCTTTTTGAATCCGTGCGCGGTTCGGACTGCTTTATCGTCCAGTCCACCTGCGCGCCGGTGAACAACAACCTGATGGAGCTGCTTATTATGATCGACGCGCTCAAGCGCGCGTCCGCGGCCAGAATCACCGCGGTCATGCCGTACTTCGGCTACGCCCGCCAGGACCGCAAGGCGAAGGCGCGCGACCCGATTTCGGCCAAGCTCTGCGCCGACCTGCTCACCACCGCCGGAGCCGACCGCGTTCTTACCATGGATCTTCACGCCCCCCAGATTCAGGGCTTTTTCAACATTCCGGTCGACCATCTGCTCGGCGCCCCTCTGCTGGCTTCTTTCCTGAAGGAGCGCATCGGCGACGACACGGACGATTACGTGGTCGTTTCCCCCGACCTTGGCTCCGTGACCCGCGCCCGCAACTTCGCGGCCCGGATCGGCTGCCCCCTTGCCATTGTGGACAAGCGGCGCCAGAAGGCCAATGTCTGTGAAGTCATGAATATTATCGGCGAGGTCAAGGACAAAAAGGTCATTCTGGTGGACGACATGATCGACACGGCCGGCACGCTGTGCAACGCCGCCGTCGCGATCATGGGAAAAGGCGCTCTGGAGGTTACCGCGTGCGCGACGCACGCCGTGCTTTCCGGCCCGGCGATCGACCGCATCAAGACCAGCCCGATCAAGGAGCTGGTCCTGCTCGACACGGTTCCCCTTCCGCCGGAAAAGAAGCTGCCGAACATTACCGTGCTTTCGGTCGCCCCGCTGTTTGCGGAGGCAATCGAGCGCATTTACGAGGACAAGCCGGTTTCTTCCATGTTTGTCTGATTGCGGCATAGAAATTCATAAGCTTTCACAGGGTGGGGCGGAATTGTCTGTCCCGCCCTGTTTCCGTACCGTCCTTCAGGGACCGCGGATGCGGCCGAAGGGACGGGGCCGCCCCGGCGGGGCGGCAAAACGCAGCAGATGAGGTGTCATATGTTCAGAAATCCGTTTTCCAGAGCCGCCGAGCCCGCGGGGCCGGTGGAATACATTGTGGTCGGGCTTGGCAACCCCGGGAGCAAGTACGAGGGCACCCGCCACAACGCCGGCTTTATGGCGCTGGACCGCATTGCGGAAAAGGCCGGCGCCGAGCTGAAGCGCATCCGGTTCAAGGGGCTTTGCGGGTTCGCCGTGCTGGGCGGAAAAAAGGTCCTGCTGCTCAAGCCCTCCACCTATATGAACCTGAGCGGGCAGAGCGTGACCGAGGCCATGCGCTTTTACCGGCTGCCGCCGGAAAAGGTGATTGTTCTGTTCGACGACATTTCACTGCCGCCGGGACGGATGCGTATCCGCATGAAGGGCAGCCACGGCGGCCAGAACGGCATGAAGAACATCATTTATCTTTCCGGCTCCGACCGCTTCCCGCGCGTGAAAATCGGCACCGGCGACAGGCCGGACCCCCGGTGGGACCTGGCGGACTGGGTGCTTTCCCGCTTTACGGAGCAGGAGAAGGAACAGCTTTCCGAAGCGCTGGAGCACGCGGCCTGCGCTGTGGAGCTGATGGTGCAGGGAAAGTCCGCCGAAGCCATGAACCAATATAATTCCTGAAATCCGCGCATATAATAGAACGATCCGTTTTCGGCGCGCCGCAAAGGACGCGCCGTTCCTCACCGAACAACAACAGACTGGGAGAGTACCATGAGATTCCTGACAAACGCGATTTCAGCGCTTCCGG
The DNA here is from genome assembly GCA_012517675.1 of Clostridiales bacterium. Taxonomy (GTDB): domain Bacteria; phylum Bacillota; class Clostridia; order Oscillospirales; family Acutalibacteraceae; genus Caproiciproducens. Next base: position 21,431 of record JAAYUL010000004.1, on the reverse strand, counting down.
AATACAGAAGCCTTGAGTCCGCGGTGGAGGGCCGCGCCCTGCCCGCCGCCGTGACCGGGCTTTCCGGAATTCATAAAGCAGCCATGATCGATGCGCTCTGCGCCCGCCTGGGCCGCAGGGCTTTTGTTGTTGCCGGGGACGAGAGCGAAGCTCAGCGCCTGTGCGACGACCTGACCGCCATGGGGCTGCGCGCGCTGTTTTTCCCCGCGCGCGATTTTAATTTCCGCGACACGGAGGGCAGCAGCCACGAGTACGAGCATCAGCGGCTCCAGGTGATGGAGCGGATCCTGAACGGGGAATGCGACGCCGCGGTCTTCTGCCTGGACGCCGCGCTCCAGTACACCATCCCGCCGGAGGAGCTGCGGGAGCGCACCGCAGTGCTGAAAACCGGGCAGAGCATCCCCATGCAGAGGGTGCTCGACCGGCTCGCGGCCTGCGGGTACGAGCGGGCGGTGCAGGTGGACGGCACCGGGCAGTTTTCCCAGCGCGGCGGCATCCTCGATATTTTCACGCCGGACGCGCCTTCCCCCGTGCGGCTGGAGTTCTGGGGCGACGAAATCGACACGATTTCGCTGTTTGACCTGGAAACCCAGCGCCGCACCGAAACCGTGGAACAGATCACGCTGGCCCCTTCGGTGGAAGCGCTGATCGACCGGCCGGGCGCGCTGGCGGAAAAAATCAAAGCGCACGCCGCCTCCCTGCGCGGAAAGACGGCGCCCAAGGCGAAGGCCGTGCTGGCGGCCGAGGCGGAAAAGCTGGAAAACGGCCTGCGTCTGGGCTGCGCCGACAAATATATCACCTTCCTGTATGAGAAAACGGCCACGCTGTTCGATTATATGGCGCAGAACGACCTTCTTTTCGTGAGCGAGCCCGCCAAGGCCAAGGAGCGGATGCGCAGCACGCTGTGGCAGTGGGGGGAGGACCTGAAGGACCTTCTCGCGGAGGGAATCCTCTGCCGCGGGCTCGACCTGTTCGGCGGCGACTGGACGTATGCGGTGCGGCAGTTTACGGAGCGCGGCGCCGTTTTCATGGACACGTTTGTGCGGGGCAGCTACGAAACCCCGGTCCGCACCCTTTTGAACATGACGGTGCGCCAGCTTTCCGTCTGGGGCGGCAGCATGCAGCTGCTGACCGAGGACATTCAGGCCATGCTCGCCGTCAAATGGGCCTGCGTGGTGCTTGCGGGCAGCGAGCGCGCCGCAATGACCGCCGCGGCGGACCTGCGGGAGCAGGGGATCGACGCCGTTTATGCGGAACACCCGGAAAGCATCGGGCGCGGAACGGTCGTGGTGACGCAGGGGGCGCTTTCCGCGGGGATGGAGCTGCCCGCCGCGTTCTTCGGGCTGATTACCCACGGGCGGCTGATCACCGCCGCCGCGAAAAAGCGGAAGCGCAATAAAAACAGCCAGGAGATTTACAGCATCGCGGAGCTGTCCCCCGGCGACTACGTCGTGCATGCCGCGCACGGCATCGGCGTGTTTGAAGGCATTCACAAGCTGGAAATGCAGGGCGTTGTGAAGGACTACCTCAAGCTGCGCTACGCGAAAAAAGATACGCTCTATGTTCCGGTCACACAGCTGGACATGGTTTCCAAATACATCGGCCCGCGCGAGGACGCCTCGGTCAGGCTGAACCGCCTGGGCGGCACGGAATGGCAGAAGGCCAAGGCGAAGGTGCGCACCGCGGTCAAGGACATGGCGAAGGAGCTGATCCGGCTTTACGCCGACCGCATGCAGGCGAAGGGCCACGCGTTTCCGCCGGACAGCGAATGGCAGCGCGATTTTGAAGCCCACTTTGAGTTTGAGGAAACGGAGGACCAGCTCCGCTGCATTGGGGAGATCAAGGCCGACATGGAGCGGGAAGCGCCCATGGACAGGCTGCTTTGCGGCGACGTGGGCTTCGGCAAGACGGAGGTCGCTCTGCGCGCGGCGTTCAAATGCGTGACCGATTCCAAACAGTGCGCCATTCTGGTGCCGACCACCATTCTGGCGTGGCAGCACTACCAGACCATCACCCGCCGGATGGAGGGCTTCCCCGTGCGCGTGGAGCTGCTTTCGCGCTTCCGCACCCCCAAGCAGCAGGAGGAGATCCTGCGCCGCCTGAAGCGCGGCGAGGTGGATCTTGTGGTGGGCACGCACCGCCTGGTTTCCAAGGACGTGAAATTCCGCGACCTGGGCCTTGTCGTCATCGACGAGGAGCAGCGCTTCGGCGTGGCGCAGAAGGAAAAGCTGAAATCCCTGTGCAAAAACGTGGATGTGCTTACGCTTTCCGCAACGCCGATCCCGCGCACGCTGAACATGGCGCTTTCCGGCATCCGCGACATGAGCGTGATCGAGGAGGCACCGCACGACCGCCACCCGGTGCAGACCTACGTGCTGGAGCACGACAGCGCGCTGATCGCCGAGGCGATCCGGCGCGAGCTGCGGCGCGGCGGGCAGGTGTACTACCTGCACAACGACGTCGCCTCAATTGAGCGCGCCGCGGCGCGGATTCAGGCGCAGGTGCCGGAGGCGCGGGTCGGCTTCGGCCACGGGAAAATGAGCGAGCAGGAGCTTTCCGAGGTTTGGCGGCGCCTGATCGAGCACGAAATCGACGTTCTGGTCTGCACCACCATCATTGAAACCGGCGTGGATGTTCCGAACGCGAACACGCTGGTGATTGAAAACGCGGACCGCATGGGCCTTTCGCAGCTGCACCAGCTGCGCGGCCGCGTGGGGCGCTCCAACCGCCGCGCCTACGCGTACCTGACCTTTACGCGCAACAAGGTTCTGACCGAAATCGCGCAGAAGCGGCTTTCCGCCATCCGCGAATTCACCGAGTTCGGCTCCGGCTTCAAAATCGCCATGCGCGACCTTGAAATCCGCGGCGCGGGCAATATTCTGGGCGGGGAACAGCACGGCCACATGGAGGCCGTGGGCTACGACATGTACCTTCACTTGCTCAGCGAGGCCATCAGCAGGGAAAAGGGTGAAACGCCGCAGGAATACGACGCGGAATGCCTGGTGGATATGCAGGTGCAGGCGCATATTCCGGAAAGCTATATCGGAAACCTCAGCCAGCGGCTCGAGGTTTACCGCCGCATCGCGGACATCCGCACCCGCGAGGACGCGATGGACGTGACCGACGAGCTGATCGACCGGTTCGGCGAGCCGCCGGCCAGCGTGAACGGGCTGATCGAAATCGCGCTGCTGCGCAACCTGGCCTCGCAGCTCGGCATTTACGAAATCAAGCAGCAGAACGACGTGCTCCTGCTCTATAAGAACCGGATCGATATGAAGCAGGTGGGCGCGCTCATTTCCGCCATGCGTTCGCGCGTGATGCTCAACGCCGGAGCCAAGCCGTACATCAGCGTGAAGATCCTGCCGGGCGCGACCCCGCTCGAAACCCTGACGGAGGTGCTCGGCGCCGTTTCCGCCGGGGACGGCCTGAAGCAAAGCTGAAATTTTCGCGGCGGCGCCTGCATCCTTTGAAATAGGATGGACAAAACAAATTTTGTAGCGTATAATTTTCATTGTGTAAATTCGCGCCGTCGGAGCCGCAAAGCGGATTGCCGCGCCGCGCTGAGCGTTTTCCCCGCGAGGGGAAGGCATTAAATAAAATCGGAGTGTGTGGTTATGAAAAGACTGAAAAAAATAGCGGCCGTGCTTTTGGCCGCCGCAATCGCGGTCGGAACGGCGGCCTGTTCCACGGACAAAAGCTGGGCCGTGAAAAACAGCACGGAAACAGTCCCCGTCGGCGTATATATCTACAATCTGTACAACGCGTACCAAAGCGCGCAGAGCAAGGTGAGCGACAGCTCCAAGCCGGTGCTGGAACAGAAGGTGGAAAACGAGAGCGCCGAAACCTGGATTAAGAGCCAGGCGCTCGAATACACCAAAATGGTCCTTCTGCTGGACGACAAGATGAAGGAGCTCAAGCTTTCCCTGACCTCCGACGAGACCAAAACCGTTTCCTCCAATACGGAAAGCGGGTGGAGCTCCGTGGGAACGTCGCTGGAAAAATACGGCATCGCCAAGACCTCCTACGAAACAGCGAACACCGCGTTTTCGCAAAAGTACCAGAAGGTTTTTCTCGCGATCTACGGCAAAAACGGCACAAAGGCCGTTTCCGACGCGGCGTTGAAGACCTATTTTGAAAAGAACTTCAGCGACTTCACGTTTGTGGTGCGCACCCTGTACAAGCAGGATTCCTCCGGCAATTACGCGGCGTTGAGCGATGCCGAAGCGAAGGCGGCAAAGAAGGAATTCGACGGTTACGCGGAGGAGGTCCGCACCGGGAAAAAGACCATGCAGCAGGTCGCGGACGCCTACAAGACCTCTTCCAAGCAGACCGAGGACCAGCTGGGCAGCGCCACGACGAACCTGAACACCAGCACCAGCTACCCGGATGATATGGTGACAACGATTCAGAAAATGAAGAACGGCGAGGTCAAAGCGGTTGAAATCTCCTCCATGTATTATGTCATCATTCAGAAAAACGACATTGCCAAGAAAACCTCTTCCCAGCTCAGCTCGGAGGACGGCCGCAACGCCGTGCTCGCGCAGATGAAGGAGGAAGAATATTCCACCGCGATGGAAAAGGAAGCCAAGGCCTACAGCGCCACGGTGAACCAGGCCGTGATCGATTCCTACAGCCCGTCCATGTTTGTAACGACCACGTCCTCCGAAGCCGCGTCCACAGAGACCTCCACCGCAACGGAGGCCTCCTCGGAAGCTTCCACTTCCTCGGCGGCTTCCAGCAAATAAATTGATCCTTAAAAGAATAAAAAAAGCCCGCCGGCCAACGGAGCCGGCGGGCTTTTGGCATATTGCAGCGATTCCTGCTCCGTGCCCGCCGCGGCGTTCGGAGCGGCGGGCACGCCGAAAACAGGCGTTTTCCGCATGGAAATCGGTGAGCGGGGAAAACTGATGGGGCGCGGCCCAGCGGTTTCCCTTTTCCTGAAAAGCACGCCGCGCCCGCCTGGAATGTGAAATTGAGAATCAGGAAAACGCCATAAAACGGAGAAAATCAGAGAATTTTCAAAAATATGCGGGTGCCGTTCCGAATATTGCGGAAATATTCAGAATATCCGCAAAAAATATTGACATTTTCAGGGGTTTATCGTACTATTGATTCTGTTCGTAAGGAACAGGAAGGGTCGTGATGATCGGGTTGGAAAACAAGCTGAAATTATACGGCTTTAACAACCTCACAAAAACACTTAGCTTCAACATCTATGATGTTTGCTATGCAAAAAGTGAGCGGGAGCAGAAGGATTATATCGCCTATATCGACGAGCAGTACAATTCCGAACGTCTCACCAACATCCTGTGCGACGTAACCGAAATGATCGGCGCGCACGTGCTGAATGTGAGCAAGCAGGATTACGACCCGCAGGGCGCGAGCGTAACGCTGCTGATTACCGAGGAGTCCCTGCCGGTGGTCAATATCGACCCTTCGTGCAACCGGGGCGAAATCGATATTCTTGAGACGCGCAGGAACGTGGTGGGCCACCTGGACAAAAGCCACGTGACGGTGCACACCTACCCCGAATATCATCCCGACAACGCCATAGCGACCTTCCGTGTGGACATCGACGTTTCCACCTGCGGTCAGGTTTCCCCGCTGAACGCGCTGAACTATCTGATCGGAAGCTTCGATTCGGATATTATTACAGCCGACTACCGCGTGCGCGGGTTTACAAGGGATGTGAACGGCAGAAAGCTGTTCATCGACCATAAAATCACGTCGATTCAGGATTATATCGACGACGCCACGCTGAAAAAATACGACGCGATCGACGTGAACGTCTATCAGGCCAACCTGTTCCATACCAAAATGCTGATCAAGGAGATCAAACTGCAGAACTACCTGTTCAACACCGACGTGTACGAGCTGCCCCCCAAGGAGCGGCTGCGCATTACCAACAGCCTGCGCCGTGAAATGATCGAAATTTTCAGCGGGACCAATATTTTCGACGGCGAGGAATGATGCGGCAATGAATCAGGAATTACAGAAAAGAGCGCCGGTTTACGAGGCGCTGGAAAAATACAAGGACGCACGCGTCGTTCCGTTCGACGTGCCGGGCCACAAGCGCGGCAAGGGAAATCCGGAGCTCACCCGCTTTCTGGGCGAGCAGTGCCTGACCGTGGACGTGAACTCCATGAAGCCGCTGGACAACCTCTGCCACCCCGTTTCCGTCATTAAAGAGGCGGAAGCGCTGGCCGCCGACGCCTTCGGCGCGAAGGACGCGTTTTTCATGGTGAACGGCACCACCAGCGCGGTGCAGAGCATGGTGATGAGCGTGTGCCGCGCGGGGGAAAAGATCATCATGCCGCGCAACGTGCACCGCAGCGCCATCAACGCGCTGATTTTGAGCGGCGCGGTGCCGGTTTATGTGAACCCGGGCATCAACAAGCGGCTGGGCATCCCGCTCGGCATGAGCCCCGCGGAGGTGGAGCGCGCCATTGCGGAAAACCCGGACGCCAAAGCGGTGCTGGTGAACAACCCCACCTATTACGGCATCTGCTCCGACCTGCGCGCCATTGTGCAGATGGCGCACCGCAGCGGCATGGCCGTTCTGGCGGACGAGGCGCACGGCACGCATTTTTATTTCGGCGAAGGGCTGCCTGTTTCCGCCATGGCGGCGGGGGCCGACCTTGCCGCAATCAGCATGCACAAGACCGGCGGCTCGCTCACGCAGAGCTCGCTGCTGCTGTCGAACGGCAGAATCAGCGAGGGCTACATCCGTCAGATCATCAACCTGACCCAGACCACCAGCGGTTCGTACCTGCTGATTTCCTCGCTGGATATTTCGCGCAGGAACCTGGCGCTGCACGGCGGCGAAATTTTTGAAAAGGTGCGCTCCATGGCGGAGTACGCGCGCGGCGAAATCAACCGCATCGGCGGGTATTACGCGTTTTCGCGCGAGCTGATCGACGGCGGGTCCGTTTACGATTTCGACGTGACCAAGCTTTCGGTCCACACGCTCGACATCGGCCGCGCGGGCATCGAGGTGTACGACCTGCTGCGCGACGAATACAATATTCAGATCGAATTCGGCGACATCGGCAACATCCTCGCCATCATTTCCGTCGGCGACACCGACCTTGCGCTGGAGCGCCTGATTTCCTCCCTGTACGAGATCAAGCGGCTCTACGCCAAGGACCACACCGGGATGCTCGACCACGAATACATCAACCCCGAGGTGGTGCTGCCGCCGCAGCGCGCGTTTTACGCCGACAAGCGCGCGGTGCCGCTGCGCGAAAGCGCGGGCGAAATCTGCAGCGAATTCGTCATGTGCTACCCGCCGGGAATCCCGATCCTGGCCCCCGGGGAGCGCATCACGCCCGACATTCTCGATTATATCTCCTACGCCAAAAAGGTCGGCTGCTCGCTGACCGGCACCGAGGACAAGGAGATCAGGACCATCAATATTGTGAAGGAGTGACCGGTTTGGAACTGTGGTATACGGAGGAGCATTCTGAGAACGTGCGGTTCTCCATCCGGGTGGACCGCCAGCTTTATTCCGCGCAGAGCCCCTACCAGCGCATCGACATCATGGAATCCAACGAATTCGGGCGGTTTTTTACGCTGGACGGCTTTATGATGCTGACGGAAAAGGATGAGTTCATTTACCACGACATGATCGTCCACGTGCCCATGGCGACCAACCCCGGCGTGAAGAAGGTGCTGGTGATCGGCGGGGGCGACGGCGGCGCCGTGCGCGAGCTGACCCGCTACCGGGGCATTGAAAAAATCGACATGGTGGAAATCGACCGCATGGTGGTGGAAGCCTGCCGGGAATACCTGCCGCAGACCGCGTCGAAGCTCGGCGACCCGCGCGTCACGCTTTATTACGAGGACGGCCTCCGCTTTGTGCGCGCCAAAGAAAACGAATACGACCTGATCCTTGTGGACTCCACCGACCCGTTCGGGCCGGGCGAGGGGCTTTTCACCAAGGAGTTCTACGGCAACTGCTACAAGGCGCTCAACGGGGACGGCATTCTGGTCAATCAGCACGAAAGCCCGTATTACCGGAAATACGCGAAATCCATGAAGCGCGCGCACAGCAGGATCATGGAGTTTTTCCCCGTCTGCCGGGTGTACCAGGCGCACATTCCCACCTACCCTTCGGGGCACTGGCTGTTCGGGTTCGCCTCCAAACGATACGACCCGCTGCGGTTCGACGGCGAGGCGTGGAACCGTCTGGGCCTGAAAACGCGGTATTACAACACGGAGCTGCACCGGGGGAGCTTTGCGCTGCCGAGCTACGTGCGCGACCTTTTGGAGGAATCCGAGACGGAACCGGAATATCGGTGACGGAGGGCTTTTTTGAAAAAGTCCTGTTTTCTTTGCGAAAAATCACGCGCAATGTGTTGTTTCCGTGAATATTCTGTGATATACTTACTCACTAACAAACGATTTTCAGGCTGCCGGAAAAAACCGCGAAACGCGGGTTTCCCGGGGCCTGACTGTTTTGGCACCTGTTTTTACGATGCGTTTCACCGCGGAAACGGGGGAAAGCCTTCAGCTATTATTTTTCCTAAGGAGAGGATATTGTGAATGTTCTTGTGATAGGCTGCGGCAGGCTCGGCACCCGCCTGGCCGATATGCTGGACTCCCACGGGCACGACGTCGCCGTGATCGATTCGAACCCGGACGCGTTCCATAACCTGAGCGACAGCTTCAGCGGGATCACCGTGGCCGGCATGCCGCTCGACATGACGGTGCTGAAAAAGGCCGGCGTGGAAAGCAGCGACGCCATGGCGGTGGTCACGCCGGACGACAACCTGAATATCACCGTTTCCCAGATTGCGCAGGAGTTTTTCGGGGTGAAAAACGTGATTGCCCGCATTTCGGACCCGGCGCGCGAAAAAGTGTTCCAGAGCTTCGGGCTGAAGACCGTCTGCCCCACCAAGCTGGCGGGGGACGCGATGTTTACCGCGCTGGTCAGGCCGTGGGATTCCAGGAGCGTTTCGTTCGGGACCGCGACCGCGGCGTTTCACATCAGGAAAGCCGAAAAAGCCGACGCCGGGCAGCCGGTCAAGGCGATGCTCCGGGACAAGGGCGAGGCGATTTTCGGCGTGGTCCGCCTGAACGGCGACATGGAGCTTTACCTGGAAGAAAAGAAGCAGATCCTTGCCGAAGGGGACAAGGTCGTTTTTGCGAAAGTGATTGATTAAACGGAGGCTGCTGTGAGAATTGTGATTGTAGGCGGAGGAAAACTCGGCCATCAGATCGCCGTCAACATGCTGGAAAAGCATCATGACGTCAGACTGATTGAAAAGGATAAGCTGAAATGCATGCGCCTTGCCAATGAGCTGGACGCGGAAGTGATTTGCGGCGACGGAACGGAAATCGAAGTGCTGGACGAGGCGGGCTCGAACAACGCGGACTGCTTTATCGCGGTGACGGGGAGCGACCAGGACAATCTTGTCGCTTCGCAGCTTGCGAAAATGCAGTTCCACGCCCGGAAGGTCATCATCCGCGCGAACGACCCGCGCAATCTGCGGGCGCTGCGCACGCTGAGTTCCGCCATTGCCGTGAGCAGCACCGAAATCATCACGCAGCTGATCGAGCAGGAGGTGGACACCGCCGAAATGCATCTGCTCGCAACGCTCAACAAGGGCAAGGCGGCCATCTGCGCCATGGTCCTGCCCGAGGGGTCGCGGCTGGAGGGCGTCCTGCTCAAGGATGTTCCCCTGCCAAAGGGCTCGCTGGTCATCTCCATTCTGCGCAACGACAGCATGATCATCCCGAACGGCTTCAACGCGCTCCACACCGGGGACGAAATCGTCGCCGTCTGCGAGGGCGAAAGCCGCAAGAACCTGATGAAGATACTGGGCGATAAAAAATAATACCGGTTTTGCGGCAGCCATAAAGAAACCCCGAAAAACGCATCAAAATTGCGTTTTTCGGGGTTTTGCGCGCGAGGGGCCTTTCCAAAGCCCGGCGGGAGCTTCCGGCGTTACCCGACGACGACCCTGCCTTCCGGCAAAACGGCGCATCTGTGGTTTTTGCCGCGGATGGAAAGGGCGAGCCCGAGCGAAACCGGGCCGACGCGCCCGGCGAACATGGTGCATACGATCATCAGTTTGGAAACGCTGCCGAGCGTTTGGGTGACGTTTGCGGTCAGCCCGACCGTGCCGAACGCGGAGGTCGCTTCAAACAGCGCGTCGATCCCGCTCACGTGGGGGTCCGCCGACAGGATGACGCCCGTGGTGAGGAGCACCAGGAACAGCGCGCCGAAGAAAATGGAGACCGCGCGGTACACCGTGGTGTAGTCGATCCGGCGCTTGAAAATCGTGGACTGGTCGTTCCCCTTCATGGTGCTCAGCACGGTGACGGCCAGCACGACAAAGGTGGTGGTTTTGATACCGCCGCCGGTGCCCGCCGGGGAAGCGCCGATAAACATCAGGATAACGGTGATGATCTTTGTAAAATCATGCTCCCGCCCGATATCCACCGTGGCGAATCCGGCGGTGCGGGCGCTGACGGACTGGAACAGCGAGGCGTTCAGCTTGGTGCCGAAGTTCATGCCCCGCAGCGTGTTGTCGTACTCGCACGCGAAGAACAGGATGGTCCCCCCCGCGATCAGGACGGCGGTCATAATCAGAACAATGGTGGAATGGAAGTTCAGATGGACCGGCTTGTCCTTTTGCATCCTCGTCCGGATTCTGGAGTAATAGATGTCGCTGATCACGATGAAGCCGAGGCCGCCCACCACGATCAGCGCGGCGACGGTCAGGCACACCAGCGGGTCGCCCGCGTAGGGGACCAGGCTGCCGTTGTTCATGACAAAGCCGAGAATGTCGAAGCCGGCGTTGCAGAAGGCGGAAATGCCGGTGAACACGGAGATCCAGACCCCCTGCAGACCGAACTGCGGGACAAAGCGCAGCATCAGAATCAAAGCGCCCAGAAGCTCGGTCGAGGCCGTGAAGAACAGGATGACCTTCACCAGGTGGATGATGTGGATGGTTTCACCGCCGGTGTTTTCCATGGCGAGCTGAATGTCACGCAGGCCGAGCCTGCGGCGCACCAGCAGGGTAAAGCCGGTCGTGAAGGTGACGACCCCCAGGCCGCCGATCTGGATCAGGAAGAGACTGACGATCTGCCCGAACACGTTCCAGTGGGTCCAGGTGTCGAAAGCGACCAGGCCGGTCACGCACGTTGCCGAAGTTGCGGTGAACAGCGCGTCGACAAAGCCGGTCGGGCGCCCGCTCCGCGACGCGGCGGGCAGCGTGAGCAGCACCGCGCCGATCAGAATCACAACAAAAAAGCTGAACACAATCAGCCTTACGGGCGGAATGGTTTTCAGCCTTCTTTTCCATGGTAACCGCGTTTCTCCCATGATTGAACTACACCTCGGATTATTTCAGAATATTGCTTTTCGCCGTTGCTTTTTTCAGAGCGGCCGCAAGCGGAAGGCCAAGCGCATAGCACACGACAAGCTCGCCGAAGCCGACGCTCGCCGCCATGCTCCAGAAGGTGGGCCACAGCGGCTGCCCCGGGGACTGGACCGCGATCATCATCCCCACGATCGCCGCGTTGAACAGAACGGGCGGCAGCGGGGCAAGCACCGGAATGCTTTTTATGCGGATGTTCCGCAGCATTCTGGTGAAAACCGCGGCGAGCAGCGTTGCCAGCGTGCCGAAGACCATGTCCGCCGCGCCGTAGCCGCTCAGCACGTTGGCGAGCAGGCAGCCGACGGAAAGGCCGGGGATCGCGGCCGGGGTGAAAACCGGCAAAATGGTCAGCGCTTCCGCAACGCGGAACTGCACCGGGCCGTAGGTCAGGCTCGCGGTGGGCGGCAGAAGGGCCTGCGCCCAGGTCAGCACCGCGTAAACGGCGGCGATCATCGCGCCCTGTGTCAGGCGCTGTGTGCGAAATGCTTTGGGATTCATTTTGTTTTCCTCCGTAGTTTTGTTTAAGGTCAGGATGTTGCGACTGACCGTGCCGGGGAAGATCCCCGGTAATTATATTACGATACTATAAATGAGGCGTAAAAGCAACCGGTTTGAATAAAAACCTGCGGAAAGCAATAAAAAAAACGGAGGACGCGCCGCCGCGGCGAACGTCCTCCGAAAATCAGCTTTTTTTGGGATTCGATTCCTCCGCGGCGGGCAGCGGGTGTTTTTCGATCAGAATTTTGGAAATGCGGCGTTCCTCCACCTCCTGCACGGTCATGGTCAGGTTCTGCACCGTTACGGAGGGGTGCTCGCCCGGCTTTGGGATCCGGCCGAGGAGTTCCACCACAAGGCCGGCGATGGTGTCGTAATCGCCCTCCGGCAGGTCGATGCCCACCAGGTCGGAAATTTCGTCGATGTTGGTCGCGCCGTCCACGGTGTACGTGTTGTCGGAAACCTTGTGAATCTCCTCCTCCTCGTGGTCGTATTCGTCCTGAATGTTGCCCACGATCGATTCCACCAGGTCCTCCATGGTGACAAGGCCCTCCGTGCCGCCGTATTCGTCCACAATAATGGCGATCTGCGTGCGGCGCTCCGTCATTTCGGTGAACAGCGCGCTGCACCGCTTGCTTTCCGGCACATAGTAGGCCGGCCGCATCAGGTCGGTCATCCCGATTTCGCTGCTGAGGGCGTTCCCCACATATTTCAGAAGGTCCTTCACATAAATAATGCCCAGAATGTTGTCGTAGTCCTCGTGGAAAACGGGAATCCGGGAATAGCCGTATTCAATGGAGAGGTTGACCACGTCCTGAACGGACGCGATGTCCTCCACCGCGACCATTTCGGTGCGGTGCGTCATGATCTCGCTGACCGTAATGTCGCTGAAATCGAATATATTGGAAATCATGTCCTTCGCGGTTTCGCCGATCACGCCCTTTTCCTCGCCCGCGTCGACCATCATCAGGATTTCCTCCTCCGTGACCGTTTCCTCGCAGGAATTCGGGTCGATCCCCATCATTTTCAGCACCACGTTGGTGGAAAAGGTGAGAAAGGTGATAAAGGGACGGAAGACGGCGGACGTTCCGTTCAGAATGCCGATGAATTGAAAGGACAGCTCTTCGGCGCGCTGCATGGCGATCTTTTTGGGGACCAGCTCGCCGAACACCAGCGAAAAATAGGAGAGCAGGATGGTGATGATGATGGTGGAGGTCCCGTGAATCACGCTGCTGGAAAAAGGCAGAAAGGAAAGCGCCTGCGTCAGCGACCCGGAAAAGCTCTGGGACGCGGAGGCGGAGGTCAGGAATCCGCTCAGCGTAACGCCGACCTGGATGGTGGCCAGAAACCGACTGGAATTTTCGGTGAGCTTTAATATTTTGACGGCTTTTTTATCGCCGTCCTCGGCCATCTTTTTGATTTTGTTGTCGTTCAGCGTGATGATCGCGATTTCGCTCGCCGCGAAAAACGCGTTGATCAGCACAAGAACGATCAGCAGCAGAATGGAGAAAAAAGCGTTGGGCTCCTGCGCGGCCGCGCCGGGCAGGACGCTCAGCAAATGGGCCGCCGAGCCGTCCGGTTCAGAAGGCATGAGTTTAACCCCTTTCGGTATGTTGTTTTTTTGTTTTCCGGCATCGGAAGATGCACAATACTATTTTATCCTATTATTCCACACGTTGTCAATCGGCGGGGCGGGGGGTTGTGCTTCTGTGCGGAGCAGAAAATAAAAGATACGGGACAATAGCGCCGGAAAAGCGGTGCCCGAAAAGCAAAATCGGCCCGAAACAGTTCAATATGCAACCGGTCAAAAAACGATATTGGAATAAAGCACATTTTTGTTCAGATTTCCTTTACAGAGAATGAAAAAAATGATAAAATCAGACTTGGTACAGTGCGGGTGTGTTGTGCCGGAGTTATCATGTTATTCTAAAGGAGGAAATAATTATAATGGATTCACGAAAAATGAAAACCATGGACGGCAACAACGCCGCTGCGCATGTTTCTTATGCGTTTACCGACGTTGCCGCCATCTACCCGATCACCCCGTCTTCCGTCATGGCGGATGAGACGGACAAGTATGCCGCCGCGGGAAGGAAAAACCTGTTCGGCAGGGAAGTAAAGGTTACGGAAATGCAGTCCGAGGCGGGCGCCGCGGGCGCGGTTCACGGTTCGCTTTCAGCCGGCGCGCTGACCACGACCTACACCGCTTCTCAGGGCCTTCTGCTGATGATTCCGAACATGTATAAAATGGCCGGTGAGTTCCTCCCCAGCGTGATTCATGTTTCAGCGCGTACGATTTCGACCCATGCGCTGTGCATTTTCGGCGACCATTCCGATATTTACGCGTGCCGCCAGACCGGTTACGCCATGCTGTGTTCCAACAGCCCGCAGGAGGTTATGGACCTTGGCGCCGTCGCCCATCTTGCCGCGATCAGGGGCAAGGTGCCGTTCCTGCATTTCTTCGACGGTTTCCGCACCTCGCACGAAGTTCAGAAGATTCACATGTGGGATTACAAGGACCTTGGCGAAATGCTTGACTGGGATGCGGTCGACGCGTTCCGCCGCAACGCCCTGAATCCGGAGCATCCTGTCACGCGCGGCACCGCGCAGAACGACGACTTCTTCTTCCAGGCCAGCGAAGCCGGCAACCGGTATTACGACGCCCTGCCGGAAATTGTTGTGGATTACATGAACAAGGTGAACGAGAAGATCGGCACCGACTACAAGCCGTTCAACTACTACGGCGCCCCCGACGCGGAGCGCGTCATCATTGCGATGGGCTCCGTGTGCGAAGCGGCCGAAGAAGTGGTGGACTACCTCAACGCCGCGGGCGACAAGGTCGGCCTTGTCAAGGTTCGCCTGTACCGCCCGTTCATTGCGCAGTACCTGACCGACGTTCTGCCGAAGACGGTCAAGAAGATTTCCGTGCTTGACAGAACCCGCGAGCCCGGCTCCATCGGCGAACCGCTCTACCTCGACGTGCTCGCCGCCCTGAACGGCACCGAATTCGGCTCCGTTCCGATTTACACCGGCCGCTACGGCCTCGGCTCCAAGGACACCACCCCGGGCCAGGTTGTCGCCGTTTACCGCAACATGGAGGCCGACGCGCCGAAGAAGCGCTTCACCATCGGCATTGTGGACGACGTGACCAACCTTTCCCTCGAAGTGAAGGAAAGTCCGGACACCACCCCGGCCGGCACCCATTCCTGCAAATTCTGGGGTCTTGGCGCGGACGGCACCGTCGGCGCGAACAAGAACTCCATCAAGATCATCGGCGACCACACCGACATGTACGCGCAGGGCTACTTCGCCTACGACTCCAAAAAGTCCGGCGGCCTGACCGTTTCCCACCTGCGTTTCGGCAGCAAGCCGATCAAATCCACCTATTACATCAGCCAGGCTGATTTCGTCGCCTGCCACAAGCCCTCCTATGTCGACGAGTACGACATGGTTCAGGACCTGAAAAAGGGCGGCAGCTTCCTGCTGAACTGCCAGTGGAGCGATGAAGAGCTGAACGAGAAGCTCCCCGGCAAAATGAAGAAATATATCGCGGAGAACGACATCAACTTCTACACCATCGACGGCGTAAAGCTCGGCAAGGAAATCGGACTCGGCGGCCGCATCAACACCATCCTCCAGTCCGCGTTCTTCACCATTGCGAACATCATTCCGTCCGAGCAGGCCATTCAGTACATGAAGGACGCCGCTCTGCATTCTTACGCGAAAAAGGGCCAGAAGATCGTCGACATGAACTACGCTGCGATTGAGCGCGGCGCCAAGGAATTCCACAAGGTCAACGTGCCGGAATCCTGGAAAGACTGCACCGACGACACCGTGGAGCGCAGGGCGACCCAGGGCGACGCCGACACGCTGGAGTATGTGAACAATGTGCTCTTCCCGGCGAACCGCTACAAGGGCAACCAGCTGCCGGTTTCCTCCTTCCTGAAGATGGCGGACGGCACGGTCCCGGCGGGCTCCTCCGCTTATGAAAAGCGCCACATCGCCATTGATATTCCGGAATGGAATCCGGACAACTGCATTCAGTGCAACTTCTGCTCCTATGTCTGTCCGCACGCGGTCATCCGCCCGGTGGTCATGACCGCAGAGGAAGCAGCCAAAGCGCCGAAGAGCCAGAAGATGAAGGACATGACCGGCATGCCGGGCCTGAAGTTCGCCATGACGATTTCCGCTTACGACTGCACGGGCTGCGGTTCCTGCGCGAACGTGTGCCCGGGCATGAAGGGCAACAAGGCCCTCGTGATGAAGCCGGCCGATTCTCAGCTGGTCAGCCAGGAAGGCTCCGACTACGGCCGCACCCTTTCCGACAAACCGGAAGTGCTTGAAAAGTTCAAGGAGACCACGGTCAAGGGCAGCCAGTTCAAGCAGCCGCTGCTCGAATTCTCCGGCGCATGCGCGGGCTGCGGCGAAACGCCGTACGCAAAGCTCGTGACCCAGCTGTTCGGCGACAGAATGTACATTGCGAATGCCACCGGATGCTCCTCCATTTGGGGCGGCTCCGCGCCGGCTACGCCGTACACCAAAAACAAGAAGGGCCACGGCCCCGCGTGGAACAACTCCCTGTTTGAAGACAACGCGGAGTTCGGCTACGGCATGACCCTTGCGCAGAACGCGATCCGCGGCAGGCTTGCCGAGTATGTTGAGAACCTGGAAGCTTCCGCAGAAACCACCGCGGAGCTGAAGGAAGCGGCAAAGAATTACCTTGCGACCGCGACCGACAGCAAGGCCAACCGCCCCGCGGCCGACACCCTGATCGCCGAGCTGGAAAAGGCGGCGGCGGGAACCGGCGAAGCGGCTGAGCTTGCCAAAAAGACGCTGGCCGACAAGGACTACCTCGCCAAGAAATCCATGTGGATCTTCGGCGGCGACGGCTGGGCTTACGACATCGGCTTCGGCGGCGTGGACCATGTTCTCGCTTCCGGCGAAAACGTGAACATCCTCGTGTTCGACACCGAGGTTTACTCCAACACCGGCGGGCAGGCTTCCAAATCCACCCCGATCGGCTCCGTCGCGCAGTTTGCCGCGACCGGCAAGGGCGTGAAGAAGAAGGATCTGGCCGGCATGCTGATGAGCTACGGTTACGTGTATGTCGCCCGTGTCGCCATGGGCGCCGACTACAACCAGTGCATCAAGGCCTTCCAGGAGGCGGAAAGCTACAACGGCCCGTCCATCGTCATCGCTTACGCGCCGTGCATCAACCACGGCATCAAGGGCGGCATGAGCATTGCGCAGACCGAGGAGAAGAAAGCGGTCGCGGCAGGTTACTGGATCAACCTCCGTTATGATCCCCGCCGCGAGGTGGAGGGCAAGAACCCGCTTCAGCTCGACAGCAAGGCGCCGACCGCCAGCTACCGCGACTTCATCATGGGCGAAGTTCGTTACAACTCCCTGACCCGTTCGTTCCCCGAGCGCGCGGAAAAGCTGTTCCAGGAAGCGGAAAAGGATGCCGCGGAAAGCTACGAGCACCTGCTCAAGCGCTCCGAGATTAAATAAGCCTTTTCGGCTTTCAAAACCCAATACCGTTCGAACCCCCGCGCAGTCTGCAGCTGCGCGGGGGTTTTTGCTTGCGCCGCCGCAAAAAATTTAAATGCGGCGCCCGCCTGTTCTTTATTCCAAAATTCCGCGGGGTATGCTATAATTGAACATTGTAAATCATACGAACACGAAACCCGAGGAAAACTTATGCCGAAATTTTTTATCGATTACGTCCCCGAAGAGAAGGTCCTTCTCACGGGGGACGACGCGAACCATATTGCCCGCTCGCTGCGCATGCGGCCGGGGGAAAGCCTCACCCTGTGCGACAGCATCGGGACGGACTACCAGTGTGAGATCGAGCGGATTTCACAGGAGGAGGGGGTGCTGCTGCGCGTGCTGCGTTTCTGCACCTGCGTGGCGGAACCGACCGTCAGGGTGACGGTTTACCAGGGTCTGCCGAAGGCCGATAAAATGGACGGCATCGTCCAGAAAAGCGTGGAAACCGGCGCGGTGCGCGTGGTCCCCGTGCTGACGGCGCGGTGTGTTTCCCGGCCGGATGAAAAGTCGGCGGCGAAGAAGACGGCCCGCTGGCAGAAAATCGCGCAGGAGGCCGCCAAGCAGAGCGGGCGCGGCGTGATTCCGGAGGTGGTGGTGCCCATGGCGTTCCGCGAGGCGGTCCGGCAGGCGGCACGCGACGGGGAGATCCTCCTGTTTTACGAAGGCGGCGGGCAGAGCATTTCGGGGCTGGTCACGCCCCAAACCGGGAATCTGGCGATCTTTATCGGACCGGAGGGCGGCTTTGAGCGCGCCGAGGTCGATTTCGCGCTGCAGAACGGCGGGCGGGCCGGCACGCTCGGCCCGCGCATCCTGCGGACGGAGACCGCGTCCATTGCCGCGCTCGCGGCAATCATGCTTGCTTCCGGCAATATGTGAGAAGAAAGGAAACCGCCCGGCCGCGCGCAAACGCGCTTCCGCACCGGAGCGGACGGCAAAGAGAATGGATTCAACAAAAACGGCTTTGATCACGGGCGGCTCCCGCGGCATTGGCAATGCGGCCGCGCGCGCCCTGGTCAGGGAAGGATTCCGCGTGGTGGTCAATTACCGCACGGCAGAAGCGGCCGCCAGACGGCTTTGGGAGGATTTGAACGAATCGTACGGAATGGGCTGCTGCCGCGTTTACCGCGCGGACGTTGCCGACCGCGCGCAGGTGGAGGCGCTGTTCCGCTTTGCCGGCGGGGTGGACGTTCTGGTGAACAACGCGGGCATTGCGCAGCAGAAGCTGTTCACCGACCTGACGGAGCGGGACTGGGACAGGATGTTCGACGTGGACGTGAAGGGCGTTTTCCACTGCTGCCAGTGCGCGCTGCCGTATATGATTCACCAAAAGCACGGGAACATCATCAATATTTCCTCCATGTGGGGCCAGGTGGGCGCTTCGTGCGAGGTGCACTATTCCGCGGCAAAGGCGGCGGTCATCGGCATGACCAGGGCGCTCGCAAAGGAGCTGGGTCCTTCGAAAATTCAGGTGAACTGCATCGCCCCCGGCGTAATCGCGACGGAAATGAACGCGGACCTGGATGAGGAGACCATGAAAACCCTGCGGGAGGAAACGCCGCTGGGCGTAATCGGAAAGCCGCGGGACATCGCCCAGGCGGTGTGCTTCCTTGCGGGCGCGCAGTCGGACTTTATCACCGGGCAGGTGCTGGGCGTGAACGGCGGCATGATTATCTGAACGCGCGCCGCAGGCAACCGCGGCGTGTTTGAAATGAAAATTACAAATCTGTAAAAATGGTGGACTTTCCCCCCTCTCTTTTTTATAATAAAAAGAGAGGGAATTTTAACCGCCTTTTAAGGCATGACGGGACGGCGTCCGGCAGAACCGGTCTGCGGGGACCGCCCCCCGAAAGGGAGGAGCACCATGAAAAGAACGCGTGTTTTTACGGGGATTGCATCCATTCTGCTCTGCGCCGCACTCCTGACGGGTGTGCTTTCGGCCTGCTCCGGCGGTTCCGGCTCAAACGACGCCGGCCCGTCCGCGGCGCAGAAGCAGACCGCCCAGGCGGCGGACGGCGCCGAAAAAAGCTACGGCACGGCGGATACGGCGGCCGATTCGGACAATACGGCGGGCACCGCCTCCGGTACCGCCGCGAAGGCCGCCGCGGCGCAGTCGAAGCAGAAGATCATCGAGCGCCTTTCCTACCGGATGGAAACCCTGAAATTCGACGACACGGTCGGCGCCATTCAAAAGCTCTGCGCCGATCTGGGCGGCTATGTGCAGGAGTCCAGCGTGGGCGGCAGCGCGCTGGTGCAGAAGGGCGCGCTCCGCAGCGCCTCCTTCACCCTGCGCATTCCGCAGGAAAAGCTTGCCCAGTGGAAGTCGCGCGCGGGAACGCTTGCGACCGTGCTCAATTTTACCAGCTCCAGCGAAAACATCGGCGACCAGTACTACGACACCGAGGCGCGGCTGGCCAGCTTGCGCACCCAGCAGGAGCGCCTGCTCGCGCTGCTGAAAAAATCCGGCTCGCTGAGCGACATCATCACGCTGGAGAAGGCGCTGGCCGACGTGAGCTATCAGATCGAGCAGCTGACCGGGACGCTCCGCGGGTACGATTCGCTCATATCGTACAGCACGGTCTCTATTTCGCTGGCGGAGGTGGTTCAGCCGACCGAGCAGACGGAAACGCCGGTCACATTGTGGCAGAAGATTTCGCAGCAGTTCCGGTATTCCCTGCGCGCGCTCGGCGGCGCGGGGGAAGCGCTGCTGGTCTTTTTCCTCGGCAACGCGCCCGTGCTTCTCCTGCTTGCGCTGATTGCGGCCGTGATCGTCTGGCTGCTCCGCCGCGGGAAGAAGCGCAGGGAGCAGATCAGGCGGGAATTTATGGCGAATGCCCCGCAGGGCCCGATCATCCCGGAAGAGGACCCCGGGGAGAAACCGAAAGAAAAGTAAGGCGAGGGAACCCGAATCAAGAGGACCCGAAGCCGGACCGCGCGGTCCGGCTTCGGGTCCTCTTCCTTTTTTCCGGCGGGCACGGCAGCGGACGAGGGAACGGGCTCCGCCGCGTCCATCTTAATGAAGAATTAACATGCCTCTCTTCATCTTAACACTATCTTTATACGAATTATGGTACGCTGTATTCTGCAAAATTCGCAGAGTAACGGAACCTTTCGGTATTTGCCGGGGTAAAGGAGGCTTTCGGTAGACCATGTACATAATTGTGATCGGCTGCGGCAGGCTGGGCAGCAATCTGGCTCGGAATCTTTCCGATCTGGGCCATGATGTCTGCATCATCGACCGCGACGGGAAAAAACTGGACGTCCTTGGGAACGGGTTTAACGGCCAGCGGATCAAGGGAATCGAATTTGACAGCGACAATCTGCTGGAAGGCGGGATCCGGCAGGCGGACGCGCTGCTTGCGGTCACTTCGGACGACAATATCAACATCACCGTGTCCCTTGTCGCAAAAACCATTTACCATGTTCCCAGAATCATTGCCCGCGTCAACGACCCCAACCGGCTCTATATTTACAAGATGCTGCATCTCACGGTGATCAATCCGGTCCAGCTCGGCGTGGACCTTCTGATCCGCCGCCTGGTGCCCGAAAGTCCGGACGTCGTGCTGGCCCAGGACCAGGATTATGATATTCTGGAGCTGTTTGTCGACAAAGGGAAAACGGGCACGGTCAGCAAAATACAGCAGAAATATTCCTGCGTTATTTCGGGACTGATCCGCCACGGGCACATGCGGCTTCCGCAAAGCGACGATGAAATTTATTACGGCGACAAAATTATCTGCACCGTGTGCCGCGAAGACCGGGAAAGGCTTGCGCAGTCGTTCAGCAAGGAGGCTGTTTTATGGGATCCATCATAATCGGCGGGGGAAAAATCGGTTATTACCTGCTGAAAATCCTTCTGGAAAAGGATTATGAGGTCATGATGGTCGAAAGGGACCGCGACACCTGCCTGAAGATAGCGGATGAGCTGGACGCGGAGGTCATCTGCGGGGACGGAACCGACATGGACGTCCTCCGGGACGCCGGCATAGAAGACGCGAAAAT
>JAAYUL010000018.1 GCA_012517675.1 Clostridiales bacterium | reverse complement strand
GGACCAGGAAGGGGCAGAGCAGGTAAAACGCGAAAAACGGAAAAATCACAAGAAGAAAGCTCCACAGGCTCGCGGTCTGGAAAAACAGCACGTGAACGACGAAAAACAGGGCGCTCAGCACCACGGCCGCCGCCGCCGTCATGTAAATCAGGCGGTCCTGCCGGACATTGGAACACCGGCCGCATTTCGGGCAACGGTATTCGCCCTGTGTTTTCAAAAGCCAGGCATTCGCCAGGCCGACCTTTCTTCCGCAGTAGGGGCACTGGACCCTTCTCAGTTTTTTCATGGGTTCCTCCGTCCTTTTCACACATTGGCAATGTCGTCGATATATCCGGTGCGCTTCAGAAGGGTGGTCGAGGAAATCTGCGTGATGTAAACCGTGACCGGCCCGCCCTTTCCGCCGCACAGGACAAAGGATTTCGGCATTTCCATGGAAACGTTGACCACTCTTCCCGTCTTCTGCGCGTTGGAAAGGTAGCTGCGCGTCGACTTCGCGATGGTGGAGGTCTCCATGTCGAAAATCCCGATAATATCCTGAATTTTAATCACGGTATCCTGCCCGAGATGAAGATACATAACAAATTCCTTTCCCGCCCCGCGGCGCTCACCGCGCCCGCAGGACCCCGGCCTCCATTTCAAACCTCGCGCCGCCCCGCAGCCGCCTGACGGCGTCCGCCTCGCAGCAGGTGATGAAAACCTGGCAGTTTTCCAGGTGGTTCAGCAGGTAATCCTGCCGGCCCGCGTCCAGCTCGCTCATCACGTCGTCCAGCAGAACGACGGGCCGCTCGCCGGTGCGGCTGAACAGCACCTCCGCCTCGGCCAGCTTGAGCGCGAGGACCGCGCTGCGCTTCTGCCCCTGGGAGCCGAACGCCCGGGCGGAAAGCCCGTCGATTTCGATCAGCAGGTCGTCGCGGTGCGGGCCGGCTCCGGTGTGGCCGGCGGCAATGTCCGCCGCACGGTTTTTCAAAAGCGCCTCATTTAAATTTTCCGCACTTTTTTGGTATTTTAATCCAATCTGCTCCCTGTTTTCGCAAATTCCGGCATAAATGCCGCGCACCGGGCCCGAAATCCATGTCAGGTATTCCTCCCGGCTTTTCACGATCTCGCGCCCGTACCGCGCCAGCTTTTCATCCCACACCGAAAGCGTGCCGAGCAGCTCCGAATGGCGGGGGATATCCTTCAGCAGTGCGTTGCGCTGCACCAGCGTGTGGCGGTAGCGCGCGAGAAGAACGGCATAGCCCGGCCGGATCTGGCAGAGCGCCGTGTCCATAAAGTTGCGCCGGAACACGGGGCCGTCGCGCACAAGGGCAAGGTGCTCCGGTGAAAACATCACCGCGCAGAAAACGCCGACCAGCCCCGCGGCGGAGCGCTTCGGCACGCCGTTGAGCACGGCGCTCCGTTTTCCGCCCTCCACCGCAAGCCGCGCGGTCTGCTCGCGCTCCCCGCTGAAAAACGTGAGGTCCAGCAGCGCGCGGCGCCGCCCCCGGGCGACAAGGTCCGCGTCGCGGGAGCCCCGGAACGAACGCCCGCCGGTAAAAAGCCACATGGCCTCCAGCAGATTGGTCTTTCCCTGCGCGTTTTTCCCGAAAATCACGTTGATGCCCCCGTCCGGCGACATTTCACCGGCGCTCAGGTTGCGGTAATCCTCATACCTGATGTGAATAATTTTCACACTCTGCACACCTCATAAACGGTCTGGCCGTACTCGGCCCGGTCGCCTGGGCGCAGTTTTTTGCCGCGCATGGTGCAGGTTTCCCCGTTGACCCTGACCTGCCCGTCCTGAACGGCAAGCTTTGCCATACCCCCTGTGCCGACCGCGCCGGCCAGCTTCAGCAGGGCGTCGAGCCGGATAAACTCGGTTTCGATTGTGATTTTCTCAGTCTTCATACTGGCTTCCTTTTCTTCCGGAAAAACCGGAGCGTTGTCACGGCTCGCTTTTCAGCCGGACGGGAAGGACGAGAAACAGGAACGAACCGCCCTCCCTGGGCAGAATTTTCATTGGGCTCAGGGGGCCGTTGAGCTGAATGCGGACCTCGTCGCCCTCCGCATTTCGGAGCGCGTCGAGCAGGTAGCGGTTATTAAAGCCCATTTCCACCGGATTGCCCGAAATCCGGGCCGGAATCTGGTCGCTCGCGCGGCCGATCGCCGTGGAGCAGGAAACGCGGATCTCGTTGTCTTCAAACACGCAGCGCACCGGGCTTTTCAGCCGGTCGGTGATCAGCAGGGAAACGCGCTCCACGCTGTCGATCATGGAACGGGTGGAAACGACGATTTCGGTTGCGCTGCTGGTCGGAATCGCGGCGCGGTAATCGAGAAACTCGCCCTCGAGAAGGCGGGAAATCACGCAGTAGCTGCCGATCCTGAACTGAATGTGCCTTCTGCCGATCAGGATTTCCAGCTCTTCGTCGCCGTCGCTCAAAAGCTTGTTGACCTCGCCGAGCGTTTTCCCCGGAACGACAAAGCTGTTTTTTTCGCCGCACTTTGCGGCTTCCTCCCGAATGGCGAGGCGGTACCCGTCCACCGAAACCAGGCGGATGCGGTCTTCCTCCAGCTCAAACAGCGTTCCCGTGTGGATGGGCTTGGCGTCGCTTTCGGAGACGGCGAAAATAGTCTGCCGGATCATGCTTTTCAGCACGCTGTGCGCGAGCCGGATGGAGGTTTCGCCGGAAATTGCCGGCAGCTCGGGGTATTCCTCCGCGGGAATGCCGACAATGGAGAATTCGGAGGGGCCGCTTTTGATGGTGGTGATATTTTTCGGGTCGGTGGAAAGCTCCATGGTTTCGGCGGGAAGACGGCGCACAATGTCGCCGAACAGGCGGGCGCTCAGAATGATTCCGCCGGATTCTTCCACCTTTGCTTCCATGGCGGTCGTCATGCCGAGTTCCAGGTCGTAGCCGCAGAGCGTCAGCTCTTCGCCTTCCGCGCGCAGAAGGATTCCCTCCAGAGCGGGAACGGAGGATTTTGTGGAGACGGCGCGCTGAATATTCAACACCGCTTCGTTCATCTGCTGCCTGCTGCATGTGATTTTCATAGGTTCACCGTTCGCTTCCTTTTATAATAGATAGAAAAGATTTTATTTTAGTAAGAGTAGTAGAGGGCGCGGAAAAGTTGAAATCTCCGTTTTATTCAGCGGCGGCGCGGTTTTTTTTTCGGAATCCGCTGTTGATTTTTCAGACCGCACTGTTGGAATATTTTTGTAAAATACGGGTTTTAAACCATATGTTGAAAACTCTGTGGGGAATGTTGAAAAAAAGTGAAAAACTTTCAAATGCCGGCGAGCCGCCGAAATTGCGGTTTCAACCGGAATTGTTGAATTGTGAAAGAATTTTCCACGTTTACCGGTCGCGGATGTTTTTGATGATGTCCTCCACGGTTGCCTTGACCTTCGGGTCGCGCGAAATTCCCTTTTCCACCTGCTGAATGGCGTAAACCACGGTGGAGTGGTCGCGCCCGCCGAATTCTTCGCCGATTGCCGTCATGGGCAGCTGCGTGATTTCGCGCACCACGTAAATGGCGACCTGACGCGCGTTGGAGATATTGGCGGAACGCTTGGAGGAGCGAATGTCGTCCCCCGAGGTGCCGAAGGTGCGCGCGACCTCGTCGATGATTTTTTCCACGGTGAACGGCGTGGGCTTGTCGTTGTTGATGATATCGCTGATGGCGGCCTGGGCCGTGGCGATGGTCAGGCCCTCCCCGGCAAGCAGGTTGTAGGCTTTCATCTTTTTGACCGCGCCCTCCAGCTGGCGGATGTTATTTTTCAAACGGTTCGCGATGTATTCCGCCACGTTGTCGGGCAGCTTGATTTCAAGCAGCTCCGCTTTTCTTTTTATAATAGCGATGCGCGTTTCAAAATCCGGCGGCTGAATGTCGGCGGTCAGGCCCCATTCAAACCGGGTCAGCAGGCGCTCCTCCAGCGTGGCGATGTCCTTCGGCGGCCGGTCGGATGTGAGCACGATCTGCTTTTTCGCCTCATATAACGTGTTGAAGGTGTGGAAAAATTCCTCCTGCGTGGAATCCTTGCCCGCGATGAACTGAATATCGTCCACCAGAAGCACGTCCGCCTTGCGGTACCGGTTGTGAAATTCCGCGGTGGTGCCGCGGCGGATGGCCTCGATCAGCTCGTTGGTGAATTCGTCGCCCTTGATGTAGATGATGTTCATTTCCGGGTGGGTTCGGCCGATCTCGTTGCAGATCGCGTAAAGAAGGTGCGTTTTTCCAAGCCCCGAGTTCCCGTAAATGAACAGGGGGTTGTAAAGCGTGGCCGGCTTGCTCGCGACCGCCATGGAGGCCGCGTGTGCGAATTTATTGGAAGACCCGACGATGTAGGTGTCGAACGTGAACTCGTAATCGTCGTTGATCGGCGGCGTTTCGTCCGGCTGTTTTTTTGTTTCCGCCTCGTCCGGCGTGCAGATGCGGATTTGAATTTTCTGGCCGAAAATCTGCTGGAAGGCGTCGCCCAGCAGGTCCATATAGTAATGCGTCAGCGTCTGGCGGTGCAGCTCGTTCGGCACCTTCAGCACGGCGACCCCCTGCGTAAAATCAAGATTCACCGGTTCGATCCTGCTGATCCAGGTGGAATATGCGATTTGCGTTATTTTGCTTTTGCAGTAATCGCAAACCAGATTCCAGACTTCGGAAAAGGATTCCATGTTCCAAACCTCATTTATATACTAAACTTTATACTCTTAGGCATAATATAAATTATATTAGCACAAAACGCGGTTTTTTACAAATTCCTTTTCCACCGGAACTGTGGAAAAAAGTACACCATCTTGTAGGGGAAAGCGGGATTGTGCCTATTGCTGAAAATTTTTATTTTCCATCCCTTTTCCTTTTCATTTCCGCTATCTTGTGGTATATTAAATGTTATGGAACAACCCGTGAGAAGCCGAAGCCGGAAAAGGCCCGAAAAGCCCCGGAAAAATCCGCTTCCGCGGAAAAAACATGGTTGACATTCCGCGCGCATTTAATATATAATGCTAAATTGCAAGGTTTGTACCCCGAAAGGAGGATTGCTTCATGCTGAGAACATATCAGCCCAAAAAGCTCCACAGGAAAAAGGAGCACGGTTTCAGAAAAAGAATGTCTACAAGCAACGGCCGCAAGGTTTTGGCTCGCCGCAGAGCAAAGGGAAGAGCGCGCCTTAGCTACTGAGCAGATGGCCACTTGAAAGTGGCCTTTCTTTTTATCGCCTTTAATTTGGAAAGCTTATGGTGTTTATGAAACAGTTTGTGCCGATTAAGGAAAACAGGGATTTCCGCAGGATCTATGGAAAGGGCAAATCGTTTGTCCACCCGTTTCTGGTCACCTATGCGCTGAAAAACCGCAGCGGCGAAATCCGGGTCGGCATCACCACCAGCAAAAAAACCGGGAACGCGGTCAGGCGCAGCCGTTCGCGGCGCGTGATCCGCGAAGCCTTCCGGCAGCTTGCGCCGGGGGTCAAGCCGGGTTTTGATTTTATTTTCGTCGCAAGGGGGAAAACCCCGTTCGTCAAAAGCACAGACGTGTGCCGCGTGATGGAAATTCATCTGAAAAAAGCGGGGGTCCTGCTGTGAAGCGGGTCCTGCTCTGGCTGGTGCGGTTTTATCAGGCGGCTGTTTCGCCCCATAAAAAGCCGTGCTGCAAATATTACCCGACCTGTTCCAACTACGCGCTGGAAGCGATCGAACGGTTCGGGGCATGGAAAGGGACATGGCTTGCCCTGTACAGAATTCTGCGCTGCAACCCGTTCAGCCGCGGGGGGTACGACCCCGTGCCGGAAAAACGGGAAAAGCGATAACCAATACTGAGGAGTACTGCCTATATGATGGATATTTTTAATTTTTTCGGAAGCATTCTCGGCTACCTGCTCTGGTTTTTTTACACGATCATCCCGAATTACGGCGTCGCGATCATTCTGTTCACCGTGGTGACCAAAATCATCGTGTTCCCGTTTTCGGTCAAGCAGCAGAAATCCATGGCGGCGACCAGCAAATTGTCGCTCAAGCAGAAGGAGCTCCAGAAAAAATACGCGAACGACAAGACAAAATATCAGCAGGAAGTGCAGAAGCTCTATGAAAAAGAGGGGGTCAACCCCGCGAGCGGCTGCCTGACCACGATTGTCCCTCTGATTATCATGATGGGCCTGTTCTACACCGTGCAGAACCCGCTGGCCAACGCCCTGCACCTTTCCAGCGACGCCGTGAGCAAGGCGGTCGACATGCTCAAAACGATTCCCGGGCTGGGCTCGACTTTCAACACGCAGTACGCCCAGGTTGAAATCGTCAAGCATTTCGGCGAGCTCAAGCCGTTTCTCACCATGTTCAGCAGCGCCGAGCTTGCCAGAATCGCCTCGTTCAGCCAGGGCTTCCAGTTC
The DNA here is from genome assembly GCA_012517675.1 of Clostridiales bacterium. Classification (GTDB taxonomy): domain Bacteria; phylum Bacillota; class Clostridia; order Oscillospirales; family Acutalibacteraceae; genus Caproiciproducens. The sequence continues at coordinate 16,949 of JAAYUL010000018.1, read as the reverse complement.
CTCGGGTTGAATCTGCTTGATTCGCCCGCCGACGGGGCCAACCTTTTCGGCACCCTGTTCCGTTCCAATTTGTGGGTGATTCCGGTGCTTTCCCTTGTGACGTCGGTCGTTTTCCAGTATATCATGACAAAGCTGCAGCCCGGAATGCAGCAGACACAGCAGGGCTGCATGAAATACGCGTTTTACATTATGCCGCTTTTCACCGCGTGGATCGCCTGCACCGTTCCGGCGGCCGTCGGCTTTTACTGGATCATTTCCAGCATTACGGGCGCTTTGCAGAGCGTGGTCATGAATATCTGGTACAGCCCGGCGGACCTGAATGCCCGGTCGGAGGCGCAGCGCGTGGCGCTGCGGGAGCTGGAGGAGGCAAAGCGGAAGCAGAACCCCGCGGCCCAGGTCCAGCAGTTTGTTCAGAAAGCAAAGGAAAATCAGAACGCGCCTTCCGCCGCGAAAAGCGAGGGCAAAAAGAAGCAGAAAAACAGGAAGACCAGCGCGGACAGCTATCTGGGTTCCAAAAAATAAAAATCTGAAGGAGGAAATATCGTGATCAAGGAAGCGATTGCAACCGGAGATACGGTCGAAATAGCGAGGGAAGCCGCATGCAGGGAGCTTGGCGTGGAAACCTACGACGCGGAGTTTGAAATTCTTGAAATGCCCACTAAAAAGACCTTCGGGCTTTTCGGCGGCAGCCCCGCCAGGGTCAGGGTATTCCTCCGGACCAACCCGTCGGATGCCGCCGCGGAATATTTGAAAAACATCCTTCGGAACATGGGCCTTTCCAGTGTGAAAATCGATGTGACGGAGGAGGAGAACGGCGCGCTGATTTCCCTGACCGGCGACGATATCGGCTTCATCATCGGCCACCGCGGTGAAACGCTCGACGCGCTCCAGTACCTTACGGGGCTGGTCGCCAATCACATTGACAACAGCTATTACCGCGTGACGCTCGATATCGGCAATTACCGCGAAAAGCGCAAGGAAACGCTGGAGATACTGGGGAAAAAGATGGCGGTCAAAGCGGTGAAGACCGGAAGGAACGCGTCGCTTGAGCCGATGAACCCGTACGAACGGCGCATTATCCACACTGCGGTGCAGGAAGTGGAGGGTGCGAAATCGTGGTCGGAAGGCGAGGACATGAACCGCCATGTGGTGATCGGCCCGGAGGGTGGGGAACGCCCGATGGCGCACAGGCAGAATGGGGGCCGCGGGCAGCAGCACAACAGGCCCTACGGGGACAAGCGCGGCGCCCGGCCGGCATATGGCCAGCAGAACCGCGCGCCCAGAGCGGAGGAACCGCAGGCGGCTCCGGCCGCGAGGGATACGAAAACGGACCGGAAGGCTCCGCTTTACGGCCGCGTGGATGTAACGAAATAATCGGAAACAGGCAGACGGGGGCGGTTCTTTGGAATCGCCCTGTTTTTCATTTTCCGGCGTTGTCCGCATGGTGCGGAAATAACCGTTTTTGCCGCCGGAACGGAATTTGACCTTTCGGTCCGGGGAAAAATAAAATCCCGCATTCTTTGTTTCAATAAAAATATTCCTGTGAACGGGAAGAGGAAAGAATCATGAGTCAACAGAACACAAAAACCATCGCGGCGATTTCCACCCCGCAGGCGCCGGGCGGAATCGGCATTGTGCGCATTTCCGGCCCGATGGCGAGAAAGTTCGCGCAGGCTGTTTTCACGTCGCGCAGCGGCAAAAAGCTGGAAGAGCTGCGCGGATATCAGGCGCTGTACGGAAGGGTGCACGACGGGGATGAGACGATCGACGAGGCGATCGCGCTCAATTTTATCGCGCCCGCCAGCTTTACCGGCGAGGACGTTGTGGAGCTTTCCTGCCACGGCGGCCTGTACCTGATGCGGCGGGTGCTCAAGGCGGTTTTCGCCGCCGGGGCCGTTCCGGCCGGGCCGGGCGAATTTACGCGCCGCGCGTTTTTAAACGGAAAAATCGGGCTGACCGAGGCGGAGTCCGTCATGCAGCTGATCGGCGCGCAGGGGGAGCAGGCCGCCCGCGCCGCGCTGGCCGGCCATGACGGCGCGCTGGAACGGAAGATCGTGAAGATCCGGGAAACGCTGATTCGCACCGCCGCGCATCTTTCCGCCTGGGCCGATTACCCGGAGGAGGACATCCCCGAGGTCGGCGGCGACGCGCTCGCGCAGACCCTGGTGCGGGCGGACGGCGAGCTGGACGACCTGCTCCGCACCTTCGACGCGGGGCGCGCCCTGCGCGAAGGGGTGAATACCGTGATTGCCGGAAGGCCGAACGTGGGAAAATCGACGCTGATGAATCTGCTTGCCGGGTGTGAACGCTCCATTGTGACCCAATACGCAGGCACCACGCGCGACGTGGTGGAGGACACGGTCCTTCTCGGCGGGATTCCGCTGCGCCTTGCGGACACGGCGGGAATTCACCTGACGGAAGACCCCGTGGAGCGGCTCGGCGTGCAGCGCGCGCGCGAAAAGCTGGAACAGGCGCAGCTGGTGCTTGCCGTTTTCGACTCCTCCCAGGAGCTGAACGGGGAAGACATTGAGCTGACCGAAGCGGTTTCCTCCATTCCGGCGGTCGCCGTGGTAAACAAAAGCGATTTGCCCCCGAAAATCGACATGGAGTATCTTCAAAGCCGGTATCGGTCGGTTGTGACGGTTTCCGCGCTGTCGGGAACCGGCTTGAAAGAGCTGGAAAGCGCCGTTTCCAATCTGCTGCAGACCGCGAATCTCGACCCCTCCGAAGGAATTCTGTTTACGGAGCGGCAGCGCGACGCCGCGCGCAAGGCGCGGGACTGTGTGAAGGAATCGCTGCGGGCCGTGAAGCAGGGCATGACGCTCGACGCGGTCACGGTCTCCATGGAAGGGGCGGTGTCCGCTTTGCTGGAGCTTACCGGCGAGCGGGCGACCGAAGCCGTGGTGGACTCGGTGTTCTCCCATTTTTGTGTTGGAAAATAATGGAAATTAACCCGGTACAGGAGGAACTTTATGAGATACGAAGCCGGAACGTATGACGTGGCGGTGATCGGCGCGGGGCACGCGGGCATTGAAGCCGCGCTTGCCGCCGCGCGGCTCGGCTGCCGCACCTGCGTTTTTACCATCAATATGGACGCCGTCGGGAACTGCCCGTGCAACCCGTCCATCGGGGGAACGGCAAAGGGGCACCTTGTCCGCGAAATCGACGCGCTCGGAGGGGAGATGGGCCGGACCGCCGACGAGGCGACCATCCAGAGCAGAATGCTCAACCTCGGCAAAGGCCCGGCCGTTCATTCGCTGCGTGCGCAGATCGACCGCCGCGAATACGGAAAAATTATGAAGCACAAGCTGGAGCTGCAGCCGAACCTGCATTTGAAGCAGGCCGAGATCGTGGAGATCGCCCCGGAGGAGGACGGCGTGTGGCGCGTGGTCACCCGCATGGACGCGGTGTACCGCGCAAAGACCGTGGTCCTCGCAACCGGAACGTTTCTCGCCGGGAAAATCTATGTGGGCGACGTTTCTTATGAAAGCGGCCCGGACGGGCTGTTCCCCGCGAAATTTTTGAGCGATTCCCTTCGGAAGCTGAATCTGCGTCTGCGCCGGTTTAAAACGGGAACGCCCGCGCGCGTGCTGAAATCGAGCATCGACTACCGCGATCTGGAAGTCCAGAAGGGAGACGAGCCGGTCGTCCCGTTTTCCTACGACACGGAAAAGCCGATCCGGAACAAGGCGGTCTGCCACATCTCCTGGACAAATGAGGAGACAAAGCGGATTATTCTCGCGAACATCCACCGGTCGCCGTTGTTCAGCGGCATGATCGAAGGGGTCGGCCCGCGCTACTGCCCCAGCATTGAGGACAAGGTCGTCCGCTTTTCGGAAAAAAAGCGCCATCAGCTTTTCATCGAGCCGTGCGGGCTCGACACGGAGGAGATGTATTTGCAGGGCATGAGCTCCTCCCTGCCGGAGGACGTGCAGCTTGCGTTCTACCATTCGATTCCGGGGCTGGAGCATGTGGTGATCATGCGCTCCGCCTACGCGATCGAATACGACTGCGTCGACCCGCAGCAGATGGGACCGACGCTTGAATTTCAGGACTGCCCCGGCCTTTACGGCGCGGGCCAGTTCAACGGAAGCTCCGGCTACGAGGAAGCCGCCGCGCAGGGGATCGTCGCCGGAATCAACGCCGCGCTGAAGGTGCTCGGCCGTGAGCCGCTCATTCTCGACCGGGCAAGCTCTTACATCGGCACGCTGGTGGACGACCTGATCACAAAGGGCGCGAGCGACCCGTACCGCATGATGACCTCGCGCAGCGAGTACCGCTTGGTGCTCCGACAGGACAACGCCGACGAGCGCATGACGCCGATCGGGCGTAAACTCGGCCTGATTTCGGACGAGCGGTGGGAGCGTTTCCAGAAGAAGGAACAGATGAAAAAGAGGGAGCTGGAACGCGCGGAAAAAACCGTTTTTCCGCCCTCCGAAGCGCTGAACCACCTTTTGGTTTCACATGAAACATCGGCCGTTTCCACAGGCGTGAAGCTGGCGGAGCTGCTCCGGCGGCCGCAGCTGAACTATGAAATTCTCGCCCCGGTGGATCCCGGTCGCCCCGACCTTCCCGCCGCGGTCTTTGAAAATGTGGAGATCGAGATCAAGTACGAGGGGTACATCAAACGGCAGAAAGCGGACATCGCGGAAATGCGCAGGCTGGAGGAACGCCGTCTGCCGGAGCACACCGACTACACACAGGTTGTCGGGCTGCGAACCGAAGCGCAGGAAAAGCTGAACCGTATTCAGCCGGCCAGCGTGGGGCAGGCTTCCCGCATTTCGGGGGTCAGCCCCGCGGATATTTCCGTCCTGCTGATCTGGCTGAGCCGCCGGAGGGAGGGTTAAATGGAGGATATCCGGATTTTTCTGACTGAAAGCGCCGCGTCGTGCGGAATCGAGGTCACGCGCGAACAGGCGGAGCGGTTCCAGTGCTATCTGGAGCTGCTGACGGAGTGGAATCAAAAGATGAACCTGACTGCCATTACCGCGCCGAAGGAGGTTGCGGTCAAGCATTTTCTCGACAGCATCCTGATTTTGAAGTATCTGGAGCTGCCGGAGGGAAAAAGGCTGATCGACGTGGGCACCGGCGCGGGATTTCCAGGCGTCGCGCTGAAAATCATGCGGCCCGGGCTGGACCTGACGCTGCTTGACGGGCTGAACAAACGCCTTGTGTTTTTGCAGTCGGTGCTTTCCGGGCTGAATCTTTCGGCAAAGACGGTGCACGCCCGCGCGGAGGAAGCCGGACGGCGGCCGGAGTACCGCGCAAGGTTCGATTTTGCGGCGGCCCGGGCGGTCGCTCCGCTGAATTTACTGTGCGAATACTGCCTTCCATTTTTGAATATGGGTGGGACGTTTGTCGCCATGAAGGGCCCGAAGCCGGAAGAGGAGCTGCATGCCGCAAAAAACGCGGTCTCTCTCCTCGGGTGTGAGCTTTCTGCCGTGCATGCGTTTACACTGCCGGGCGGCGACAGCCGGAGCCTGATCCTGATTCGCCGCACAAAACCGCTTTCCGACCGGTATCCGCGCCACGGCTCCAAAATCGCGAAGCAGCCGCTTTAAGGAGCCGCCGATGGATTCCGCCCCTGCGGGATTTCGACAAAGCTAAAAGTATTCCACCGTTTCGCGTGAAACGGTGGAATACTTTTTTAGTTTTGGAACTTTTGAAACAGCCGAAATTCAAAGTAACTTCAGCCAGAGCAGCGTGTAATCTGCCGGTATCCCAACTCCGCTCCTTTTGGTTTCAAAAGCAATCAGGAAGCTTCCATCAAACGCGAAGGGTTTCGGCAGGGGAACAGAGGGTGAGAAGAACCGCCGCATGGGGAGGAAAGGGCCGGGCGCTTTGGTTCGCGGCAATCTTTTCCACAGAAAAACATCCTACGGTGGAAAACAAAACCGCCGTTCCGACACGCGTTTCCTGAAACGGACAAAAAATAATTTCGGCAGACGCCACGATTTTACAAAATCGGAGCGCCGCGCGTGCTATCCTGTAATAAACGGACAAGCAGGGGGGCGGAGACATTGATTTTCAGCAGCGACAAAAACAAAGTCGTGCAGATCGACGTCAATTTGATTCGCCCGAACCCGGCTCAGCCGAGAAGGGTGTTCGACGAACAGGAATTGCACGCCCTGTCCCGCAGCATTCTGACCAACGGACTGCTTCAGCCGATCACCGTTCGCAGGACGGGGGACGGGTATGAGCTGATCGCCGGAGAGCGCAGGCTGCGCGCCTGCAAAATGGCCGGAATGTCCACGGTTGCCTGCATCATCAGCGACTGCTCGCCGGAAACCAGCGCCATGCTCGCCATGACGGAGAACTTGCAGCGGCAGGATCTGAAGATTTTCGAGGAGGCGGAGGGAATCCGCCGGCTGATCGAAGAGTGGAACGTCACGCAGGAGGAAGCCGCGTTCCGGCTTGGAAAAAGCCAGTCCACACTGGCGAACAAGCTCCGCCTTCTGCGGCTGAATGAGAAGGAGCGCGAAAAAATCACAAAAGCCGGGCTGACGGAGCGCCACGCGCGCGCGCTGCTCCGCATCAACGAAACCGCGCTTCGCGAGAAAACGCTCGATGAAATCATCCGGCGCAATCTGAATGTGTCGCAGACCGACGAGCTGATCGACCGGCTGCTGGCCCGTAAGGAAAAACCGAAATCGAAGCGCGTTCTGATCGTAAAGGATATCCGGATTTTTTTAAACACGATCAACCACGCGATCGAAGCCATGAAACAGAGCGGAATCAACGTGCAGACGCTGAAAAGCGAAAACGAGGAATACTTCGAATGCGTTGTCCGCATCCCCAAGGAGGGGGCCGCCGCAGGGGGCAAAAAACCTGCCTGAAAAGATTACAAGAGTTTACTCCTATTCCCTATATCATTTCCCGCGGAGAGGGCCGGACGTTTCGTCCGGCCCTTTCTGTGTTTCCGGGTCCCCGCAGCGAAAGCGCGCGCCCCGCCGTGCACGCTTCGGCTCGCCGCGCTTTTGTTTTTGCCGAATGTAAGTTGCCTGAAAGGACTGCCTGACTGAACGGCACTGATTTTCGTGCCCGCCCCGCCGCCGAACGGGATGATTCGGCACAAACCAAGGAAATCCCGTCCGCCGGAAAATCACGGTGCAATGCCTGAAAACCCGCCTGCCGCGCGGGGAAAAGCCGGATGTTTCACATGAAACATCGGAAAAATCCCGCAAAAATCTTTTCCTTTCCGGAAAAGCGTGCTATAATAACAGTAATATTCCGCTGTTACCCAAATATTCCTGCGGCCGGCAGGCTGGCCGCGGGTTTTTCGCGTATTAGGAGGGGAAAAATGGGAAAAATCATAGCAATTGCCAACCAAAAGGGCGGCGTGGGCAAAACGACCACGGCGGTGAATCTTGCCGCCGCTATGGGGATTCTCGGCAAACGCACCCTGCTGGCGGACGTCGACCCGCAGGGAAATTCCTCAAGCGGCGTGGGAATTGACCGCAGAAAGCTGAAAAACACAATCTACGAGGTGCTCACCGGAGAAGCGACCGTGCAGGACATTATGATCCACACCGAGTTCAGCGGGCTTGACCTGCTGCCCTCCAGCATGGATCTTGCCGCCGCCGAAATCGAGCTGGCCGAGCTGGAGCACCGCGAATCCGTTTTGAAAAACGCGCTTGTGCCGCTGCGGAACGATTACGATTTTATTTTCATCGACTGCCCTCCGTCGCTCGGAATGATCACCACGAACGCGCTCTGCGTGGCGGACACGCTTCTGGTGCCCATTCAGTGCGAATATTACGCGCTGGAAGGGCTTTCCCAGCTGATGAACACGGTGCGCCGCGTTAAGCGGCAGTACAACGCGCAGCTGGAAATCGAGGGCGTTCTTCTCACCATGTACGACGGCAGGCTGAACCTGACGCAGCAGGTGGTGGAGGAAGTGAAAAAATACTTCCCGCGGAAGGTGTTTTCCACGGTGATTCCCCGGGCGGTGCGCATTTCCGAAGCGCCCAGCTTCGGCCGGCCGATTCAGTATTTCGACAAGTCGTCGCGCGGGACGGAATCCTACAACTTACTGGCGGAAGAAATCATCCGGGAAAATAAAATGTAAGGGGGTGCCAGGCGATGGCAATTAAAAAAGGCGGCCTCGGCAAGGGGCTTGACGCAATCTTTGCGGAAAACGACACCGACCGGAACGCCAGTGTCACGCTGAAAATCGGCGAAATTGAACCGAACCGCGCCCAGCCCAGAAAAGACTTCAACGACGAGTCGCTGGCGGAGCTGGCCGATTCCATCCGGCAGCACGGGGTGCTTCAGCCGCTCCTGGTGCGCCCGGTGTTCGGCGGCGGGTATCAGATCGTCGCGGGCGAGCGCCGGTGGCGCGCGGCGCGCATGGCCGGGGTGACGGAAGTGCCCGCGGTTATCCGGGAAATGAACGACAGCGAGGTCATGGAGCTTGCGCTGATCGAAAACCTGCAGCGGGAGGACCTGACCCCGCTGGAGGAAGCGCAGGGCTACCAGTCGCTGATTGAGCAATACGGCTTTACGCAGGAGGAGGTTGCCAAAACGGTGGGCAAATCCCGCCCGGCGGTGACAAACGCGCTGCGGCTGCTGGGCCTTCCGAAAGAAATCCTCGACCTGGTCGGCTCCGGCAGGCTGTCCGCGGGGCACGCCCGCACGCTGCTGAGCTTTCCCACCGAGGAATCGATGAAAAGGGCCGCGAAGCTGGCGGTCGAGCAGGGGATTTCCGTGCGAGAGCTGGAACGGCTTGCCAAAAAGGAGACCGAAAAAACAAAGCCGAAAACGGGGAAGGAAAAATCGAAGATCCGCTATTACGGCGAAGTGGAGCTTGCGCTGAACGAGCACCTTGGCCGCAAGGTGCATGTCAGCGGCTCGAAAAAGCGCGGCGTGCTCCAAATAGAATTTTACGGGGAACAGGACCTCGCCGATCTGGTCCGATTTTTCAACACCGACTGATTTGGTGCGGAAAACCGGGGAACCACACAATATTATTACTTATTGGAATAAAGGAGAACGAACATGCTGGACATTAAACTGATTCGCAGCAATCCGGAGCTGGTCAAGGCGGGGGCTGCAAAACGGGAATTCGACGCGGACCGGATGATTGACGACATTCTGGAGATCGACGCCAAACGCCGCGAGGTGACGGGCCGGGTGGAGTCCATGAAGGCGCGGCAGAACGCGGCGAGCAAGCAGATTCCGCAGATCAAAAAAGAAGGCGGCGACGCCTCCGCCCTGATGGCGGAGCTCACGGAGCTTGCCGGACAAATCAGGGACTGCGGCGCGGAGCTTTCCGAGCTGGAGGAAAAGCAGAAAACGCTGCTGCTCGGCCTGCCGAACCTTCCGGACGAGGATGTTGCCGCGGGCGGCAAGGAAAACAACAAGCCGCTGCGCTATTTTAAAGAACAGCCGAAGTTTGATTTTGAGCCGAAAAACCATGGGGAGCTGTGCGAAAGCCTGCATCTGATCGACTACCAGCGCGGCGCAAAGCTGGCGGGCGCCGGTTCGTGGATCTACACCGGCATGGGCGCGCGCCTGGAGTGGGCGCTGCTCAATTTCTTCATCAGCGAGCACCTGAAGGACGGCTACGAGCTGGTCCTGCTGCCGCATATGCTCAACTATGAGTGCGGCTATGTGGCCGGCCAGTTCCCAAAGTTCAGCGACGAGGTCTACTGGATTCAGAACCCCACCAGCACCGACAAAAAATTCCTGCTTCCCACGGCGGAAACCGGGCTGGTCAACCTGCACCGCGACGAAATCCTGACGGAAGAGCAGCTGCCGAAAAAGTACATCGCGTACACGCCGTGCTACCGAAGGGAAGCGGGCAGCTACCGCTCCGAGGAACGCGGCATGATCCGCGGCCACCAGTTCAACAAGGTGGAAATGGTGCAGTACACCACGCAGGAGGGCTCCGACGCGGCGTTTGAAGAGCTGGTCGGCAAGGCCGAGCGCCTGGTGCGGGAGCTGGGGCTCCACTACCGCCTGAGCAAGCTCGCCGCGGGCGACTGTTCGTTCTCCATGGCGCGCACCTACGACATCGAGGTCTGGATTCCGAGCATGGGCATTTACAAGGAAGTCAGCTCCGCTTCCAACGCGCGCGACTACCAGGCCAGAAGGGGCGGCGTGAAATACCGCGGCGCGGACAAAAAGCTGCATTTCTGCCACACGCTGAACGCCTCGGGCCTTGCGACCAGCCGCGTGCTGCCCGCCATTGTGGAGCAGTACCAGAACGGCGACGGCAGCGTGACCGTGCCGGAGGTCCTGCGCCCCTATGTGGGAACCGATGTGATCCGAAATGGCTGACCTGGTAAAGGAGTACGCGAAGGCGCTCCGCGTCGCGACCTACGAGGTGGGGGCGCAGTGCATTCTTCGCCTGAGCGTGCTGCTGCGCATGTGCCAGGACGTAAGCGAGCAGAACCTTTCCCTTCTGGGACTGGGGTACGAAAAAATGTGCGCGGACGGCCTGGTGTTCCTGCTGATTACCAACCGGGTGAAAATCCGGCGCATGCCCGTGCACACCGAGGAGCTTGTAATCAAAACGCACCCGCGCGGTGTTGCCGGGGCTCAGTTTTACCGCGATTTCATCGTCTATTCGGGCGGCGAGCCGATCATCAGCGTCATGCAGACCTCGGTCGCCGCGAACGCGGAAACGCATAAAATTCTGCGTCCGAAGGAATTCCTCAATTACGGCATATTCAGCGGCGAAAAAATGCCGGAGGACGAGCGAATCCCGAAGCTTACCGTGCCGGAGGATCTTCCGCTCGCGGGGGAACGGAAGGTGCGGTTTTCCGACCTCGATTACAACAACCACCTGAACAATACGGTTTACGCCGACATTGTGACGGATTTTCTGCCGGGCGGGGCCGAGGGGCGCCAGTTTGAAGAAGTGCAGATCAACTACCTGAACGAAAGCACCCTGGGCGACACCTTGAAAATTTACGCGGGGGAGCGGGACGGCCTGATTTTAATGAAAGGCCTCAACGCGCGGGGCTGCGGCTTTACCGCGTCCGCAAAGCTGAAGCCCATGGACAAAAAAGACGTGGAAATTGCCCGGACACATATTGAAAAATAAAAAACCCGATGCTATAATATCAAAATATATACAATCCAGTTGGAAGATATGCGGCGCAACCCACAGCACTGGCGGCGCGGAAACGACAAGGAGGAAAACATGTTAAATACGAACTATTCCGGTAAGTTTGTAAAAGAGGGTCTTACATTTGACGACGTTCTGCTGATTCCCGCGGAATCCCACGTTCTGCCGAAGGAAATCGACCTGACAACCAGCCTGACCAAGTCCATCAGGCTGAACACCCCGCTGATGACGGCGGCGATGGACACGGTGACCGAAACCAATATGGCGATCGCCATCGCGCGGGAAGGCGGCGTGGGGATCATCCACAAAAACATGTCGATCGAGCAGCAGGCGGATATGGTCGACCGCGTCAAGCGTTCCGAAAACGGCGTCATTGTCAACCCGTTCTTCCTTTCCCCGCAGCACTACGTGCGCGACGCCAATGAAATCATGGCGCGTTACCGCATTTCGGGCGTTCCGATCTGCGAAAACGGAAAGCTGGTCGGCATCATCACCAACCGTGACCTCCGTTTTATGACGCAGGAGGATTTCGACCAGCCGATTTCCGCGGTCATGACCAAGGAAAACCTGGTGACGGCGCCGGTCGGCACCACCCTGAAGGAGGCGCAGGAGATTCTGCGCAGGCACCGGATTGAAAAGCTGCCGATCGTGGACGGGCAGGGGAACCTGAAGGGCCTGATCACGATCAAGGATATTGAAAAAGCGGTGCAGTACCCGAACTCCGCGAGGGACGCGAACGGCAGGCTGCTCTGCGGCGCGGCCATCGGCGCCACGCAGGACGTGCTGGACCGCGTGGCCGCGCTGGTCAAGGCGCAGGTGGACGTGATCGCGCTCGATTCCGCGCACGGGCACAACGACGGCATTCTCAACGCCGTTCGCAGGGTGAAAAAAGCGTTCCCGAACGTTCAGCTGATCGCGGGCAACGTCGCTACCGGAGCGGCGACCGAGGCGCTGATCGACGCGGGCGCGGACTGCGTGAAGGTGGGCATCGGCCCGGGTTCCATCTGCACCACCAGGATCGTCGCGGGCATCGGCGTGCCGCAGATCACCGCGATCTACGATTCCGCGTGTGTCGCCGCGAAATACGGCGTCCCGATCATCGCGGACGGCGGCATCAAGTATTCCGGCGATATTGTCAAGGCGCTTGCCGCGGGCGCGAGCGCGATCATGGTCGGTTCGCTGGTTGCGGGCTGCAAGGAATCCCCCGGCGAGACCGAGCTGTACCAGGGCCGCCAGTTCAAGGTTTACCGCGGAATGGGCAGCCTTGCCGCGATGGGGCAGGGCAGCAAGGACCGCTATTTCCAGCAGGACGCCAAAAAGCTGGTCCCCGAAGGCGTGGAGGGCCGCGTTCCTTACAAGGGGCCCCTTTCCGACACCGTTTACCAGATGCTGGGCGGCATTCGCTCCGGCATGGGCTACACCGGCTGCGCGAACATTCCCGCGCTGCATGAAAAGGCCCAGTTTGTGCGCATCACCGGCGCGGGCCTGCGGGAAAGCCACCCGCACGACATTCAGATCACCAAGGAAGCGCCGAACTATTCGCTCTCTTTCTGAGAATTACGCTTTGATTTCAATAAAAAAAGCCGGAAACCGGGAAACCCCGGAATCCGGCTTTCTCTTTTGCGGAGCGAAAAGGTCCGTCACCTTGCTTTGAACCGAACCCCTTTTGCGCGGAATTTGGGCGGATTCTGCGGGGAGAGCGTGTCGAACGCAAACCCCATTGAGCGCAGCTTTGCCACAATCTCCGGCACGGCGTCGACATAGCCCTGATTTTCGGTGTCGTGAAACAGGATGACGGCGGTTCGTTTGTTTTCGCACTGGGAAACCACCGTCCGCACGATCGCCGCTTTGGAGGGCGGCACGGAGGAAGCCTCCCCGGAGGAGACGTTCCAGTCGTAGTATGCAAACCCCAAATGATGTGTCAGAGAGACGGCCTGCCGCATGATGGGGCCGCTGCTGTAATGCCGGTAGACGGTATTGTTGGTTCCGCCGGGGAAACGGCAGACGTTCGGCGCAATTCCCGTTTCTTTTTTGATATAGTCTTTCAGCTCATTAAAATCGGCCGAAAAGTTTTGCATGTTTTTATAGATGTAGGAATATTTGTGCGTCCACGAGTGAACGCCGACCACATTGCCCCCGCGGACGATCTGCCTGAGGGCGCCCGGGTATTTTTCGGCCTGAATCCCCACGACAAAGAAGGTGGCCCGAACGCGGCAGCCCTTCAGGGCGGCGAGCAGCTTTGGCGTCATGCCGGAGGGGCCGTCGTCGAACGTGAGGTAAGCGATTTTCTGTTTGGGGTTTGAAGCGTCCGGCCGCACGGGCTTCCGTTTTTTTGCCCGAACGCTGCGGGCGGCGGAGCGGACGGAGTCCGACGCCGCGGCGGGGGCCGCGTTGACGGTTTGGGCCGCCGGACCGGAATCGGCAAGGCGAAGCCCGATCAGGATCCCGGCGGCCAGCAGCATGCCGAGAAGAGAAATTATGATTTTCAATCGCTTTCTCATTTTTTAACGCCTGAACTTCCGATTAATTTTAAGGAATATTTTGGCACTATTATAATACTGAATAGTAAATAAATCAACAGAATTCGACAGTAAAAAAGAAAGGCACGAAAAGCGCCGCGTTTCAAAAGCCGGAGGGAGGGGGGGGCCGCCCGCGCCGTTTTCCGGCTGCTCCCGCCGCGGCGGCGCCGCCGAAAGAAGAATACCGGAAAATCATCACAGTTTCATGCGGGAACCGCTTGTGTATTTTGTTTAGAAAGGATAAAACCGCTTTTAAATAAAAGGAATTTCCTTATTTAAACTTTATAAAAAATATTTTTCCTAAATACAGTTGACAAAGGAAATTATTTTTATATAATAAAGATAGAAACAAATTGTAAATTATTTGCGAACAAAAAAACACGCCGCAACACACGGCGCGAAAAAACAAGCGAAGAGGGATGTCATGCTGGAACAGATAAAAGGGAAACTGGTCGTTTCGTGTCAGGCGCTGCCCGAAGAGCCGCTTCACAGCTCTTTTATTATGGGGAGAATGGCGCTTGCCGCGAAAGAAGGCGGCGCGGCGGGAATCCGCGCGCAGAGCAAGGAAGATATCGTCGAAATCAGAAAAACGGCGGGGCTGCCCGTCATCGGGATCGTAAAGCGTTTTTACCCGGATTCCGAAATTTACATTACGCCGACCCGGAAGGAGCTGGAGGAGCTGTTTGAAAGCGGGTGCGAGATGATCGCTCTGGACGCGACGCTGCGCCTCAGGCCGAACGGGGAAAAGCTGGAGGACCTGGTCGCGCTGGTGCGTGCCCGGAACCTCCCCGTCATGGCGGACTGCTCCACCTTTGAAGAGGCGGTGAACGCGGAGAAAATCGGGTTTGACTGTGTTTCCACGACCCTGTGCGGGTATACGCCGTATTCGGAAAATCTGCCCGGCCCCAATCTCGACCTGATCCGAAAACTGGCGGAGCATCTTCAAATCCCCGTGCTGGCGGAAGGGAAAATCAATACGCCGGAGGACCTGAAGGCGGTGTTTGCGGCGGGAGCCTATTCCGCGATCGTCGGCGCGGCGATCACCCGCCCGCAGGTGATCACGCGCAGGTTCACCGAGATTCTTGAAAATTAAGAGGAGGGTATTTTCATGTTCAAGCAACTGCAAAAAATCGGCAAATCGTTCATGCTGCCCATCGCCATCCTGCCCGCCGCCGGTCTGCTGCTGGGTATAGGCGGCGCGTTCAGCAGCGAAAACACCATTAAGGCGTACCCGGTTCTGGCAAACCCGGTGGCGCAGGCAATTTTCAAAATCATGAGCGCCGCGGGCAACATCGTATTCAGCAACCTTGCCCTGCTGCTCTGCATCGGCCTTTGCATCGGCCTTGCCAAACGCGACAAGGGAACCGCGGCGCTGGCCGGCGTGGTCGGTTACCTGGTCATGAATGCTTCCATCGGCGCAATGCTCACCATTTTTAACCCCAAGGGCAGTGCGATCGACACCGGCGTGATCGGCGCCATCGTCATGGGCAGCATTGCGGTTTACCTGCATAACCGCTACCAGAACATCGAGCTGCCGCCCGTGCTCGGCTTCTTCGGCGGCTCGCGCTTCGTCCCGATCGTCACGTCCTTCGCGGCGATTTTTGTCGGCATGGTGTTTTACCTGATCTGGCCGCCGTTCCAGCAGCTTCTGGTCGGAGCCGGACAGGGGATCGCCTCCATGGGCGTGTTCGGCACCTTCCTTTACGGCTTTTTGATGCGTCTTTGCGGCGCGGTCGGCCTGCACCACATGATTTACCCCATGTTCTGGTACACCGAGCTGGGCGGCGTGGAGACCGTGGCGGGCGTTTCGGTCGCCGGCGCGCAGAAGATCTTTTTCGCGCAGCTTGCCGACCCGACCCACACCGGCCTGTTCACCCACGGGACCCGTTTCTTCGCGGGCCGTTTCGCGACCATGATGTTCGGCCTGCCGGGCGCCTGCCTTGCCATGTACCACTGCGTGCCGAAGGGCAAGCGCAAAAAATACGGCGGCCTGTTCCTCGGCGTTGCGCTCACCTCTTTTATCACCGGCATCACCGAGCCCATCGAGTTCATGTTCCTGTTTGTCGCCCCGCTGCTCTATGTGTTCCATTCCTTCCTTGACGGCGTGTCCTTCCTGGTGGCCGACCTGCTCAACATCCGCATCGGCAACACCTTCTCCGGCGGCGTCATCGACTTCACGCTGTTCGGCATTCTGCAGGGCAACGACAAGACCAACTGGATCCTCGTCATTCCGGTGGGGATCGTCTGGTTCTTCCTGTACTACTTCTCGTTCCGTTTCTTCATTACAAAGTTCAACATTATGACTCCCGGCCGCGCGGACGACGATACCGACACCGCGCCGGTCGTCACCACAAAGTCCACCCTGCGCGAAGGCGCCGCCAAAATCATCGCGGCGCTCGGCGGAAAAGAGAACATTGAGGATGTGGACGCCTGCATCACCCGGCTCAGGGTTTCCGTCAAAGACATGGCCAAGGTCGACAAGGCGGAGATGAAGAAGCTCGGCGCGACCGACGTTCTGGAGGTCGGCGGAGGCATTCAGGCCGTTTACGGCGCCAAGGCGATCCTTTACAAAAATCACATCGTGGATATTCTGGGGCTTGAAGAATAGGGGGCGTTCCCCCGCCCGGTTCCGCGTGCCGGCAAATCGGTTTGCCGGCACGCGCCGTTTTTTGCGGCCTGTCCTCTGCGGAAAACACGCGGCAAAACGGAGAATTTCTTCCAATCGCTGAATATTTGCGAAATCAAGAGGAAATTTACATTTATGTGTTGACAAACAGGGGAATGGTAAGATATAATATAAAACGCTCCGCATTCGACCCGCGGAGACATGGCGGCATAGCTCAGTTGGCTAGAGCATTCGGTTCATACCCGAAGTGTCATTGGTTCAAATCCAATTGCCGCTACCAATGCGGCCCGGTGGTCAAGCGGTTAAGACACCGCCCTTTCACGGCGGTTTCACGAGTTCGAATCTCGTCCGGGTCACCATATTTCGTCCGTTCACGCGGACCATGGACGCATAGCTCAGCTGGTTAGAGCGCTCGCCTCACACGCGAGAGGTCATGGGTTCGAGTCCCCTTGTGTCCACCAACAAAAAAAGCACCCGTTTGGGGTGTTTTTTTTATTTCCGGCGCATCTTGGGGACGAGAACCCCCGGTGCGGAAAGGGAGACACAGGCGTGCAAGGGACCGGTCCAACCGACGGAGGGACTCGCGGAACGCGGGCGGAGCGTGCCAACACCCGAGTCCCCTTGTGTCCACCAACAAAAAAAGCACCCGTTTGGGGTGTTTTTTTTATTTCCGGCGCATCTTGGGGACGAGAACCCCCGGTGCGGAAAGGGAGACACAGGCGTGCAAGGG
>JAAYUL010000017.1 GCA_012517675.1 Clostridiales bacterium | reverse complement strand
CGACAGCTGAACTCTGTGTAGAACAGGCAGTAATTTGCTCTCGCATTCCAGATAACAGCTATTTAAAATATAATTATAACGAAATTAAGCGATGCTTTGGAGATAATGGAAAACTATTTTTAAACATAGGAAATGCTCTTAAAAATGCTGAAAATGTTCGGAGTTTATGTAGCATTAAAGCGGCTATAGATAAATGTATTGGTCAAGTTAAAATACAACGCAGTTTTGAATTATTTCTAAGCTTCTGCAATTCAAAAGGAACAGCTAATACAATAAAGAGACGTATACAACAGTCGTCTATAGACAATATTATCGCCAACCCAAATGTATCATTATTAGTAGACTGTGTTAAGCGTATGAATGATTTGCCAAGTGATTGGCAAGAGATTGATTCAGTTTTTACAGCAATGCAAATATGTCAAGTTCTAAAAAGCCATTATGATAACGGTGAAAATGACATTTTAAAGAAAGTTCTCCTTAATTTAGAGTATAAAGAACAACGAATACAAGTTGATGATCGCTTATCTGTTTTTAATACGACAGGTCGAATTATTAAGACAAAAGAGACTCACGGGAAATTAGTTGTAGATTTTGAACGCGCCAATTCAATGTCTAATGGTGAACGCGATGTGCTTTCATTTATTGCAAGCTTATCCTGCTTCGAACGCCAAATTAAGAAAGACGTGGGTATTCTTATAATTGATGAAGTATTTGACTATTTAGATGGTTGTAATTTGCTTGCAGTTCAATATTACCTTATGCAAACAATAGAACAGTGTAAAAATGATGGGAAAATTCTGTTCCCGTTAATTTTAACGCATTTAGATCCAGAAGTTTTCGGAAATTACTATTTTAAAAAGAAAAAGATTCATTACTTATCATCAAATGGCATTATTAATTTGAATTCTGACATTGTAAAGCTTCTGAGATTGCGTGAGAACTCGACCATTACTGATAATGAAAAAGACGAAATTGCAAAATATTTTTTTCATTATCATCCAGACCGACATATATTGTCTGATGGATTAAGAAACGCGATTTCAGGAACTTTTTCTGGCGATAGCATGCTTTTCAAAGAAAATCTCTACAACGAAGTAATAAATAAATATTTAGAAGACCATCAATATAACCCGGTTATGGTTATCGCAGCAGTTCGTATTAAGATTGAAGAAACACTATACTTGAGTTTAAATGCCTGTGATCAAAATGATTTTATAAAACAGCATAAGACTATAAAAAAACTTAGCTATGCGGAAGAAAAAGGGATAGACTCACCTGAACTTTTTTATCTTTTGCAGCCACTTTATAATGACGGATTACATCTATCAGGAAACGATTCACTTGTAACAAGCAAGATTAAAAGCGCGTATTTGAAGACAAACAACTTACATATTACAAAATTTGTTAGGATGATATTTAGTTCAACCAATTAGATCGAAATAGGCACCCTTCGCCATAATAGCGTAGAGTGCCTCGTTTGTTTTTAAGATTATTCATCCACATCCACCGTCACACCGGATTTGAATTCCACGGTGAATTTTTCCTCGTAGATAGTTACTTTTTCAATCAGCCGCCGGACAAGCGGCTCGTCATATTCTGTAATGGCGGCGGGCGCGTTTGCAGGATGGCGTGTATGGACTTGCGTCGATACCCGGCAGAAGCTATAATAAGGATGTGGCCTGTTTTCGCAGGCAGGCAATTGGGCGGATGCTTTTCCCTCGCCGAACGGATGCCGCGCTTCCCCGGTGCAACCAGTTTGGTTTTCACATCACGGAAGCAATCGGAGAATCGCAATCCGCCATGGAACGGACCTCAGGCGCGTGATAATCGTTCGCCCGCCGCAGGGTCAAACGCAGGAATGCGCTCTTTTGTGTCAGATAAACGATCCGAGCCGCTTCGGGTATTAAGGGGGACCGTATGCTCTTGTTTCCTATGATCAGTCTGTATTTAGTCTCCATCGCGCTGGTTGCCGTTTATTGGAGCGCGTATGTCAAAACGCTGAACGGCTCCGGCTATACCCGAACCAGCCTGCTGCTATGCGTCGCCATGTGCTTTTACATTCTGGGGTACGCAATGGAATTGAATTCCTCCGGTCCGCCGCAGATCGAATTCTGGAACCGGGTGGAGTACATCGGAATTCCCTTTGTTTCCGCGCTGTGGCTGACCACCTCATTGCTGTATACCGGTCATTTCTCCCGCCATAAAGTTTCGCTGGCGGCGGCCATCTACCTCATTCCCATCGTTACCATGGCGCTCCGATTCACCAACGATTACCACCACCTTTATTTTTCTTCGGTGAGTTATGTGAAAGAATACGGCAGGCTGATCCTGATGAAAAAAACGGGGCCATGGATGTATGTTCAGACCGTGCATTCCATGCTCATGATCCTTGTGTCGATGTGGCTGTTGATTCGCGACTCCGTGAAAATCAGAGAAGGGCAGAAGGGGAAAATCCTGCTGACGACACTGGCTTCCGTTTTTGCGATTGCGGGCCTGCTCCTGTCGCAGATCCGGCCGTTCGGTTTTGTCATCGACTATATGGCGCTGTGCCTCCCAATCACCTGCGTGCTCGTGATTCTGGCAGTCGCCCGGTTTGACTTTCTGGGAACAAAATCCATGGCCCGAAGCCGGGTTTTCGAATGCATCAACGACGCTGTTTTGCTGATCAGCCGGCAGGAAAAAATTCTCGACTACAACAACAGCGCAAAGCGGCTTTTTGAAAGGATGGGCATTCACCTGAACAACGGATATGCTTCCAAGCTGTTTGACCGTGTTCCGGGTTTGCTGGAGGGGCTGCAAAAGGACGGAAAATCCGTGGTGAAAATAGGGATCGGCGACGAGGAACGGTATTATGTGATCATCACCAGAAGCATTGACGAACATCAGGCAACGCGCGGATGGATCAAAATACTCCGGGATGTGACCAAACTCTATCAGTTGAACAGCGAGCTGAAAAAGCAGGCGATGACGGACGAGCTCAGCAGGCTGAATAACAGGAGGGCCTTTATTCAGCTTGGCAAGGAATGGGTGTCAAAAGCAAATGAAAACGGCATCTCGCTGCATCTTTCCATGCTGGACCTGGATCACTTCAAAAACGTGAACGATCAATACGGCCACCCGGCGGGCGATTTAGTGATTCAGCGGTTCGGCCGGATGCTGAAACAGCATTTCGGCGCGGACAGTCTGGTTGCCCGGCTGGGCGGAGAGGAATTCGCCGTGCTGCAGCCGGGCCTGAACGACGACGATATTCTGCAAATGCTGAATTCGTTTCTGGAAAGCATCCGGCAGTATGAGTACATTTACTGCGGCTGTCCGTTCCATGTAAACGTGAGCATCGGCACAACGCGGAAAAGGCCCTGTCAAACGCTGGAAAGCATGATGCTCTGCGCCGATAAGGCGCTTTACCAATCAAAAAACCGCGGCCGCAATTGCATTACCGTCTTTGATTCATAAGAGGGAACCCTCCGCCGTGGATTTTCACGGCTTTGGGGAACCGCTGCGAAAAATATGCAAAAAATGCGTCTTGATTCGGCTTTCACCGTTTCAAGGCGCATTGTTTCGCTTTCAGGGCGGCGGATCAGACCGCCGTTCAGAATTTTATTGGAAGTGCGATAGGAAGAATCAGGTTTTTACCGCTCCGGAAACAACGCCGCTGATGATCTTGTCCTGCAGGAAGAGATAGAGGATCAGGATCGGAATAATGGTAAGCACCAGCGACGCCATGAGCGGCCCGTAATCCACGGAAAAGGACCCGTAAAACGCATAGGTCGAAAGCGGCAGCGTCAGCTGATTTTCTCTGGTGAGCACCAGAGACGGAAGCAGGTAGTCGTTCCAGATCCACAGCATGTCCAGAACGGTGACCGTGGCGATGGTCGGTTTCAAAAGCGGAAACACGACGATGAAAAAGGTCTGCAGCTTGTTGCAGCCGTCGATTTCGGAAGCTTCCTCAATGGAGATCGGCACGCTGGTCTTAATAAAGGACTGAAAGATAAACACGGCAAGGCTGCAGCCAAAACCGACATACATGTAGACCAGCATTCCCCTTGAATTCAGGATGCCCAGTGAACCGTAAATGGAAACCAGCGGAATCATAACGGCCTGGAACGGAATGACCATTGCGACAACCATGATCATAAATATGACGCTGCTGAACCGGGTATGGACTCTCGCAAGAAAATACGCCGACATGGAGGAAGCGAGAATGATCAGCGCCACACCGAAGACCGTGATAAGAACCGTGTTGAAAAACGAATTCATAAAATTCATTTCGTCGTACGCCGTCGCAAAATTTTCAAACGTCGGGCTCTGGCTGATTGCCAGCGGATTGCGCAGAATATCCGCGTTTGACTTGAAGGAGTTGATCAGAACAATGATGAACGGCGAAATGTAAACAAGCAGAAGAAGAAAGAGGATCACCATTTTGACCAGTTCCAGGTATTTGTTTTTTCCCGTCATTCTGTTCATTACGATTCCACCTCCAGTTTCTTGCTAAAGTAAACCTGAAGCCCTGAAATAAGCGCCACCATCAGGAAAAGGAAAAACGCCTCGGCCTGCCCGACGCCGTACTGATGGGACAGGAACGCCTTCTGATAAACATGCATGGCGATCAGGACCGTACTGTTGTACGGCCCGCCTTTGGTGAGGGACAGGGTGATGTCGTACACCATAAAGCACCGCTGCAGGGTCAGGAAAATGCAGATAATAAAGGAAGAAACCATGAGCGGCAGAACCACATGGAGGGTGCGCTTGACCGAATTGCAGCCGTCGATCGCGGCCGCCTCAATCACATCCTGGGGAATGCTCATCAGTCCGGCGATATAGATGATCATCATATAGCCCGAAAGCTGCCAGACGGTCACAATCACCAGGGACCAGAAAGCCTTGTCCGTGCTGGCAAGCCAGGACTCGGAAAATATCGGCAGGTTCATCGACTGCCCAATGTAAACCAGCGCGCGCTGGAAAATAAAGCTCCAGACGAAGCCGAGCACAATGCCGCCGATCAGGTTTGAGGTGAAGAACCCGGACCGCATGATTTTCTGACCCTTGATTCCGGAAGTGACCAGAACCGCCAGCAGAAAACCGATCGCGTTGACCAGAATCACCGAAATCAGAACATATTTCAGCGTCATGAAAAAGGAAGACCAGAAATTTCCGTCGCCCAGCAGAGTAATGTAATTTTTCAGCCCCACCATGGAGTAGCTGCTTGCAACGCCGTTCCAATCCGTCATGGACAGGTAAATGCCATATAAAAACGGCACGCCCACCACCGTGGCGAAGATGAAGAGCGTGGGCGCTTCAAAAATCAGAAACAGTTTGAACTTTTTGCTTGATGCGCTATTTTTCACCATGATCCCTCTTTTCTGCAGATGTAAATCCCGTTTTCCGCATACGGCATAACAAGCGGCTGCGACAAGTCACTCTATCAGCAAATCATGGCACAACCGCTTGTTGCTATTTATGAATTGAAGTGTGAATTACGAGCATGATATCCGCCGAAGCATTGCCGTGCGGTTCTTATTTGGTACCTTTCCAGTACGCTTCAATCTGAGCCGCCAGATTCTTTCTGTCTATTTTTCCCGCGAGATACTGCTGCATAAAGCCGCCGACTTTGGAACCGTGGTCCGAAGGAAGCGAGGCGTTAAAATACATCGTTTTGTTATTGTCCAAATAGGATTTGATCGATTTGGAAAGCGAGTCGTCCGGCGCGGAAGTGATGTTTTTAAACGCGGGGATGATGCCCATTTTGTTTACCAGATAATCCTGGCCCTTGGAATCGTACACAAACCAGTTGAGGAACTTTTTGGCCGCGGCCTGCTGGGCGGCGCTGTTCTGTTTCTGGTCAACCATCAGGAACTTGGTGACGCCAACCGGAATCTGGCTGTTGCCGTAATCGGAGGCGTTGTCGCTCACAAAAACCGGAAGAAAGCCGAATTCGTCGGTGGAATTCGCCGTGAGGAACTGCTTGATGTTCGGCCATGTCCATTCGCCGTTGAACCAGAAGGCGACCTTCCCGTCCGCAATGTTCTGCGGGTCCGTGCTGCTATAGTCGGAGGAAAGCGGGCTGTTCTTGTAAATATTGTATTTCATGTTGAGGTCGAGCGTGTCCAGTATGCCGTTAAAGGTTTTGTTGTCGGCCAGATTCTGCGTTCCCGCCTTCATGCCGGAAACGAAGCTCTGCACCTTTTCATAGGAAGAATTCTGAGCCGAATAGGAAGACATCATAAAATGATCGCCGAGGGACCAGTCGTCCTTGCTGATTTCAACAGGGGTAACACCGCCGGCCTGAATCTTTTTATAAAGGGCTTCAAGGTCGGAACGCGTTTTGATCGCAGTGGGGTCAAACGTGGTTCCGGTCGCCTTTTCAATGGTGGTTTTGTTGTAGATGAGCCCGCAGCCCTCCACGGCAAACGGGAACGCATAAATCTTGCCGTCCAGCTTGACCGGGTCGATCATGCCGTTCGAAATATCGCTGACCCATTTTTCCCCGCTCAGGTCGGCCGCCTTGTCTTGAAAGGAAATAATATCCCCCGCGCCAAGCATGGAGATGGTCGGAGCGTTCCCCGAAGAATACTTCGCCATCAGGGCTTCATATGCCGAGCCGCCCGCGCCTATGGTGGAAAGCTCTACCGTAATTCCGTCCTTGTTGGTTTTGTTGTATTCCGCGACCGCCTGCTTGAGCGTGTCGGCGATTTCGCCCTTGCTGTTCAAAAACGTAATGGTTACATTCCCGCTGCCGGAGGAAGACGTACTGCTCCCCGATTTCGCGCAGCCGAACAGGGAACCCGTCATTAAGACAACCGCGCACAACAGACTCGCTATTTTTACTCTTTTTTTCATACTTTTACACCTCATCGTTTCATCATTCAACAGAACAACGCACAATTTTTCTGGACCAAAGTCTTAAAACACACCATATTGTCTGAAAATATGCCGCCCCGGTTTTCTAAATTCTGATCCTCATCCCCCCGTTCAGTTTTCGGCTCTCAGAATCCGGGTTTGAAATACGGAAAATGCTTTGTTGTATTATTTGACTAATAATTTTACGAACTGTTTTATGTTTTCATCCGTTTTACAGCCCTGATTGCTATCTCATATTACTACAAGTCTTTTTATATGTCAACCGTTTACTATATATTTTTTTTAATAATTTCGATTGCTTTTCAGATATAAAATAGTGATATTTCACAATTATCATTTGTTTATCGCAGATTTTCAGACCTGTTTTTTCTGCTGAAAAAAAGTTTTAATATTGATTTATATCAACCGGAAGCACAAAACAGCGCGGTTATTACCCGGAATCGGCCCCGCGCGGGACCGATGGTCCATTGGATCCCCCTCAAACGGACCGTTCCGGCACACCGTGTTTTTTCCCTGCATGATGATTCCTGCCGCACCGGGCACGCCCGCAGTCTTATATAATGTACGCCCTTCCCACCGAACGTGAAGGAATGGCAACCGTTTTCATAAAACCGCGGCGTGAAAATTGGTCCGGTCGCAAAAGCGCGCCCTGAACCGGCTTTTTCAGCCCGTTCAGGGCGCGCTTGCACGCGGTTTTCCCTTTATTTTCCCGATCGGCCGTTCATCCCCGCGGCGTCATGTGGATTCCCTCACGATCAGCCTGACCGGAAGAACCGTCGTTTTCGGCACAATTTCCCCTTTTGCCTCATCCAGAATAATATCGACGGCATATCTGCCCATTTCATTGATCGGCTGCCGTATGGTCGTAATGCTCGGGGTGGTCATCCGGGCGACGATGATATCGTCATAGCCGATCACGCGGATATCCTGCGGTACTTTCCTGCCGCTTTTTACCGCCGTCTGAATCGTCTGGGCCGCTATGAGGTCACTGCTCGCAAAAACCCCGTCCACCTTCGGATTTTCCCGAAACAGGCGTTCGATGCATGCGACATAGTCCATTGCGGACAGCTCCTCTTCCCCTGTTTCAAGGCTCATGCATTTTACGCCCGCATCCTTGCAGATCGTCATAAAAGCCTCGTTGCGCTTGTTGGCCATCATGTTCAGCTTGCGGGAACCGCCGATAAAAGCCAGATTTTTGCATCCCTTTTCAATCAGAAACTGCGTGGCCAGCACGCCGCCCTGATAGTTGTCCGACGATACGCAGGGGATGCTGTCGGACAAAATCCGGTCAATGGTCACGAACGGCAGCCCGGTGCCCATATATTCCACCAAATTGGTGGAACGGCTGCCGATGATAACGCCGTCCACCTTATTGCCCTCCAGCATTTTGATGTATTCGATTTCCTTTTCCGTTTCATGAAAAGAGTTGCACAGCATGACCTTAAACCCTTTTGCCGCCGCATGGGTCTCAATCGCCTCGGCAAGCTTCCCGTAAAAGGGATTGCTGATGGACGGCACGATAACGCCGATCATATTGGTATGCTGACGAAACAGCGAGCGAGCCACCTCGTTCGGGCTGTAATTCAGCTTTTTCATTGCGTCGTAAACCTTTTTGCGCGTTTCCTTGCTGATATATCCGCGGTTATTTAAAACCCGCGATACCGTGGTAATCGAGATCCCCGCGAGAGCGGCGACGTCTTTTAAATTCGCCATGTTGATTTGCCCCCCATGAACTCGTAAAAATAGCAGATTTTCGCCTGTATGAAAAATTTTATACTGAACGGCGTATTTTTTCAAGTGTTTCCGACCGCGGTTTTCATTTTTTCAGGGATGGGCCGCCGAATCCACCCGTTTTCGGCTGTGCGGATAGGATGATGCATTGTCATAATTCCATTGTATTTAAATTCAATATTGTAATTTATAAGGTGATTTTTCTTTATAATCCTCCAATTTATCACTGATATATTTAAATATTACAATGTTTATCATATATTTTTATGCTGTTTGCATATCATAAATTATGCTATTCAGTTGACATATACAAGGCGTTATAGTATACTGAGTCTTGTCTGAAAAATACGCCGCAGTCTGCAAAAACGATGCATTGGAAACGAGACTACGGATTTTTGTCTCGATCGGCTTCCCCCGCCGGATTACGCGGCGAACCGGCGTTACGGCAGAACAGCCGCTGCTCCCCGGGGAAGCAACGTGAAGAAACAGTAAAGTTGGGGTACAATCATGAAGTTTAAAAATGAAATCATGCTGATCACTTATGCGGACAGTATGGGAAAAAACCTGAATGAACTGAACAGCCTGCTCGGAGCCTATTTTTCCGAAGCCGTCGGCGGAGTACATATTCTTCCCTTTTTCCCCTCTTCGGCGGACCGGGGCTTTGCGCCCACGCGTTACGACCGCGTGGAGGAAACGTTCGGCGACTGGGACGATATGGAAGCGCTGTCCCGCAGCTATTACCTGATGTTTGATTTTATGGTAAACCATATCTCGCGTTCTTCGCGGTACTTTCAAGATTTCATTGAGAAAAAAGACGCCTCCGCATACAAAGATATGTTTATCCGGTACCGGGATTTCTGGCCCGGCGGGGAACCGACCCAGGCCGACGTGGACAAAATATACAAGCGCAAACCCCGCGCGCCGTATATCACGGCCGTTTTCGGGGACGGCACGGAAGAAAAAATATGGTGTACCTTCGACCGGGAGCAGATTGACCTCAATCTGAACGCTCCGGTAACCCGGGATTTTATCCGCGACACCGTCGTTTCCCTGGCAAAACACCAGGCGGCCATCATCCGGCTGGACGCGTTCGCCTATGCCGTTAAAAAGCCCGGCTCCGACTGCTTTTTCGTCGAACCGGAAATCTGGCAGCTGATTTCTTCGATTCAGGACACGCTGAAGCCCTATGGGACCCTGATTCTTCCTGAAATCCACGAACACTATTCCATTCAGATGAAGCTGGCGGAGCACGGCTATTGGGTTTACGATTTCGCGCTGCCCATGCTTCTGCTGCACACGCTTTACACCGGCAGCGGAGAGCGGCTGAAGCATTGGCTGAACATCTGCCCCCGCCGCCAGTTTACCACGCTGGACACGCACGACGGGATCGGGGTCGTCGATGTCAAGGATCTTCTGAGCGACGGGGAAATCGCCGAAACAAAAGAACTGCTGTTCAAAAAGGGCGCGAACGTCAAAAAAGTCTACAACACGGCCGCCTATAACAATCTTGACATTTATCAGCTCAACTGCACCTATTATTCCGCGCTCGGGGACAACGACGACGCCTACCTGCTGGCGCGCGCCATCCAGTTTTTCGCGCCCGGCGTGCCCCAGGTCTACTATGTCGGCATGCTCGCGGGAAAAAACGACATCGAGCTCATGGAAAAAACCCGGCAGGGGCGCGACATCAACCGGCACGGCTACACGGCGGACGAGGTAGCGGAAGAAGTCAAGCGGCCCGTTGTGAAAAAGCTGCTGGAACTCATGCGGTTCCGGAATCAATTCCCGGCGTTCGACAGAAGCTGCGAAATTGAAAAGACGCCCGACCATATCCTTGCAATCAGCCGCACAAGCGAAACCGCCAAAGCGGTTCTGCGCGCCGACCTGCGGTCGTTCGCCTTTGAAATCGAATATTCGGAAAACGGCGCGCAGGCAAAAAAGCTCCTGTTCTGACCAAAACGGCGGCGTTCCGTCCACAGCCCGCACGGCAAACCGGTCCCTCCATTCTGATTGCCGGACCGCGAGGGGCTGCCGCAGAAAATCTGCGGCAGCCTCTCTTCTGCGCTATTCCGTCAGCACGCCGTTGTCGGAGTGCTGCAAAATCAGGATCTGTTCCTCATACCCGTCGGCGGCGTCGATATAAACCAGCACCTGGTCACCGTTCTGCCCGGAACAGAGGAATTCATAGCAAAGCACTTCGTTCAGCCCCGGGGTCGGGATCAGCGCCATGCAGCCCTTCTGCACCTTCAGGTGGCTGCTCACCGACTTCTGCGCCTGCGCCTGCGTCAGTTTGGGCGAAAAGGTCCTGTCCCGGTGGTTCATAATATAGCCGGTGGAATTGAAGCCGACAATATCCCCGTTGTCCAGCGCGACGGACACCTTGATCAGATCGGGGTAGCAAACCACACGGTCCTGCACAGAAGCGAAATTGACGGTGCATATGCCGTCGTTGATCACATAATAGCTCGGCTTCATGTCCCCGATTCCCCGGCCGGAAAGAAAAGCCTCCGCCTTTTTTAACGCGGCCGCGTAATCCAGATTTTCCTGGACCACGTCGCGGGAATTCTGCATGGTGGCGACATACCCGCCCGCTTTGGTCACGCAAACGCGGATAGCGCCCGAATTCGCGGTAAAATTATAGGTCGGCATATTCCCGGCCGTGTCCTGCGTGTGCTCAAGCCGGTCCTGCGCGGTTCTTAAAAAATCCGCCGCGATATTCTGCGCGTTACCCTGCGCGATTTCGCTCTTCCCCTGCGTCAGGCGCGCCTTCATCTGTAAAACATGGTCGGAAAACGGCCCGTCATAAATCAGAGAGGGAAAATCCGTGAAATCCTCCGACGTCTGGTCGAATTCCTGCGCGATTTCGGCGGAGCCGATATCGGGATTAAAATTGAGAAGGTCTTTTTTCAGCGTTTTCGCATATTGCTCCAGCTGCTTCATGGTGCCGTATTCCTTTTCGCTGATTTTTTGCCCGGCGGAAATTTTGTTGGAAAGCGCCATGGAAAAATCCCCCACCTGCGTAATGAATTTATTGACGTTGGAAAGGGAATTTTCCGATGTGGGAAGCACCGCGGAAGCCGCTTTCGCCACGCTCGATTCCCGCATCAGCTTTGCCGCCAGCCCGTTCTGCTCGGTGGGCGTGTTTGCGTAAACCGCCTTGTTGAGCGCGGTTTCCATATTGTCGACGCTGACGTTCAGATCGTTCATCGCGCGCTTGTAATCGTATTCCACCCTCAGGCGGTACCGGTTCGCGGCGGTGTAACCCGCCACCGCGGCTCCGCCGAGCGCCAGAACCGCCACGGCCGCCAGAGAGATCAGAAAAATCCTTTTTTTACTCATAGCCTCACCCCGCGGTTATTTTTCACCGTACCGGTATTTTTATTCATCGGAATGCCGCCCCGCGTACCCCTGCAGCCAATGGAAAACGCCTGTTTTCCGGCCGGACTGCTTTTCCGCGGGCCGGTCAGCGCTGCCGCGAATTGATTTTTTTCTGTACAATGCACGCGAATCATGGTATCATAAAGAAAATTGATATTTAGACAATATTGATAAATGAAATTCTGAAATTCTATTAAAAACAACAATACGGTGATGACGTGGGCAATCATTTGGACGCAGAATTCGTTGCAGTAATTTTTCTCAGTATTTTATGGATTTATTCCCGCGGAAGCAAAGTAATACATACGCTTCGGAACCGCCTGTTTCAGGCGCTTTTTTTCAGTATTCTTCTTTCTATTTCGATCAACTCGGTTTATCTGTTTCTTGCGACGCAGGAAAGAAAGGCGGAAGCGGCTTTGTCCGGCATTTTGTGCCTGCATTTTCTCTTTGCGCCGCTTACCGTACTGATCTGTTCGATGTACATGCACGCTTATATTTCGGAGGAAACCGGCGAAGCCCCCCTGCGCGGGGTTTGCTGCCTTGCGGCGCCCTACGCGGGCTATGCCGCGGCGGTGCTTGCCGGATTTTTTTCTTACGCGTATTTTTCCGGAGGGCACGCGGGCGAACCGTTTCTGACGGAGCGCGACCTGGTATATCTGTTTTACTGCGGCGCCATGTTCCGGATGGTATACCGCGGCCGGAACCGGATTCAGCCGGATCTGAACCGGGGGTTTCTCATGCTTCCGTCCGAGATTCTGTTTTTCGCCGTTCTGCAGCGCATTTTCCCCGAATTTCTGTTCAGCGACATTGCTTCGGCGGGCGGCCTGCTGATCGCCTGTCTTTACCTGCAGAACAGGCACCTTGCGGAGGATCAGCTGACGGGCGCGCCGAACCGGACCGCTTATTTAAAAACGCTGGATTTTCTGATCCGAAAATCGTCCGCTTTTGTCGTTATGGCAATTTCCCTGAATGATTTTAAATTTATCAACGACAAATTCGGCCAGACCAACGGCGACCTGTTCCTCAGGGAGATTGTCGGATTTTTACGGCAGATCGTTCCCGCCAACGGGGTGTTCCGCGTGGGCGGCGACACCTTTGCCGCCATATTTGAGGGCCGGCGGCTGGAAACCGCCAAACCGGACATTTACCGGATCGCCGGCCGGTTCGCCTCTCCATGGGAAATTCCCCGCTGCGTTTGCCATATCGGCGCATCCATCGGCGTCGCGTGTTATCCCGCCGCCGCGGGCAGCTGCGGCGACCTGGTCAGCGCGCTGGAATCCGCTGTGGAGCACGCCCGGAAAACGGGGATCAACCGCCCTGTTTTCTGCGACCGCGAGGCGATCGAGCATGTGC
This sequence comes from Clostridiales bacterium, assembly GCA_012517675.1. Classification (GTDB taxonomy): domain Bacteria; phylum Bacillota; class Clostridia; order Oscillospirales; family Acutalibacteraceae; genus Caproiciproducens. Next base: position 9,910 of record JAAYUL010000017.1, on the reverse strand, counting down.
GCCGCCGCCATGAAATATACGAGACCCTGTGCGCCGCGCTGAAGGAGGAAACGCTGGAGGTTTATTACCAGCCGCTGTACTCCATTGAAAAAAACAGATTTACCGAGGCGGAGGCTCTGGTCCGCCTGCGCGGCGAGGACGGCGGGCTGATTTCCCCGGACCGGTTCATCCCCATCGCGGAGGAAACCGGCCTGATCGAAGAAATCGGCTACTTTGTGTTAAGGCAGGTCTGCGAGTCCGTCCGCCGGTTTCTGCAGCAAGGCGCCGGGCTTGAAACGGTTTCCGTCAACCTTTCCGTGGTGCAGCTCACAAAGCCCGACTTCGTGACGCGGGTGCTTCAGATCATAAAGGACAGCGGCGTCACGCCGGACCGGATCATTTTTGAAATCACGGAGAGCATCCTGATCAGCAACTATGAAATGATCGCGGATAAAATTAAAAGCCTCGGCGAAGCCGGAATCCGGTTCGCGCTCGACGATTTCGGCACCGGCTACTCCAATCTGGCCCAGGTGATCGACCTGCCGTTCAACACGGTAAAAATCGACAAAAGCCTGATCTGGGACTCCATGGACAACCGGCGCTGCCAGCTGATGGTGCAAAACCTCACGAACGCCTTCAAGGCCATCGATCTGCTGATCACGGCAGAAGGGGTCGAAACCCGGGAACACGACGATTTTGTACGCGCCTGCGGCTGCGACCGCATTCAGGGGTTCCGTTACGCGTGCCCGCTGCCTTGGGAACAGGCGGCCGAATATATGGGAAAAAGCCCGGAAGAAATCCATTGATCGCGCCTCCGTCCGCCGGGCGGGGGCGTTTTTCTGTTTCATCCCTTGCTATTTGTTATTCTCAAACGTATAATAAAAAGCGTGACAAAAAAGCAGTGATAATTGGAGGGCGGATATGAATACGCAGGAATTTTATCGGTTTGTCAGAGGGAAAACCGTTTCCTTCTGCGGAATTGGAGGCAGCAATCTGCCGCTTGTAAAAATATTTGCGGAGAAAGGCGCTCTTGTGACGGCGCGTGACCGGCGCACCCGGGAGCAGCTGGGCGGCACCGCGGACGAGCTGGAAGCGCTCGGCGTCCGCCTTGTTCTTGGAGAAAATTACCTTGCCGGGCTGACGGAGGACATCGTCTTCCGTACGCCGGGCATGAAATACCATCTTTCCGAGCTGGAGGCGGCCCGCGGGCGCGGCGCGGCGGTCACCTCCGAAATGGAGGTCTTTTTCGACCTGTGCCCCTGCCGCATTGTGGCGGTAACGGGCAGCGACGGCAAAACCACCACCACCACCATCATTGCGAAAATGCTGGAGGCGGCTGGCAGGACCGTTCATCTGGGCGGCAACATCGGCGCGCCGCTTCTTCCCCGCGTGGAGGAAATCCGGCCGGAGGACATTGTGGTCGCGGAGCTTTCCAGCTTTCAGCTCATTTCCATGCGCCGCAGCCCGGACATCGCCGTGGTAACCAACGTGACCCCCAATCATCTCGACATGCACAAGGACATGCGGGAGTACGTGGACGCGAAAAAGAATATTCTGCTCCACCAGAACGCCTTTTCCCGGACCGTGCTGAACGCGGACAACGAAATCACGGCCGGTTTTGCCGCCGAAACGCGCGGCCAGACCCTGATGTTCAGCCGCAAAGCGCGCTGCGAAAACGGCGCGTGGCTCAAAGACGGCAGCGTGGTCGTTTCGGTCAACGGCACGGACACCCCCGTGCTGAACTCCGGCGAGATCCGGATTCCCGGCGCGCACAACGTGGAAAACTACATGGCGGCGTTCTGCGCCCTGTGGGGAATCGTTCCGCCGGAAGCCATGGCGCGGGTCGCCCGCACCTTCGGCGGCGTGGAGCACCGCGCCGAGCTGGTGCGCGAACTGGACGGCGTGCGCTATTATAACGACAGCATCGGCACAACGCCCAGCCGCACGGCGCGCGGCATGCTTTCACTGTTCCCCCGGAAAATCATTCTGATCGCGGGCGGATACGACAAGAAAATCCCGTTTGACTCCTTTGGCCCCGTGGTGGCGGACAAAGTAAAAACCCTTGTGCTGATGGGCGCGACCGCGGGAAAAATTGAGGAAAGCGTGTGCCGCGCCCCCGGCTACAGGGAAAACAACCCGAAGATTCTGCATGCTTCCTCCCTGAAGGAAGCGGTGGAGCTTTGCCGCGCAGAGGCGGTCCCCGGCGACATTGTGGCCCTTTCCCCCGCCTGCGCCAGCTTCGACATGTTCCCGAATTACGAAACGCGCGGGGAAATGTTCCGCGATTTCGTCAATGAGTTAAAGTAATACGGAGTGAATGCAAATTGGACAAACTGAAGGACCTGATTTTTCGGCTTTGCGCCGTGCCCGGCACACCGGGCGACGAATTTGCCGCCGCGCGGATTGCGGCGGAGGAGCTTTCGCCATACGGAGAGGTCCGCATGGACGCGCTGGGCAACGTGATTGCGCATTTGGGCAAACGGGGCGCGCCCGTTCGTGTGATGCTGGACGCGCACCTGGACCAAATCGGCCTGATCGTAACGGAAGTGGATGACGCGGGCTTTCTGCACGTGGCCCGCGCCGGCGGCGCCGACCGCCGCGTGCTGCCCGGCAGCCCGGTTGTGATTTACGGGCGGGAAGAGCTGACCGGCGTGGTTTGCTGCACGCCGCCCCACCTTTCCGACGGCAGCGAGGACAAGGTCCCCGAAATTGAAAAAATGACGGTCGACGCGGGGCTTTCCGCGGAGGAAGCAAAGCGGCTGGTACAGCCCGGCGACCGGATCGCGCTGTACGCCCGGCCGAAAGACCTGCTGGGCCGCCGGATTTCCTGCGCGTCACTGGACGACCGCGCCGGTGTCGCCTCGCTCATCCGGTGCGTGCAGCTTCTGGCGGACTTTGAGCTCCGCTGTGAGCTGACCGTGCTTTGCAGCAGCCGGGAGGAAGTCGGCGGGCAGGGTGCCGTGACCGGCGCGTATGCGATCGACCCCACGCAGGCAATCGCCGTGGACGTGGGCTTTGCGCAGCAGCCGGACGTCGCGCCGGAAAAATGCGGCAAGCTCGGCGGCGGACCGATGATCGGCCTCGCGCCCGCGCTCAGCCGCGGCATGGCGGACCGGATGATCGCGCTGGCCGGGCGCATGGAAATGCCGTATCAGCTTGACGTCATGGGGAATTCCACCGGGACGAACTGCGACGAAATCGCCATGACACGCGCCGGCGTGCCGACGCAGCTGCTTTCCATCCCGCTCCGCTACATGCACACGCAGGCCGAGGTCGCGGATCTGGCAGACGTGGAAAACACCGCCCGTCTGATGGCGGAATACCTCAAGGAGGTGGAGTGATGGCGGACTGGAGCCTTTTGGAGCGCCTTTGCTCCGCGCGCGCCGTTTCCGGCAACGAACGGGAGGTGCGCGAACTCATTTTAAACGAAGTGAAGCCGTATGCCGACAGCGTGGAGGTCACGCCGCTCGGCAGCCTGATCGTGTTCAAAAAAGGGGAAAAACGGCCCGGAACCCGGCTGATGCTCAACGCCCACATGGATGAGGTCGGCATGATCGTCACCTATATCACGGACGACGGACTGCTCCGATTCAGCCCGGTCGGCGGCATGGACCGCCGCGTGCTGCCGGGAAAATCCGTCACGGTGGGAGACAATGTTCCCGGCGTGATCGGCGTAAAGCCGGTCCACCTGCTCGACGGAGAGGAAAAGGAAAAATCCGTCCCCCTCAAGGAGCTTTCCATCGACATCGGCGCGAAGGACCGGGAGGAAGCGGAGCGTTATGTGACGCCGGGCGACCCGGTCTGCTTCGATTCGCTCTTCGACACCTCGCACGGCATGGTCAAGAGCCGCGCTCTGGACGACCGCGCGGGCTGCGCCATCCTGATCGAGATGCTCCGGGACAGGCTCGAATACGACATGACCTTCGTGTTCGCCGTGCAGGAGGAAATCGGGCTGCGCGGTTCCAAAACAGCCGCCTACGCCGTGGACCCGCAGGCCGCCATTGTGGTGGAATCCACCACTGCCGCCGATATTGCCGGCGTGGAAAAGGACCGGCAGGTCTGCTGCCTTGGCGAAGGCGCGGCCATTTCTTTTATGGACAGGCACACAATTTACGATAAGGAATACTATAGAATGGCGTTCTCCGCGGCGGAAACGGCGGGCGTAAAATGCCAGGCGAAACGCGCCGTTGCCGGCGGAAACGACGCGGGCGCCATCCATGTTTCGCGCGCCGGCGTGCGCACCGTCGCGGTCTCCCTCCCGTGCAGATACCTGCACTCCGCGGTCGGCATGATTTCGCAGCAGGACTACGAATCCGCGCGCAGGCTGATTCCGGTGCTGGCGGCACAGATTGCGGGCGAAACATCATGATACTGAAAACGGAGCATCTCCCCTCGCTGGAGCCGTTCGGCAAAACGGCCCTCGGCTGCCGGATTCTGGCGGCGGCCGAAGCATACGGCCTTTCCGAGCCGTTCGCCCAGTTCTGGACGCAAGGGGAATCGGCCGCCGTCTGCAAGCTGGACGACACCGTTATTCTGGAGATCCGGAGGGCCGCGGATTTGGAGGAGCTGGCATCGTTTCTGCGCATGTCGGGCGCGTCCCGCCTGCTCTGTTCCTGGGAAACCGCCGGAAAAATGAGTCTTCCCGCAGTGCGGCGAGGCGCGGTGATGACGCTTTCCAATATTAAGAAGTACACGCTGCCCGCGGACGCGCAGATCAACCCCGGGGTGCGTGACATCTATTCCCTGCTGTGCCGCTGCGAATCCCCGAGCTTCCCCGTTCCGGAATTCGAGCCCTTCTACCTCGATTTGTCGCACCGGATTCGCCACGGCACGGCGCTTGCGGTGGGAATCCGCAAAGAGGGCGCGTTGGCCGTCTGCGCCGTATGCGCGGCGATGGCCGGGCCGCACGCGGTGATTTCCGCGGTCGCGGTGGCGCCGGAATTCCGGCGCATGGGCCTGGGACGCACCGTGACGGAAGCGCTGCTTTCCCGGCTTCCGCAGAAAAAAGTGTCCGTTTTCCGCGCGGAGGATGAAAACGAAGCGTTTTACCGTTCGCTCGACTTTCTGCCGGGCGGCACCTTCGCGGAACTCATGCTTTAACAAGCAGGCGGAAGAATCGAATGAAACACCCATTGGAGGAATCTATTTGTATCCCTATTTCAAAATTGACGATAAAATACGGAGCGCCGCGGCGCAGGCCGCGCAGATGACGGAACCGGTTTTCCGTTCCATCGACGGAACCACCGAATACAACCAGCAGAAAATGATGGCCGCATTCGCACGGGCAGGTGTAAGCGAAAGCCACTTTACAGCCTCAACCGGCTACGGCTACGGGGACCGGGGCCGCGACACGCTCGACAAGGTCTATGCCTTTGCACTTGGCGCGGAGGACGCGCTGGTACGGCACAATTTTGTCTGCGGCACGCACGCGCTCACGGTGGCGCTGTTCGGCGTGCTCCGCCCCGGCGACACGATGCTCAGCGTAACCGGAATCCCGTACGACACGCTGCGCGCCGTCATCGGTTTGACGGGAGACGGAAACGGTTCCCTGCGGGAGTTCGGCATCCGCTATGAGCAGATGGAGCTCAAGCAGGACGGCACCCCCGACTACGCAGAAATGGAGCGCCGCATCCACCCGGGAATCCGCATGGTCTACGTGCAGCGTTCGCGCGGGTACAGCCTGCGGCCCTCGCTGTTCGTGGAGGAGATTGAGAAAATCGCGGTAATTGCGAAGCGAAAAGCCCCGGACTGCATCGTGATGGTGGACAATTGCTACGGCGAGTTTGTTCAGCGGGAGGAGCCGACGGCCCGCGGCGCGGACCTGATGGCCGGCTCGCTCATTAAAAATCCCGGCGGCGGCGTCGCCCCGACGGGCGGATACATCGCGGGCCGAGGGGACCTGGTGGAAAGCTGCGCTTACCGTCTGACCACGCCGGGTACGGGCCGCGAGGTGGGTGCGACGCTCGGCGCAAACCGCGAGCTGTTCATGGGTGCGTTCCATGCGCCGCATGTAACGGGAGAAGCGCTGAAAACGGCCGCCTTTACCGCCGCTCTGTTCAGCCTGCTGGGTTTCGGCGTCACACCGAAATGGGACGAGCCCCGCGCGGACATCATTCAGGCCATCCTGCTCCGCCGGGAGGAAGCGCTCATCGCCTTCTGCCGCGGCGTGCAGAAGGGCGCCCCGGTGGACTCGTTTGTCACCCCCGAGCCGTGGGACATGCCGGGCTACGACTGCAAGGTGATCATGGCCGCCGGCGCGTTTACGCTGGGAGCTTCCATTGAGCTTTCCGCGGATGCGCCGCTGCGCGAGCCCTATGCCGCGTGGATGCAGGGCGGCCTGAATTACCACAGCGGCAAGCTTGGCGCCATGCTGGCCGCGCAGTCCATGCTGGAGCAGGGGCTTCTGTAATTTTGCGGTTGCGCAACCGCAAAACGTAAGGTATAATAACAAAAGGCGCGGAACACCGCGCTTTTCACGCGGGTATGGCGGAATTGGCAGACGCACAAGATTTAGGTTCTTGCGGAGAAATCCATACAGGTTCAAGTCCTGCTACCCGCACCAACTATGTCGCAGAGAATTGATACAATGATTGTATTCGTTCTCTGCGACATCTTTATGCCCGAAAATGCCGTATTTGCAGGCTTTTCGGGCTGTTTTCGTTTCAAAACGCGAAAACCGCCAGCCACGTCGAGCATCGTTTTTTGCCTTTGAAACGCCGATTTTACTTCCAACCGTCGCCGCGCCTCCGGCAAATCGTTAACGAGCAGTATTTTGGTGCATTTTTCGAGCTTTGGTGCATTTGTGGTGCAAACCAGAGTTTTTAGTATAATTTACACCCCAAAATGAATAAGTTTAAGGGTTAGTAGCAATTATTGAAACGGTTCAAGGGATATCTGGCCGTATAGTCGTCGATTGAGGAAGACTGTTGACTATTTCGCAGTGTTCTCGATTTTAAGTCTTATCTGTCTTATCCCAGGAGATATTATAGCTTCCCTTGTGATTATCGGCGTTGACTGTTATTTCATATTTTCCCTGCTTGTCAAGACTGACGCGAAAAGAGGACGAAGGTATGTCGGTTCCCGCATAATACGAGTATCCGTCCTTATCTGTAATGGAAATGTCAAGGGAGCCGGATTCCGTAGAAACAACTACAGAGACATCTGAAGGTTCATCCAGCGATATGGTTTTTAATTTGGATCCGCTGAACTTTTCATAGCTCATCGACATGGAGGTAGGAGTATTGTTTTCGTGGGATTTAATTGTGATAAAGCTTCCTCTCGTACAACCCGCCATTAAAATAATTAAAGTTAAACCAACCGCCAGCGTAATTTTTTTTATAGACATTTGTTTTTCTCCTTTAGACTGAATTATGACTTTTTATGTTGAATCACTCTATCTTTTCAATGCTTACGAGCACATTCTGTTCGCTCTCATTGACATAGTAATCAAACTTTATATCGTCCCCGGTTTCAAGTCCAAGATCATTGAATTCATTTTTCAAATTCTCCGAAAGCATAAAAACCTTTGCGGCGTTTTCATCCGGCACTCCGCTTATTTTTATTTCGATGAAATTGCTGTCCGCCTGTCCCGAATATCTTCCGCTGTCCGTTTTGATATCGGACGCTTTCTCAAGGGCAACCGGTGGTTTTTCCGGGGACAGGTCCGACGTCTGCGCCGCTTCATTTTCCGTTGGTTCAATCGAGACGGATGCCTTCTGAGGCCCTTCAGTTTGGCTTAAAACATACTGCGAACAGTATAAAACCCCTATAATAAAAAGAACCACAAGAAGGATCGCAATAATCGCTTTTTTCATTATATTTCTCCTTTATAAAACATTATTTTTCTGTGCTTATAAGTAAAACCGGCGGTTGCAGCGCTCAGGACAAGGAGCAGGATCACCGCACCGCTCTTTGAGAAAATCAGCGGCATCACGCCAAGAGACAGATTTCCCATTGTATGAAACAGCATGGAGCCGAGAATGCTGCCGCCATCCATGACGGAAAGCAGGGTAATCAAAACTGAAATCATCACGGTATACAGAAGATAGCAGGAGAACGCCGGGAGCAGGCCGAATGCGGCAAGAGCGTTCTGTGTTGTTCCTTCTATGAAAAACAGAGGCAGATGCCAAAGCGACCAGATGATTCCCAGCAACAGCGCCGATTTTATCGGCGATACATACCGCAGCATTCGCTTTAGCGCGAATCCCCGCCATCCCGCCTCTTCGCCCAGCGGGCCCATTAAAACCAGAATGTACGCGAAAGCAACAAGGACGAACCATAGTTCAAACTGCGGCTGTGGCAATCTGCCGCCGGTAAGCCAATAAATAAGGCATGAAACCGCGGATACCCCGGGTAAAACAAAGAAGGTAAAAAGCAGCCATTTAGGCCTGATATGGATATCTGTCATAGATCTGAACAAGGAGCGCAACTCTGCTTTCCCTCCGAAAGCATATGCCAGAATCAGGCCCGATACCGACGGTCCAAAGCTTCCGGCCCTCAGGAAAAAATTGCAGGAAACCGGTATAGAAATGATACGGCTTTGTATCAGCAGCGCGGGAAGCCACAGAAGCCACGAAACTGTAAACGTCGCCGCAAAAAATACCATCAGTTCTCGCTTTGAATTATGTCGAACCGTGATTCCCATTGCAAACCCCTTTCCTTGTATGATAATGGCTAAATATCATACCTAGAGCTATCACCGTAAACGCAACCGTTCTAATCAATTCCGCCACCAGTGTAAGCGGGCTAAGCTCTCCCGTAAAGTTGACCGTAAAATGAAACAGGACCGCCGCCAGTATGCCTCCGCTTCGTTTTGTAATTTCCCCTATGATAACGCCGAGAGCTATGGTCGACAGAGTAAAGCATAGTACTGGCTCCGCCCCGTGCATCAGAAGCGAGTTCTGATAGCTGCCCGCGATAAAAAACATTGGCAAATGCCAGACAGTCCAGATAAGTCCGATTCCGGCTCCGTAAACCAAAATTCCCCTGTCCTTCCAGCAGTCCAGCAGATATCCCCTCCAACCGAGTTCTTCGGCAAGCGGCCCGAAAATCAGCGTAAAGGCCACGAATGCGATAAGGCTGGCGGGATCTTTTAAATAAGTACTGAGTTTTGACCAATCCGGCGGCGCAGAAGTGAATAGCTGACTGATAAAGGCGGATAGAACTGTTACGGCCGGAACAAGCGCGAATAGGACCACAAACCCTGGTTTTCCTATCTTGCCTAACATCACGATTCGGCAAAGGAAGGAGCGCATATACTCTCTGTCGCCCGAAAGAAGTACGAAGATCAACCCTATTATTGATGGGGAAGCGCCGCCCAGCGTATATGCTACCTGGGTGACGGTATTTTCGAAATCAAGTCCTAGCAAGGCTGGAACAGACAGTAAACCCCATGTCCAGAGTATTGTTACTGTGACAAATAAGGCACCGTGTCTTGTACCTTTAACAAAGCACATGAAACCACCACCTTTTATTTACGGGATTTTTGGCTGTCGATCACCGCTCCCAGTATCAGTCCGGCTGCGGTACCTGTGCCTGCCCATAGAATATTGATTGAAATGATCATGCAGAGTGCCGCGCCTAGGGCGGTCCCGAATATTAAACCCAGCCCTGTAAATGTTGCAGAATTCTTCTTATTGTCTTTTCCCATATCACCGAATCCTCTCATACTAATAAAGAATTCCTACTTTTGTCTTAATTTGTATTCTTCCAGTTTCAGATTCATGATTCTTTCGTCTATGATGTCTCCAAGAAAATTAGCCATCCAGATGATCAGATACACGGCAATATAAAGCCCGAAGAAGGTTATCGCAATGCCGGGCTCTCTAAAGGAAAACCATTCAAAATATAAAGCGGAGCCGGTAACTGCTGCCGTAAGCAAAACGAAGTGAATGAGTGTCCTGCAGATCATGGAATTTTTGTGTATAGGTTG